>JBNJDM010000115.1:0-5533 GCA_051744925.1 Thermodesulfobacteriota bacterium | reverse complement strand
TATGAATGCTCAGGACCTACTCCGGGATAATCAAGTCCTGCTGAAACTGAGTAAGCTTCATTCACCTGTCCGAAATCATCCTGAAGAAGATATGATCTGCTTCCGTGTAAAACTCCTATGCTTCCTTTTAATAAAGTTGCAGCATGCTCTGGTGTCTCTGTACCCTTTCCTGCAGCTTCAACACCTAAAAGAGAGGCTTTGGAATCTATAAAATCATAAAAAATGCCCATTGCATTACTTCCCCCACCTACGCAGGCTATAAGAAGATCAGGAATTTTACCTGTCTGTTTTAAAGACTGCTCCTTTGTTTCCTGGCCTATTATTCTTTGAAACTCTCTTACTATATACGGGTAAGGATGAGGACCGGCAACAGAACCTATTATATAAAAAGTATTATCTGCTGTACCAGTCCAGTATCTTAAGGCTGCATTCATAGCATCCTTTAAAGTTCCCCTGCCTTCATCCACAGGTATTACTTCTGCTCCAAGAAGCTTTATTCTTTCAACATTTGGTGCCTGTCTTCTTATATCTTCTATACCCATGAAAATCTTACATTCAAGATCAAGAAGAGCTGCTGCAGTAGCAGTTGCAACTCCGTGCTGCCCTGCTCCGGTTTCTGCTATAACTTTTTTCTTACCCATTTTCTGTGCTAAAAGAGCCTGACCAAGAGTATTGTTTATTTTATGTGCTCCTGTGTGCAAAAGATCTTCCCTTTTAAGATAAATCTTTGCTCCGCCTGCATACTTTGTAAGTTTTTTTGCATAAAATAAAGGTGTTGGTCTTCCTGCATAATTTGACAAAAGATCATACAGCTCTTTTTTAAAATCAGGTTTTTCAGCAATTTCATTAAAACCTTTTTCAAGTTCTTCTATTGCATAAAAAAGTGTCTCTCCTACAAAACGGCCTCCGAATCTGCCGTAATAACCTTTGCTATCGGGTAATGATTTCATTGAAAATTCTCCCGGTTTTATTAATTATTATCTCTTGTTTAAGCTTTGCTATTATTTTTATTTTTTCATGATTTTTTTTACCCGGAGAAATCTCTACTCCGGAACTCATATCAAAAGCTGAGCATCCGCTTTTTTCTGCTGCATTCTTAAAATTCTCCGGATTTAATCCTCCGGCAGCTATTATTCTTTTATCTTTTGATAAACCGGCAAGTTTAGAGTAATCCCATTTTTCACCGTTTCCTCCGGGAAGTTCCTTTTTTTCGGCTTCTATAATAAACCCTCTGCATAAGCCTGAATAATCAGAAATCATATTAATTCCAGGATAATCATTTACATAAAGGCACTTAATAACATTTATATTTATAAGCGATTTAAGCCTTGTTATATATTCATACGATTCTTTGCCGTGGAGCTGAACTGTATCAAGACCTGCAGTTTTTACTGTATCAATTACTTCTTCAACAGGAGAGTCAACAAAAACCCCTGCTGCTGAAATATTTTCAAGTTTTTTTGTTATTTCTGAAGTTTTTTCAGGGGTTATATATCTTTTGCTTTTTTTAAAATATACAAATCCTATACAGTCTATCCCGCTTTTTTCACATATCCGGGCATCTTCATAATTTGTTATTCCGCATATTTTTACTTCAGGATTAATCATTTCCTGCATTTTTCTATTATCTCCGCTATTTTTTCTGATGAATCATTACTTTTGGACAAGTATTCACCTATGAGAAAATTATTAATTCCTCTTTTAAAAAGGTAGTAAACATCATCAGATGAACTTATACCGCTTAAGGAAACAGGAATATTTGAAGAATCGAGTTTTTCTGCCATAAAAAGAACATTATCAAGTGATGTTTCAAAATTTTGTAAATTTCTGTTGTTTATTCCGATAAATGCATTTTTTATTTCATCTGTTTTTTCAAGATCTTCATCGCCATATATCTCGACAAAGGGAATTATGCCGAGCTCCACAGACGTATTGTATAAATATTCAAGCTGATCCTTTGTAAGAATTTTTGCTATGAGCAAAACTGCATCCGCACCATAATAAGCTGATTCATAAACCTGATATTCATCAATAATAAAATCTTTTCTAAGCACAGGTATATCAACTGAAGATTTTACTTTTTTTAAATCATCCAGGGTTCCTTTAAAATAAGGATAATCTGTAAGAACAGATATTGCAGATGCCCCGCCTTTATAATACTGAAGAGCTTTATTTTCAGGAATCAGATTTGGGGCTATATCCTTTTTTGAAGGAGACGCCCTTTTAATTTCAGCAATGATCTGAACCTCATCAGGCTTTTTGGTAAGAAAAGAGTTTCTCCCTTTTTTTATCTTTTCTACAAAAGATTTAACAGGCACATCTTTTTTTCTTTTCCTTACTTCATCTTTTTTTGACTCTACAATTTTATCCAGTACAGACATTTTTTTATCCGTTCTCATTTGTGAAATCTATTAAAACTTCGAGTTTGTGAAGAGCTTTTTTACTTGTTACAGATTCTTGGGCAAGTTCAATCCCTTCATCAAAATCTTTTGCTATACCTGCTGAAATAAGAGCTGCTGCAGAATTTATAAGTACGACATTCTGCTTTGGGCCGTTTTCTTTTCCAGATAAAATATTTTTTGTAATAACAGCATTTTCTTCAGGTGTTCCCCCTTTAATTGATGAAATATCAGCAAGTTCACCAAAGTATTTTTCAGGGTTTAAATCGTAGGTTCTGATATTATGGTCGTTAAGATCAGAAATTCTTGTTGGAGCTGATACAGAAATTTCATCAAGTCCGTCATGTCCGTGAACAACCAGAACCCTTTTTGATCCAAGCTTATCAAGTGCACTTGCAAACATTTCAGTAAGCTCGGGAGCAAAAACTCCTATAAGCTGACATCTTGTTCCTGCAGGATTTGTAAGAGGTCCCAGCATATTGAATATACTTTTAAAACCAACCTCTTTTCTTACTTTTCCCGCATACTTCATTGCTCCGTGGAATCTTGGAGCAAACATAAAACCTATTCCTGTTTCAAATATGCATTCTTCAACAATTTCAGGATCTGTATCTATTTTAACACCAAGAGCTTCAAGAAGATCTGCACTACCGCTTGTGCTTGTGACAGATCTGTTGCCGTGCTTTGCAACAACAGCTCCTGCTCCTGCTGCAACAAAAGCAACAGTTGTTGAAATATTAAAAGTATTAAGCCCGTCTCCGCCTGTACCGCAGGTATCAATTACAGGGCCTCCTGATGTCTGAATTCTCGTAGCATTTTCACGCATCGATTTTGCAGCTCCTGCAACCTCAAGATGTGTCTCTTTTTTAAGAGAAAGCGCAGCAAGAAAAGCACCTATCTGAGATTCATAAGCTTTGCCTGAAAAAATTATATCCATTGCATCTTTCATTGCAGTATCTGTTAAATCGACTCCCTGGACAAGCTGACCAAGATAAAGTTTCAAAGACATAATGCCTCCTTGTAATTATTTGTAATTTTAATAAAATTTCTTAAAATTCTTTTTCCCTGGGGAGTCATTATAGATTCAGGATGAAACTGAATCCCCTCCACAGGATTATTCTTATGCCTTATTCCCATTATTTCGCCGTCTTCGCTTCGTGCTGTTACTTCAAGACAGTCAGGAAGAGTTTTTTCATTTACTGCAAGGGAATGGTATCTCATAACCTGAACAGGTTTTTTAATTCCTGCAAAAACACCTTTTTCATCACCTGTTATAATTGATGATTTCCCGTGCATAAGTTTTTTTGAATGAATAATTTCGCCTCCGTAAGCATAAGCTATGGACTGATGCCCAAGGCAAACTCCAAGAATCGGGATAAGCGTTTCAAAATTTTTTATTATATCAACAGAAATACCAGCAGACTCAGGTCTTCCCGGACCCGGAGAAATTACAATTCCCTCTGGCTTCATATCTTTTATTTCAGATATTGAAATTTTATCGTTTCTTTTTACTTCAACCTCTTCACCAAAGCCTGATAAATACTGAACCAGGTTGTATGTAAAAGAATCATAATTATCTATTACCAGAATCATACAAGACTCCTTCCTATAAGATTTACAGCCTTTTCTATAGATTTTGATTTATTTACTGTTTCTTCATACTCTTTTTCAGGATCTGAATCTGCAACTATACCTGCACCTGCCCTTACTACAACCTGGTTGTCTTTTATAACAGCAGTACGGATCGTTATTGCAAAATCCATGTTTCCGTTGAAATCTATATATCCGACTGCACCTCCGTATGGTCCTCTTGGATAATCCTCATATTCGGAAAGAAGCTCCATTGCTCTTACCTTTGGGGCTCCTGTAAGAGTCCCTGCAGGAAAACTCGCCTTTATTACATCCCATACATCACATTCTTTTTTTATGTCGGCTGTAATATTTGAAACAAGATGCATAACATGTGAATATCTTTCAACAAACATAAGATCTGTAACCTGAACACTTCCTGTTTCAGCAACACGGCCCAGATCGTTTCTGCCAAGATCAACAAGCATAAGATGTTCAGCTTTTTCTTTTTCATCCTTTAAAAGATCATCTGCAAATTGTCTGTCTTCCTGCTCGCTGCCACCTCTTGGTCTTGTTCCTGCAATCGGTCTTAAGGTTGCCTGATTATCCTTTACCTTAACCATGGTTTCAGGAGATGAGCCTGCAATTGCAATATCGTCGCACTGAAAATAAAAAAGATAAGGAGAAGGATTTATATATCTCTGTGCCCTGTACAAAGAGACAGGATCAAAAAAAAGCGGGGCTGTGAAAGGCTGGGAAATAACTGCCTGAATTATATCACCCTCTTTTATGTGCTCTTTAAGTTTTTCAACCTTAAGCTTAAAAGATTCTTTATCTCCAACCGGCTTAAGTTTTGGAACATTTTCCTCATATATTTCCTTTTCAAAGGGAATTTGTGACTCTATTACAGACAAAATACCGTCAAGTCTTGATAAAACAGCATTATAAACTGTTGCAGGATCAGATCCGTTTTCAAGAAATGCAACAGATACAAGTGTTACAGTATTTTCTACATTATCAAAAATAAGCATTGAATCAGGCACCATAAAAAGTGCTAAAGGATCATTTAAAGGAAGTTTGCTTGGTATATCCTCAATAAATGATATCATTTCATATGTCATATACCCCACAAGGCCGGAATAAAAACCTTCTATCTCCTTTACAGGAGCAGCTTTAAACTGATCTGAAAATTTTCTTAAAGCAGAAAAAGGATCATTGTTATGTTCATATTCATTTATTGAGTTTAGCCCTGAAACCCTTATTTTATCCTGAAAAACCTTTACTATATACCTTGCAGAAATACCTAAAAAACTGAATCTTCCGAATTTTTCGCCCCCTTCTACACTTTCAAGCAAAAAAAGAGGCATTCCCTCTTTAAACGATTTTCTCAGCAAAGATACAGGAGTATCCGAATCTGCAAGTATTGTCTTGCATACAGGAATAACATTGTATTCTTTGGAAAATTCAACAAACTCTGATTTTGACGGAAAAGATTTTAATTCCATTTTTACTCCTTTAAAATAAAAAAAGCCGCGGATAAACAACCCGCGGCTTAAAATTTTTTT
>JBNJDM010000114.1:0-5666 GCA_051744925.1 Thermodesulfobacteriota bacterium | reverse complement strand
AATCCCCATTACCGACAGCGGCGCTCCTATCCGTAATGATTCCGGTGAAATTAACGGAGTGGTAATGGTGTTCCGGGACCAGATCAAAGAACATGAAGCGCAAAAAGCACTTGAAGAAAGCGAAGCTACAATCAAAAAAAAACTTAATGCTATACTTGAACCAGAAGGCAACATCGATAAACTTAATCTTGGTGATATTATCGACTCTGAAAAGCTGCAAGCTCTGCTTGAAGATTTCTATAAGTTTTCTAAAATATGCAGTGCAATACTTGATATATCAGGGAATGTTCTGGTTGCTGTAGGCTGGCAGGATATATGCACAAAATTTCACCGCGTACACCCTGATACCGCTAAAAATTGTCTGGAGAGTGACCTGGCTCTTGCCAGCGATGTACCGGCAGGCAACTTTAAAGCATATTATTGCAAAAACAATATGTGGGATATGGTAAGTCCTCTTCAAATCGGAGGAAAACATCTCGGCAATATTTACATAGGACAGTTTTTTTACGAGGACGAACATGTCGATTACGAGCTTTTCAGAAAACAGGCCAGACAATATGGCTTCGATGAAAAAGAATACATAGCAGCTCTTGACAGGGTTCCCCGTTTAAAAAGAGAAACAGTAAAATCGGCAATGACATTTTATGCTAAACTTGCCGGAATGATATCATCACTAAGCTACAGCAAAATCAAATTATCCCGGGACAATACCCGGCGCAAGCAGATAGAACAGGAGCTAATCAAAAGTGAACACGAAATGAAAAAAGCTCAGGAATTAACGCATATAGGCAGCTGGTATTTAGATGTAGAAACAAACAGTGTTACATGGACAGAAGAAATGTATAAGATGTATGGTTTTGATCCAACCATGGCACCCCCTCCATTTAACGAACACATGAAATTATTTACACAGGAAAGCTGGGAAAGACTCTCCAGATCCCTTGAGAAAACCCGACAAACCGGAATTCCTTATGAACTGGAATTACGAACAGTAAAAAAAGACTCCGGCAACGGCTGGATGTGGGTCAGGGGAGAAGCTGTACAGAACAAACAAGGCAAAACAATCGGGCTATGGGGCGCGGCTCAGGATATTACAGACCGCAAACATGCAGAAAAAATTTTACAGGAAAAAAATGACCTTTTACAAAGAATTTTCGACAGCAACTTTGATTTGATAGCACTATCCGATCTGGAAGGCAACTTTACTCTGGTAGGTAAATCACACGAAATAATCGGATATAAGAGTAAGGATCTGATTGGAAAAAATGTTATGGAATTTGTGCATCCCGATGATGTTGATTCTGTCAGTAAAGAATTCTCCAATTTTTTAAAATCAGGAGAAAACCGTAAGATAGCTTATCGTTATAAACGTATTGACGGAACCTATCTATGGTTTGAAACCATAGGAACAATATTAAGGGATGAAAAAGAAAATCCTGAACAAATCTTATTCAACACAAGAAACATCACCGAACGAAAACTCGCCGAATCGGAAAAGGAAAAACTTCAGTCTCAGCTTCTTCAGTCACAAAAAATGGAATCTGTTGGCCAGCTTGCAGGAGGGGTAGCACACGACTTCAACAATATGCTGGGAGTGATTCTAGGTCATACAGAGATGGCTCTGGATGAAATCTCCCCTGGTCAACCGGTTTTTGACAATTTGCAGGAAATCCGCAAAGCCGCCGAGCGATCAGAGAATCTGACCCGGCAATTATTAACATTTGCCCGAAAGCAGACCATTGCACCCAAAATCATCGATCTCAATGAAACCGTGGAATGCATGTTTAAAATGCTGCGCCGGCTCATAGGAGAAGATATCGATTTAAACTGGATGCCGTCAAAAAAACCTGTCCCGGTCAAAGCAGACCCTTCCCAGATTGATCAGATCCTGGTTAACCTCTGTGTTAACGCACGTGACGCAATCGAATACGCCGGCAATATAACCATCGAAACAGAAGTAGTTTCTCTTGATGAAGAATACCCTACCTTTAACCCGGGTTCAGTACCAGGAGATTACGTACTGCTGGCAGTAAGCGACAATGGCTGCGGCATGGAAAAAGATGCCATAAACCATCTTTTTGAACCGTTTTTTACTACCAAGGAACAGGGTAAAGGTACCGGCCTTGGTCTGGCATCGGTTTATGGTGCAGTTAAACAAAATAACGGCTTTATCAAAGCCTACAGTGAACCGGGCAGAGGAACAACTTTTAAAATTTACCTGCCGCTGCAGTCTGAAGCAACAACGGCTAAAACTCATAAGAGAGAAGAAATGCCGGCGACAAAAGGAAGCGAAACAATCCTGCTGGTAGAGGACGAATCTGCAATCCTGCAACTGACATCGACAATACTCGAAAAAATGGGGTATTCAGTAATTGCAGCCAAAGCTCCGGGAGAGGCAATCCACCTGGCCCGGGAAAAAAACGGACCGATTGACCTGCTAATAACTGATGTTGTAATGCCCGAAATGAACGGCCGTGAGCTGGCTGAAAAAATGCTTTCGATATATCCAGGCATCAAGCGCCTGTTCATGTCCGGATATACAGCCAACATAATTGCCAATCAGGGTGTTCTGGACAAAGGTATGTATTTTATCCAGAAACCTTTTTCAGCAAAGGATCTGGGAAATAAAGTACGTGAAATCCTTGAATCCAAAGATGCTGATTAAATATTCCTGCTGTTAAATTTTTAATCTGGAGTGACTAGAAAAACTTCTGATTTTGAACCAAGTACTAAACAATAGAGCATAATCGTTAAAAATCTGTCTGTTCAGCTAAAACCCGGGCAAATTTTGTACCGCCCGGGTTTTATATATATAAATTAATATGTAAAGTCTTTAGGATCGACTTTGGTTGAGAACAGTTTATATGCAAAACTCTGGTAAGCAATAACTATGGGAATAAAAACAACTACAACTCCAAGCATAATTTTTAAAGTAAGAGGACTTGAAGAAGCATTAAATGCATTAAGGCTGTATTCAGGGTTTATACTTGAAGGGAAAAGATCAGGGAAAAGCCCTGCAATTCCAAAGAATGTACAAAAAACTATAGCAGCGGCTGATGCACCCCAGGCCTTAAAAAAGTTTTCCTTTTCAATGAAAATTCTCATCATTAAAAGTGAGGCTGCTGCTGCAAACGGTATAAGCCATAAAACAGGATAACTTATATAATTCTCATAAAGACCTGTATAAGTATAACTTGCTGCAAGAAAAACAGCCACTGTTATTACTTCTGCAGCCCATACTTTTTTTACAAGATTATGAGCTCTGTCCTGAAGTTTGCCAAAACCACGTATGCATATCCATATAAGACCGTGTCCTACAAAAAGAACTGTAAACAAGACTCCGCCTAAAATCCCGTAAGGATTAAGAAGAGAGAAAAGGTTTCCATGCATAATCCCTTCTCCGTCAAAGGGAATACCCTGGAATATATTTGCAAAAGCAACACCAAACAAAAATGAAGGAAGGAAACTCCCCAAAAATACGGCAGTGTCCCAGGTTCTCACCCAGGCCTTATTCTGGGAAAGCCCCCTGAATTCAAAGGAGACGCCCCTTATAATCAGTGCAAATAAAATCAGCATCAAAGGGGTATAAAGCGTTGAAAACATAACAGAATAAACAAGGGGGAAAGCTGCAAAAGTTACGCCCCCGGCTGTAATAAGCCAGACTTCATTTCCATCCCATAAAGGACCAAGGGAGTTAATCATCACCCTTTTTTCTTCTTCATTTTTTCCTATAAAAGGGTAAACAGTTCCTATCCCCAGATCAAAACCGTCTGTCATAAAAAATATTGCCCACAAAAGACCCCACAGAAAAAACCAGATAGACTCTAATACCATTTATGCCTCCAATATTATAAAGAATAATTTGCCATTATCCATGCTTGATATCTACAGGACCTTTTACGGCATTTTTATAAATCATATAAAATCCTGCAGCTCCAAGCAGACTGTAAAGAACTATAAAGCCTATAAGGGTTGTCAGTACCTGACCCGTTGCTATAGGAGATGCTGCATCAGCTGTTTTAAACAGTCCGTATACTATCCATGGCTGCCTGCCGACTTCTGTAAGAATCCAGCCAAACTCTATGGCAATATAGGGAAGTGGTATTGAACAGACCATCATCCATAAATACCACCTCTTTTCAAGGAGCTTGTTCCTGAACAAAACACCCATAATCATAACCACCAGAAAATAAAAACCAAGCCCGACCATAATTTTAAAAGAAATAGCTGTAAGAGCAACAGGAGGCCTTTCATCCTTTGGAATATCTTTAAGTCCTGTCACAGGTGCGTTTACATCATGATGTGACAAAAAACTCAAAAGTCCGGGGATAGCACCTATTTCAATATGGTTTCTTTCATTTTCTGTGTCCGGCCATGAAAACAGAAAAACAGGGGCATTTGGCTTTGTCTCCCAGTGAGTCTCCATTGCAGCAAGTTTAGCAGGCTGAACTTCTGCAACATCAACAGCATGGAAATCGCCTTCAATAATTATAAAAAACGTACTCAGGACTCCAACTACCAGCCCTATTCTGAAAGATTTTGTAAAAAAATCGATTTGATTTTTCTTTAAAAGATGCCATGCACTTATCCCCATTACAAAAAAAGCACTTAAGACAAAAGCTGCTGCAAGAGTGTGAAGAATTGTAAGAACAGCAAATTTCTGGGTTATAACAGTCATAAAATCTGTTAATTCGGCTCTTCCGTTTCTTATTGCATAACCTACAGGATGCTGCATCCAGGCGTTTGCAATAAGAATCCATACAGCTGAAAGACTTCCGCCTATAGCTACAAGCCACATAACAAACGCATGTGCTTTTGCTGAAAGCTTTTTCCAGCCAAATATCCATATACCTATCAGAGTAGACTCAAGAAAAAATGCTACCGTAGCTTCAATGGCAAGAAGGGAACCGAAAATATCTCCAACATAAGCTGAATACCTTGACCAGTTTGTACCGAACTGAAACTCAAGAGTTATACCTGTTACAACACCAACGGCAAAGTTAATAAGAAAAAGTTTTCCCCAGAACTTCGTCATTGAGAGATAAACAGGATCTTTGGTTCTTACATATTTGGTCTCCATGTAGGCAACCATGAATGAAAGACCAAGAGTCAGAGGCACGAACAAAAAGTGGAAAATCGTAGCTGCTCCAAACTGCAGCCTTGAAAGAAAAACAACATCCATTAAAAAGACCCCTCACTTTTAAAATTTATATTTTTCTTCTGATCCGGCTGTTTGGTATAATTATAAGCCTGCAAAAACTGCGGATATATAACAGACCTGATTTACACACAGACCAAGCCGGACTGACCATAATTTATTACTGATAACAAAAATACCGGATATGAAAACCGGCAAAATATTTGTGCATGATAAAACGATAAAACTTTGAGGAAGTTCAAATTTTGCGAAACTTAAATAATTAAACCATCCCGCACATAACTTTGTAAATAAATTTCATGAATCATTTTTTAATTACCGGATAAAATAAAAATGCTGCATAAACATTACTTATGCAGCATTTAAATATTACTCTTTGGTTTTATTTTTGCCTATTCTGTCATCTTTGCCTTCCCAGTGACAGTCAGGAGTATAACATGTATTATCAACAAATTCACATTTCTGAGCGCACGAAGGACATTTTTCCGGCGGCGCGTCAGCTTCCATC
>JBNJDM010000113.1:0-5703 GCA_051744925.1 Thermodesulfobacteriota bacterium | reverse complement strand
AGACCTCAGATGTTTTTGAAAGAGTATTTCTTGAAGCTTCTGCTACATTTTCCACAAGTTCTGAAATGTTTTTGGAATATGAATTAAGTGAAGCTGAACCTTCTGAAATTTCTTTTATCATATTCTGAATTTTTTCAGTAAATGTATTGAACCAGTATGCAAGGTCTCCGGTTTCATCACCTGATTTTGTGTTTATTCTTTTTGTCAGGTCGCCTTCTCCGCTTGCTATATCTTTTAGGCTGTCTGTTACAAATATAATTCCTCTTGAAATTTTTCCTGAAAGATATATTGAAATACCTCCAAAAAGCATAACAAGCACGGCAATAATAACAAAAGAGTTTGATATAATTTCATTAAACAAAGATTTGACTCTGGCAAGGAAAGTCAGAAATTCAGACTCATATGTACTTGCAGCTATTACCCATCCCCAGGGTTCATAATAAGTTACAGCAGTTATTTTTTTTCTGGACTCTTTTTCTCCGGGATTTTTCCAGTTGTAGTATACATATTTCATGCTTCCGTTGTTTGTTTTTAAAGCCTTGTCCACCATTTCTCTTACAAAGAATTCTCCTTCGGAATTTTTAAGATCTGTAAAATCTTTACCACTTCCTTGTTCTGGATGAATCACACTATGGTATTTGTTTGATCCTTCTCCGCCAAGAACAAATGCGTAACCTGTTTCACCGACTTTTATATTTTCAATTGCCTTGCGGATTTCTCCTACAGATTCCTGGGGTAGACCAACATACAAAATTCCGGTAATTCTGCCGGAAGAATCTTTTATAGGTTTGTATGCAGTAATATACCAGGCATTAACAACATAGGCTCTGCCTATATATGTTTTGCCTGATAAAACTTTTGAAATAACAGGATTTTTCTTGCCGTCGGGATTTGTTGCAGGGATATATGTTCCGACAGCTCTTTCTCCGTTTTCCTTTATTACATTTGTGGCAACTCTTAACATATCCCCTTTTTCATTCATTCTCTGGAATATGGTAGCTGTACCGCCTACCATTGATTTAACTTTATCAACAACCGGGGTTTTTATATCTGTATTTCTGTTGTATTCAATTTGTTTGTCTCCCACAAGCATATATGGAAGATCAATCTTTGACTCTTTTTTAGTATACTGATTAACAGCCGGAACTTTTCTTGATTCTTCACTTATTCTTACTCCGCCTGCTTCCTTCACTTCATTGGAAGCAACGTTTAAGTCACCCTTAAGCTTGTCCCGAAGCAGAATATCCTGAGTTTCAACCATATTGTATATGCCTTCAGCCACAACACCTATCTGGTTTTCCATATCTTTTCTCAGAAAGTCTTCCATTTCCGAAGTGTTTGATTTTACAACTGTATTTATTGTGATTATTATAGAGATTCCAAGTATTACAGGGCCTGCAGTGCATAAAAAAAGTATTTTTTTTCTGATTGTCAGGTTTTTCAAAAAACTAAAGCTCATTTCAGCATCCTTATTTATAAATATTCGACATTATTTTATCAAGAATATTAACTGAAAAAAAAACATAAAAACAGATCAAAATGAATATGGTTAAAATTTTTTAATGCAGTTTATATATGATTTAAGCGTTTACTTTTATGAAAAAGAATCGCTTGTGTAAAAATTTCATAGAAGATATATTTATAAGTGATATTTGACTGCGTAATTTTTAAATTTCATCCATTTGTAAGACAAATAATATCAATATTAACATAAGATGATTTAATACTCAGCTGCGGAAAAATGAAAAGCTCAATTCAGATATGATTAAGAAACTTTTTTATCCGGGGGTAAAATGAGCAGCAACTTAATCCTGGTTGTAAATGATGATATAACTCAGTTAAACATTCTTTCAGGGCTTTTGGAAAATGACGGATTTAACACAGAGCCATGTCAAAGTGCTGAAGAAGCTTTGAGTTTAATAGAAAGGGAGAATCCGCCGGATCTTATTGTAACAGATCTTTACATGCCCAATATAGACGGATGGAAATTCTGTCGTCTTCTCAGGTCAGAAGCATATAAAGAACTAAACGAAGTTCCGATACTTGTAGTTTCCGCAACTTTTTCAGGAGAAGAATCTTCAAGAATAACCGCTGATCTCGGAGCAAACGGTTTTTTATCTTCTCCTGTTGACGGCAAAAGATTCTTAAACGTTGTGAAAAATTTAATTAAAGGCCAAAATCCCAAAGAAAAACTCAGAATACTTATTGTTGAAGATAGCATATCTCAGGCCAGGTTTATAAAAGAAAGTTTTCTAAAAAACGGAGCACACGCAGATGTTGCCCCGGATATTAAAACAGCAAATGATTTTTATAAAAACTATAATTATGATGTGGCAGTCATAGATTACTATCTTCCCGACGGAAAAGGAGATATTCTTCTTAAAGAGTTTTTATTGGTAAAATCTGATTCTGTATGCATAATGATGACTACTGATCCTGATCCGGAGCTTGCCATCAAATGGATGAAGCTGGGAGCAGCAGCCTACCTTTTAAAGCCTTTTAAATCTGAATATCTTATTGAACTTTGTATGAGAGCCCGCAGAGAAAGACTTCTGTTAAGAGTTGAAGAGATTCTTGAGGAAAGGACTGTGGAGTTAAGAAGAAGTGAGAAAATGCTTGCAGAAGCTCATCATATGGCAGGTTTGGGAAGTTTTATATGGGAGCCGGAGACTGGAAGAACTGAACCCTCAAAAGGTCTTCTAACTCTTTTGAAATATGAAAATGATTATCAGTCGGAGTCTTACAGTTTAGTCAATGATGTCTGCTTCGCTGAAGATAAAAACAGGTTTTTTGACTGGCTGAATAAAGGAGTTGATTCTGTAAGAGAAGAGCTTGCACCGGAAGAGTTCAGGTTCATAAGAAAAGACGGAAAAATTATAAATATACGTGCATCAGGCAGAGTTGAAAAAAATTCAGAAGGCTTTCAAGTAATTTTTGTTACTGTTTATGATCTTACAGATTTGAAAGAGGCAGAAGAAAAGCGTATTTATGCTGAAAAATCAGAAAGTCTTTCCCGCATGTCTGCTGCAGTAGCTCATAATTTTAATAATTACCTTGCGGTAGTTATAGGAGCCCTGGAGCTTTTAGAATTTGGTAATCCTGAAAATATCACAAATACAGAAATTTTGTCCAAAGCTCAGAAAGCAGCTGGAAAGGCGGCTGAAACAAGCAGATTTATGCTGACTTATCTTGGGCAGTCCCCCGGCAATCCGGCCAATTATGATATTTCGGCAATATGCCGGGAAAAAACAGAAGAAATTAAAAAAAGTCTTTCTGATAAAGTTGATATAAAAACAGTATTTCCTGAGCCCGGTCCTGTGGTTAAAATAGATCCGAATCAGCTGGGTACAGCTTTGGATGAATTAGTAAGTAATTCTCTTGATTCTTTTGATTCGGGAGGTGAGGTTCAGATTCAGGTAAGTATTTCAGACAACTTAGATCTTAACGGAAAAAACTTTTTCCCAAGAGACTGGAAACCTGGAAAAGGTTCTTATGCATGCTTGTCTGTGAGTGATAATGGATGCGGAATATCTCCTGAAAAAATCAATAAGATTTTTGATCCTTTTTATACTGATAAATTCACAGGAAGAGGCATAGGGCTTGCATCTGTTATTGGTATTGTCAAAGCTGCCGGCGGCGTAATTTTAACAGAAAGTGAAACCGGGAAAGGAAGCACTTTTTATATTATGTTTCCGGTTTATTCAGAAAAAGGAGAAAGAAAATAATTTTTACAGTAAAGTGCATGGTTTCTCAGTTTCGGTTGAATCTTAAGCAGAAAAGAACAAAAAGCAGTTTTCGTTTAACAGCTGAATATATGAAAACCACAATATAAAAGGATTTTATTTTGAAAGTTCTGGTTGCGGATGACGAAATAACATCGCTGGAAATTTTGGATGCAGTAGTTACTAAATCCGGTTATGAAGCTGTAAGAGCAAATAACGGATATTCAGCACTTGAAACTTTGAAAAGTGAAAACAGGCCAAGGCTTGCTGTGCTTGACTGGGTAATGCCAGGTCTTGACGGCCTGGAGGTATGCAAAAGAATCAAGAAGGATTATCCGGCAGTTTATATTATACTTATTACTTCAAAATGGGATAAGGATGCTATTTCTACAGCATTGTCAGAAGGTGCAGATGATTTTTTGTCCAAACCTTTTGATCGTCTGGAACTTCAGTCCAGGCTTGAAGTAGGGAAAAGGGTTGTATCTCTTTATTCAGAACTTGCAGCTGCAAACACAGAGCTTGAGAAGTATGCGGAAGAAATGGAAAGCCTTGCAGAAGAAAAGGCAAGTCAGCTTGTTCACGCTGAAAGACTTTCTTCGCTTGGTCTTCTTACAGCAGGAGTTGCCCATGAAATTAATAATCCAACTACATTTATCTGTACGAATCTGTCCGATTTTGAAAAATTCTGGCCAATAGCTGATAATTATTTGAGAACATGCTCAAAAGATAATCCTGATGATAAAAAGCTCTCTTTTATAATCAGGGCTATGCCTGATGTTATTCAGGGGATAAGAAAAGGTGCTCAAAGAATAAGAACAATAGTAAACGGACTAAAGACTTTTTCAAGAACTGACAGGTCTGAAAAAACTGTTTTTGATATTCATGAAAAAATCAATGAAGCTCTTATGCTTTGTTCCAATGTATTAAAATATAAAATAGATGTTGAAAAAGACTTTGAAGAGAAACAGCTTTTTTTAGAAGGTGATGAGCAAAAGATTGTACAGGTTTTTGTAAATCTTTTTACAAATGCTGCTGATGCAATGGAGAACCAGAAAAAAGGAAAGTTGTGGATAAAAACGGAAGAAGTTGGTGATAATATCAAAATAAGAGTCTCAGATACTGGTCCGGGACTTTCGGAAAACCAGAGGAAAAAAATATGGGATCCTTTTTTTACCACAAAAGCTGTTGGAAAGGGAACCGGGCTGGGCCTGGCAATATCCCACGGGATAATTACGGATCACAAAGGGAATATAGATGCATGTAACAGTACTTCAGGAGGTGCAGATTTTTGTATTAGTCTGCCTGTTTTAAAATCTGAATAATTTCATTTTTAAAGATTTTTGCTGTTATAAACGTTTATGTATTAAGCAGGCTTTTATAAATTTTTCTGAATCTGTATACGGGCTTTTATGTATAAAACGTTTTAATGCCGAAAAAAATAAGCTTTATGAAAGGGGTCTGATGTGGAACACAGTAAAGCAAGAATTCTTGTTGTTGATGATGAAGAGGAAATAAGAAACTCTTTGTCACGGCATTTTGAGTTTGACGGTTATGAAGTTGAAACTGCGGCTAACGGAATTAAAGCGCTGGAAGCTCTGGAAAAAAAAAGATTCGAGGTTGTAATTACAGACATAATGATGCCTGAAATGAATGGTGTAGAGCTTCTCAAGCATATCCGAAATGATTATCCAATGACTCATAGTATTGTAATTACTGGTTATGTAACTATGGATAATTTGCTTGCAGCTCTAAGGTACCGCGCAGATACATGTATTTTTAAGCCGCTGGAAGATATGAGTGAACTTGATGATGCAGTTATAAAAGCTGTTGAAGATTTAAAAAAATGGCAGAAAAAACTTAAAGAACTTAAGGGTATGAAAGTTTAATTAGTTTCGGAGGTTTTTTATGGAGAATTACGATGTTGATCCTGAGATACTTGAAAGTTTTGTGGATGAGTCCCTGGAAGGGCTGGAGTCTCTTG
>JBNJDM010000112.1:0-5845 GCA_051744925.1 Thermodesulfobacteriota bacterium | reverse complement strand
ACTCCTTTAACAGAAGTTCTGCCTGTATCAGAATCAGCATCCACATATCCTCTTTTATCAAGGAGAAGATCGGTTTCTGCTCTAGTAAGAACAGGATTTGCTCCGCTTCCCACAGCAATAATTGCAAGATCACAATCGATTATAAACTCGCTTCCCTTTATTGGAACAGGTTTTCTTCTTCCTGATTCATCAGGTTCTCCAAGCTCCATTTGTATACATTCAACCCCTTTTATCCACCCTTTTTCATCTCCGAGAATTCTTACAGGATTGTTAAGAAGCTTAAATTCTATACCTTCTTCTTCTGCATGATGAAGTTCCTCAGCTCTTGCAGGCATCTCTTCCCTTGATCTTCTGTATACAACCGACACAGAAACATCTTCTCCGCCAAGCCTTAGAGCAGTTCTTGCAGAATCCATAGCAACATTGCCGGCTCCGACAACAACAACATTTTTTCCTTTTGCAATTGGTGTGTGATAGTCAGAATCATAGGCTTTCATTAAATTTGCTCTTGTAAGATATTCATTTGCTGAAAAAACCCCGTTGAAATTTTCACCTTCAATATTGAGAAATTTAGGAAGCCCTGCTCCAACGCCTACATAAACAGCATCAAAACCTTCTTCAAAAAGGTCATTAATACTTTTTATCTTTCCTATTACATAATTATAGACAAATTTTACTCCGCATGATTCAAGCTTTTTTATTTCAAAATCGACAATATGCTTGGGAAGCCTGAATTCAGGTATTCCGTATACAAGAACCCCACCTGCTTTGTGAAAAGCTTCGAATACAGAAACATCATAGCCTTTAAGGGCAAGATCGCCTGCAACAGTAAGACCTGAAGGCCCTGAACCTACAACAGCTACTTTTCTGCCCGCAGGCTTCACATTAGTACAGACTTCCTGTTCAGCTTCCTGAATCTCTTTATCAGCGGCAAATCTTTCAAGAGCACCTATTGCAACAGGTTCTCCTTTTTTGCCGAGAATACAGCTGCCTTCACACTGGTTCTCCTGTGGGCATACCCTTCCGCATACAGCAGGAAGAAAGTTTTTCTTTCTTATTTCTGATATTGACTCATCATATTTTTGTTCTGTTATAAGCTTAATAAACTGAGGAATCGGAACTGAAACAGGACATCCCTCAACACACCCCGGCTTTTTGCATTGAATACATCTTGAAGCCTCAAGAAGAGCTGTTTCATTATCAAATCCCAGAGGAACCTCTTTAAAATTCTTTCTTCTTATTTCAGGTTTCTGTTCAGGCATTTTCTGTCTTGGAGTTTTTTTTCTTTTTTCAGACATAATATTTCCCGTTTACTCCTTTTTTCCTCTTATTTTACAACCATGGTTTTCACATTCAGTTTTTTCTTTATCTGTGTAAGCCCCAAGTCTCATCTCCAGCTCTTTAAAATCGACTTTATGACCGTCAAATTCAGGTCCGTCAACACAGGCAAATTTTGTTTCACCGTCTATGCTGACTCTGCAGCATCCGCACATTCCTGTTCCGTCAATCATAAGAGGGTTTAAACTTACAAGGGTTTTAACACCATAGTCTTCAGTAAGTTCTGAAACAGCCTTCATCATCATTACAGGCCCGATTGCCACAACCGCATCAGGAGGATTTTTTTCAAGTTCTTCCTTTAAAATATCAGTAACAAACCCCTTATGCCCTTTTGATCCGTCATCTGTGCATATAAAAGTTTGTGATGAAAGCTCATCCATCTCCTGCTCAAGTATGAGAAGATTTTTATTTCTTGCCCCAAGAATTACATCAACATTGCTGCCTTTATCCTTATACCCCTTTGCTATGGGGTATAAAACAGCAATACCTGTACCCCCGCCTACACAGATAACTCTTTCAAGCTTTTCTATTTCTGTAGGCATTCCAAGAGGCCCTGTAATATCCTGAAAAAAATCACCTTTTCCAAGTTCAGAAAATATCATGGTTGATTTACCAATAACCATATAAATAATTGTAATTGTACCTTTTTCTTTATCTGAAGAAGATATTGTCAGAGGAATTCTCTCTCCTTTTTCCCCTGCCTTAACAAGTACAAACTGGCCGGGCTTTGCTTTTTTTGCAATATCTGCGGCCTTTATTTCATTTAAAATTATATTTTCTGCTATTTCTTTTCTTTCAACTATTTCATACATAAATATCTCCCCGGGAAAATATTTCAGAATTTAAATTCTGTAAAAATTCAATTTATTCATATAAAACCTATCATATCAAGACTTAAATTAAATGACTGATGGCTTTGAAGCATAAGCTAAACTTAAAATTCAGTCTGAAATCCTGTATTCACTTGATTTAATTTAATCTGGTCAATACAGTATCAATCATTAGTATTTTTTCTTAATAAAATAATATGCATTATGGTAATTGATATTTTATTTTTTCGGTGGTAATGAGTTGTACTTCTTTTAAACGTAACAAAAAAGAGCTAAGTTTTATGAAAATTTTTGACAGCCACTGCCATATTAATGATAAAAGTTTTGATAAAGACAGAGATGAAGTTATAAAAAGAGCAAGTGAAAACGGCATTACTCACATGCTGATTGCAGGAGTAACTATTGAAACATGCTTACATGCACTTGAAATTGCAGAAAAATATTCAAACATCTACACTTCTGTTGGAATTCATCCCCATGATGCCTCTTCCTGCAGTGAAGAATCAATTAAAAAACTTCAGAAATTATCAGAATCAGAATACGTAAAAGCCTGGGGTGAAACAGGCCTTGACTTCAACAGAATGCATTCTCCGGCTGATGACCAGGAAAAATGGCTTTTAAGACAGATAGATGCAGCTTCTGAAGTAAATCTTCCCCTTATTTTTCATGAAAGGGACTCTGAAAAAAGATTTCTTGAACTGATTAAGTCAAGCAGCATTAAGTCCGGAGTTGTGCATTGCTTCAGCGGCACTCTTGATGAAATGAAAGCATACCTTGACCTTGGTCTTTATATAGGAATAACCGGAGTTGTCACAATTCTTCAAAGGGGTGAACAATTAAGACAAATTCTTCAGTATCTTCCTGAAGACAGAATTCTCATAGAAACAGACGCTCCTTATCTTGCTCCTGCTCCCCAGAAAAATAAAACCAGAAGAAACGAACCGTCTTTTCTGCCGGGTGTTTTAAACAAGATAGCTGAAGTTAAAAACCAGGACCCGGAAAATCTTTCCGAAATAATTTTTAAAAACACTACTGATCTTTTCAATATAGGTTAAAACAATGAACAGGTTTAAATATCTTTCAAAAATAAGTCCAGGGATTGATGCCCTGGGTCAGACTTCTGTCTTTTCAAAAAATTAAAGCATTTAAAATAATCCGGTGTTCTGCGCCTTTGTGCCCCCTGCGAGAAATACAAGTATCTTACCATAGTCACTATTTTAGGGATTTCTGATAATTTACAATAATCTTATCAAGGTTGTTTGCAAATTTTTGCTTTTCTCTTTCCCCTAAAACCGGAGGTCCTTTAGTATCAATACCTCCTGCCCGGAGAGTTTCCATAAAATCTCTCATATTAAGCTTTTCTTTTATATTATCCTCGCTATACAAAAGACCTCTGGGATTTAAGGCTATGCCTTTATTTTCAATAACCTCTGAAGCAAGTGGAATATCTGCTGTAATAATAAGGTCTCCTTGTGACATCTGATTTATTATTTCATCATCAGCCTTGTCAAAACCCTGGCCAACCTGAAGAGTTTTAATATATTTTGAACGGGGAACTTTTATAAATTTATTTGCAACAAGGGTTACAATAATTCCTGTGCGGTCTGCAGCACGAAACAAAATCTCTTTTATCACAACAGGACATGCATCAGCGTCAACCCAGATATTCATTATATAACCGTAAAGCCTGAAAACATTTATTTTCCTCCTGCAAGATTTGGAAGAAAAAGGGCAAGATCGGGAAAAATTATTAAAAGAAAAGTTGCGACAATTATAGCACCGAGAAGAGGCAGAACTCCCCTGAAAATAGTCCCAAGATGAACATCTCTTGCAACACTTCTTACAACATAAACATTAACCCCAACAGGCGGGGTAATCACACCTATCTGGGTTACAAGAACAATTACAACCCCAAACCATACAGGATCATATCCAAGTGAAGTCACAACCGGATAAAAAATCGGAACAGTGAGCATTATAAGTGCAAGAGCATCAATAAAACATCCGCCTATCATATATATAAGTATAATAACCGCCATTACTGCCCAGCCTGAAAGTTCAAGACCTCCGACCCAGGAAGCTATACTGAAAGGAATCCTTGTTATAGCAAGAAAATGACCAAAAACAGTTGCACCTGCAACTATCATAAGGATCATGCACGATATTCTTGTTGTTTCTGTAAACGCATCAGTAAGGCCTTTAAAACCTATATCTCTTTTTATAACAGACAAAAGTATAGTTCCAGAAGATCCTACTCCTGCAGCTTCAGTAGGTGTAAAAAGACCTGCAAAAAGACCGCCCATAACCATTACAAATAAAACAAGAGTTTCTATTACTCCTGATAAAGATCTTACTTTTGTTTTAAAATCGAATTTCGGGCCTCTTGGAGCATCAGCCGGTCTAATTATACTCCATAAAGAAATTACACCTACAAAAAGAAGAGTAAGTATTAAGCCGGGTATTATTCCGGCCATAAAAAGATCACCTATGGACTGCTCTGTTATTATTCCGTAAATTATAAATACAACACTTGGAGGAATAAGTATGCCAAGACTTCCTCCTGCCGCAACAACTCCTGTTGCAAGTGACTCTGAATAATTATATTTTTTCATTTCAGGAAGGGTTACCGCGGCCATTGTTGCTGCTGTAGCATTGGTTGATCCGCATATTGCAGAAAAACCTGCGCATGCTCCTACTGAAGCAATAGCCATTCCTCCGGGCCAGTGACCTATCCACTTGTATGCTACAGAAAAAAGCCTGGTGCTTATTCCTGCATGAAAAGCGACCTGGCCCATTAATATAAAAAGAGGAATTACAGTTAAGCTGTAAGACCCGAAAACATCGACAATATCGTTTACCATCATTGAAAATGCTGCTGAGGGAGAAACAATTGCAGAAAAACCTGCAACACCTGTCAGAAGCATTGCAAAACCAACAGGCATTCTGAAAAAAATCAGAAAAAACAAAAAAAGAATTCCTATTACACCTATCATTGTAAACGACATATCTACCCTTTTGAAAAACCGTAATGAACAAGATTAAGAGACTGAAAAAGCATTACAAGAGACACAATTGCACACCCAAAGGCTATTCCTGCTGAAAAAGGATATAGAGGTATCTGCAGAGTCATTGAGACTTCATTACCTGCCTTGAGGTCAAGGGAGTACAAAAAAGTCTGCCATGCAATCACACCGAAAATAACAGAACTTATAAAACAGTTTATTCTTTCAACTACTTTCTGAATTTTTTCAGGAAATTTACTTACCAGATATTCTACAGCAATATGACCTTTACCAAGAGAGGTAGCAGCAAGAGCAAAGGCTGCTGTAAGGGAACCGAAAAAGCCTACAAGTTCATAAGCGCCTGGAAGAGGATGCCTGAAAAACCTTAGAATTACATCAGCACATGTTATAATCATCATCAGGGCAAGCATAACAGCTGCCGCATAATTAAGTTTTTTTGCTGCAGAAGAAATATATTGATCGGTTTTTTCTCTTATTTTAAAACTCAAAACTTATACCTCTCCAAAATTTAAAAAAAACTGATACAGGCTAATTTAAACTTAGCATATTTTGCCTGCATAAAGGTTGCTTCACAAAGATTTAAAATCCGGTTTCAGAAAACAAATTTCAGGTGTTATATTATGTTTATTTTATTCTGTCTATCCTAAACTGAGC
>JBNJDM010000111.1:0-5950 GCA_051744925.1 Thermodesulfobacteriota bacterium | reverse complement strand
CGTCTTCGGAAAAAGATATTGTATTTATCAGACATTCCTTTGAAAAACTGATCAAAATCTATTGTATAATTATTTTTTACTGTATAATCGACATCAAGAATTAATACTCTGTCTGTTTCAGGGTTATACCCGCCTACAGGTGATATGTGGGGTATTTCAAGAGAAGGAATAAACTTTCCCTGGTTAAAATGTGCAACAATTAATGCTTTTTCTGAACCTTCAAATTCTTCCAGTCGCTTTTTAAGCTTATTTACTTCTGATTTTGATTTATTATTCACAGCATAAACAGCTTCAACAGACTCATAAGGTATTTTATATATATCAAAGCTTTCTTTTAACACTTCACAGAGCAAATCAAGAGTAAGCCCTCTTCTGCCGTTATGACCGCCAGGAGACATTCTTTCTTTCCAGAAACCTGTTCTTACTTTATCAAGAATCTCCTGCTGTGTTACTTTATCAAAACTGTCACCAAAAAAATAACTGCCGGTTGCATTAACAACAGAAACTACAGATGCAACTGAGCATGCAGCTTCATTAAACTGTTTTTCCTGGTTTTGAATAAGTTTCTTTTTCAAAAGATTATCCTGCTGAGTTTCAGCAGATCTTATGTAAAATGGTTTTTTTATTCCAAATGGACCGGTTTTAGTCATTTTTAAAAAACCGTATTTTAAATATAGCGAAGACCAGACAAAGCTTCTTATAATTTTATTCATTTACAACTTTTCTTATAAATTATTATTAAAATTTTATTTTATTGTAATATGATGGTCTTGATTAATAAAGAAAAAATAATTACACAATATATTATTTTTGAAAAAAACGGAGAAATCATGAATTTAGGCGAAATAATAGAAATATCAAAGAAAAAATCAGAAGAAAAAATGAGGGAAGCAAGGGAACAGCTAAGGCTTCCCTTTTTCACAACTAAAAATCATATAAACTGGAATAAAACTCCAAGAAAAATCGTTGTTATCGGAAGCGGAATAGGCGGAATGGCTTCAGGTTCTCTTTTTGCCTGTCTTGGGCACCATGTAAATGTTCTTGAAATGAATAAAGATTATATAGGAGGACACGGCAGATGTCTTGAAATAAACGGACTCAGCTTTTCCATGGGCCCGCAGTATGTCTGGGAATTCGGTAAAGGTGAACTTGGAGACAGATTTCTTGAATTTACAGGAATAAAAAATTCCAACAGATTTATACACATGAAAAAAAACGGTTTTGAACATCTTTTCATAGGAAACAGAAATACTGACCCAAATTCTTTTTTTGTAAACTTTAAAGTACCCATGGGACTTCCGGCATTCAGAGATGAATTAATTAAACTTTTTCCTGATGAAGAATCAGTTTTAAGAGAATGTTTTGAAGATATGATATTAATTTTTGAAACTTTTAAAGCATTTTTCAGAAGAAACTCAGCAAGTGAAGGAAGATTTCTCCATGCTACAAAATTTTTACTGGCAGGCAATGTTAATATGTCAATAAAACTCAAACTTGGAAAAACTATATATCAGAGTCTTGAAGATTTTTTCAATCAATACGGTTTAAGTCCTGTTGTAAAAAGAATTTTATATGGTCACAGCGGTATTTTTGCAGAAAATGAATCAGAAATGTCTGCAATTGCATATATTGTAGGTACAGGTAATTATCATGAAGGTGCATGGTACCCTGAAAACGGTTTTGATCATTTTTTTGATTCCATGGCTTCGGTTATAAAAAATAACAACGGATCTGTAGAAAAAAACAAAAAAGTTGTAAAACTTGTCACTGAAAACGACCAGGTTGTTAAAGCTGTATGCCAAGACGGATCTGAATATGAATGTGATGCTGTCTTTTCTGATATATCACCAAGACTTACCAATGCTCTTTTTGATAATAAACAGTATAAATATGAATATGATTATTCTCCGTCAAATTCCATACCGACCTGTTGTATAGGCTTAAAGCCAGGATGTCCGGGAATAGAAGAAATAAAAGGACGAAATTTCTGGTGGCAGAAAGGTCATAAAATCGACTATAAAAACCCTGATGTACTTAAAAAACCTCAGATGCTTTTTATAGCTTCACCTACAGCAAACGGTTTTGGAAGGAAGAATAATACAGATAATGACGGTCTTGTGGTATTCTGTCCGGGAAATTTTGAACAGGAAAAAAATATTCATGAAGCAGGTGAAAATTCTATACAAGAATACAAAAATATACTTGCTGAGCATGTAACTGAAATACTGGAACAAAATATTTTCCCAGGAATAAAAGATTACATCTTATTTACAGAGATTATCTCATCAGTCGATATACAAAATGATACTGCTGGAGAAATGGGGAATGCTTACGGAAGAAGGCTTTCTGTAAACGAAGTTTTAAAAGGGCCTGTTAAGGAGGAATTTCTTCCATCAAATTTATACAATGTTTCAGCATCAAAAAATTCACCGGGAATAGCTTCGGGAATATTTACTGCTGAATTGCTTTTAAAGGAACTTACAGGCAATAAAGTTGAAGTATAGTTAAAAAAACCTGCCCTGGAATATTCAGGGCAGGTAAATATTTTTATAATTTGTCCTGATTTTTATCAAGATAGTCTGCAACACCGTCAGCTGTAGGCTTCATTCCCTCATCACCACTGTTCCAACCCGCGGGGCAGACTTCACCGTATTTTTCAGTAAACTGGAGAGCGTCAATCACCCTTATCATTTCATCAACATTTCTTCCAAGAGGGAGATTGTTTACAACCTGATGCTGCACAATCCCTTCAGTATCAATGAGAAAAGATGCCCTTAATGCAACACCGTCTTCATGTTCAACTCCGTAAGCTTTTGTTATTTCATGTTTTACATCAGCTATCAGAGGAAAAGCTACTTCGCCTATCCCTCCCTGATTAACAGGAGTATTTCTCCATGCAAAATGAGTGAACTGGGAATCGATAGAAACACCTGCAACTGCTGTATTTCTATTTTCAAACTCTTTCATTCTTTTGTCGTGTGCAATAATTTCTGAAGGACATACAAAAGTAAAATCAAGGGGCCAGAAAAATAAAACAATATATTTACCGTGCATGTCAGCAAGACTGAAATCATCTTTAATTGTACCGTCAGGCATAACTGCTGGTGCAGAAAATCCCGGAGCAGCTTTATTCACAAGAACGCTCATATAAACCTCCATTTTTATCTTTTTGAGTTGTCAAACTTTGTTATATTAATCTAATTTATTATTACATTAACAAGAAAAAATAAATTTTCAAGATAAATAAGAGGTGATTTCAAAGATTTTTTTTATCAGGGAACGTTTGTAAAAATAAGAATAAAATAAGATTTGTCTGTTTTTTAAACTTAATCTTTATATCAAATTTAAAATCATTTTTTTACTCGTTTAAATCTTTTTTCATTTCATCAAATTCTTTTTTGGAAATCTCTCCTTTGGCATACCTTTTTTTGAGAATATCAAGCGGGGTATCATTGAGACTTCCTGAATTACTACTCTTCTTTATAAGATAATTTATTAAAAGTACTGCTGCAACTATAGTGATAATCCAGAAAAAAATCATAAAAAAACCTCCGCCAAAAGGCATCATTTCGTGGTTCCAGTGCATTGCATCCTCCGTTAGTTTATAAATTTTAATATTAAGTGATTGCCCGTAAACCAGAAATTTTGTTCATCAACTATAAAATCAATTCCCGTACTTTTCGACAATATCGGTGTATTTAAGATTATTTCCTCCAAATATATCGAGTGCGCTTCCAACTGTAAAATCTATAGCGCCTCTTCCTATTTTTTCTATAGCCTCAATATCTCCGGTGTTACTTATACCGCCCGCATATGTAACAGGAAGACCTGCCCAGCTTCCAAGAATTTCAACAAGTTCTGTTTCGATTCCGCTGGATTTTCCTTCAACATCCACTGCATGTATAAGATATTCATGACAGTACCCTGAAAGATAATCAAGAAGCTTATGTGTAACCTTTTCATCAGTAAATGTCTGCCATCTGTTTGTTACAACATAATACTCACCATTTTTCTTTCTGCAGCTCAGATCAAGGACAAGTCTGTTTTTCCCAACAATATCAGAAAGCTTTTGAAGTCTTTTTTCATCAATAACTCCGTCATGGAAAACATATGAAGTGACAATAACACTTTGTGCACCTTTATCAATCCAGGCGGCAGCATTTTCAGCATTAACTCCTCCGCCAAGCTGCAGATTCCCGGGCCAGACCTGAAGTGCAGACTCAGCCGCAGCTTCATTTCCTTTCCCAAGCTGAATAATATGACCGCCTTTTAGATTATCTTTTTTGTAAAGTTCTGCAAACCAGGTTGCAGGAGTCTCCGCAATAAAATTTGTATGGGTTTTGTCACTGTTTTTGTCGTTTAAAGTTGAACCGACTATCTGTTTTACCATACCCTCATGGAGATCAATGCATGGTCTGAATTTCATATATAAAACTTAACCCCTTATTCTTTCTCTCTTTAGAAATAATAAACTCTGATTATTAAAAATATCAATAATATTTACAAGATTACATCATCTGAAAAATTTTGCGACATATTCATAATTAGTATTTGGCCGAAAACTAGACTTTTTTGTTCGGTTACGGCAGATGAAAAATTTAACCGCAGGAATACTAAAGTATTTTGAGGATTAAATTTTGATTCTAACACAGAACCGGGCAAAAAAGGCGGTTTTCGTTCAGCAACTAATTAATTTTCCAGAAAAGCTACTGCTTCATTTACAGGATATCCTTCATGAACAACTTTATGAAGAGCACGCACAAGCTTTGCTGGATTATCATCCTGAAAAATATTTCTTCCTACAGAAAGTCCTGCAGCTCCTGCACTTACAGAATCGTATACCATCTGAACTATTTCTCTGTGAGTATTCATTTTTGGTCCTCCTGCAATTACTACAGGGATACAGCAGCCTTCAACAACTTTTTCAAAAGTTTCCGGAGAGCCTGTATATGCAACCTTAACAACATCTGCTCCAAGTTCTTCAGCTACTCTTGCGCAATGTTTTACAACATTTACGTCAAATTCATTTTTAATGTGCTCTCCTCTTGCATACATCATAGCCAGAACCGGCATTCCCCATCTGTCGGCAGTGGAACATATATTACCAAGCTGCTCAAGCATCTCTTTTTCAGTATCATCTCCAAGATTTATATGCACTGACACAGCATCTGCACCAAGCCTTAAAGCATCTTCAACACTTCCCACAAGTACTTTTGAATTAGGATGGCGCGAAATCGATGTACTTGCAGACAAATGAATAATAAGACCTATATCACGCCCTGCACCTCTGTGTGTTCTTCTGGGAAGTCCCTTGTGCATAAGTACAGCATTTGCTCCGCCCTCTGCAACTTTATCAACTGATCCTCTCAGATCAACAACACCGTAAATAGGGCCTACTGTAACCCCGTGATCCATTGGAACAATAATAGTTTTACCGGTATTTCTGTTGAAAATCCTTTCAAGTCTTACAGCTTTTCCAAGCAGCATAAAATCCTCCTTAATTGAGCGGCTGCAGAAAGTAATCTTACCGGCAGTCTTTTTTTATAATATCAAAAACAAAAAGGCCGCCGGCGTTCCCGCCTGCGGCCTTTAAAATGGTTTTTTCAGTTCAGATTAAACCATCCACACCACAGGCGGGCAGATAAAAAATATAAAAAAGAAAAAAAAGCCTGTTATGTGGTAAGTTGGTTTATTCATAATATATTTTTGTTAGCAAAACGCTATTACAGTGTCAAGCTGAATTATGTATTGTTTGTGAATTAAGCTTTTCGTAAATTTATAAGAATTTAAAATTTATTACATCCAGAAATGAGGATATTTTCGTGATTTTGAAAGATTATTAACAAAAAGAGCTATAATAAGCATAATAAGTGCCCCGGTACCTGCCGGAAGAAGTATATATTTATATCCGAGTGAATAAATACTCTCACCTCCGATAACTGCAATAAGT
>JBNJDM010000110.1:0-5958 GCA_051744925.1 Thermodesulfobacteriota bacterium | reverse complement strand
AACAGCAGAAAAGAAGTTTCAAAAATATTTTTAACTGCCTCAGGCGGTCCTTTCAGAAAAACCGATTATAAAGAATTTAAAAATATTCTTCCTGAGCAGGCTCTTAATCATCCCACATGGTCGATGGGTGCCAAAATTTCCATAGATTCTGCTACTTTAATGAACAAAGGGCTTGAAGTAATTGAAGCTGTTCATCTTTTTAAGATTAAACCTGAAAAAATAGATGTAGTTGTTCATCCACAGTCAATTGTGCATTCAATGGTAGGTTATATTGACGGAAGCATAATTGCTCAAATGGGAGTTCCTGACATGAGAGAAGCTATTTCATATGCACTTTCATGGCCTGACAGGCTTGACACAGGTTTTGAATACCCCGATTTTACAAAGCTTGATCTGGAGTTTGAAGCACCTGATTATAAAAAATTTAAGTCTTTACAGCTTGCATTTGAAGCTGCTTCACAGGGCAAAACCATGCCGGCTGCTATGAATGCTGCCAATGAAGAGGCAGTTGCTGCTTTTTTAAACAGCTGTATAAGATTTGATCAGATCCCTTTAGTTGTTGAAGAGACAATGAGCATGCATGATAATTTTAAAGCTTTGTCAATAGAAGATGTTCTTTTTGCTGATGAGAAATCGAGAATAAAAGCTTTGGAGATTATAAACACAACCGGTAACGGAGTAAAATAATGGGTGTAACCTTAATATCGTTTGTAATAGTACTTGGAATACTGATTTTTGTCCATGAACTTGGTCATTTTATAGTTGCAAAAACCTGCGGCGTAGGTGTTGAAAAATTTTCAATCGGGTTTGGCCCGAAAATATTCGGATGGAAAAAAGGCCGGACTGATTATATGGTTTCTGCAATTCCTCTGGGCGGCTATGTAAAAATGGTTGGTGAGGAACCTGATGCTGAAATCGAAGAAGAAGAAATTAAATATTCGTTTACCCATAAAAATGTATGGCAGAGATTTATAATTGTTGCAGCAGGTCCCTTGTTTAATTTTCTTCTGGCTGTGATTTTATATTTTATTTTATACCTTATTTACGGAACATATTTTTATCCTCCTGTAATAGGGGAAATTGAAAAAAATACACCTGCTTATTCAGCAGGCCTTCAAACCGGTGATGTTGTTGAATCTTTAAATGGTAAAGATATTGAGTCCTGGTCTGAATTTGAAAAAATAATCAAAAAATCAGATGGGAGCCAGGTTGAATTAAGGATTAAAAGAAATTCAGATATTAAAGATATATATCTAAGTCCGGTTAAATTAAGCGCAAAAAGTGTATTCGGTGAAGATATAAAAGAATATTCCATAGGAGCCGAGCCTTATTTCCCACCGGTAATAGGGAGTGTAAAATCAGATTCTCCTGCTGATCTGGCCGGAGTTAAAACAGGTGACAGAATAATTGAAATTGCAGGGGAAGAAGTAAATACATGGCACGATGTTTCAAGGCTTATATCAGATGCCGGAGGCCCTGTTGAAATTGTTTTGACAAGAGACGGGGACCGGATAAAAAAGGAGATTCTTCCTGAACAAATTGAGCAGGAAAATCATCTTGGGCAAAAAGAGACCAGAAATATGATCGGTATTGCTGCAGAGGATATTTCTCTGCATAAAAGAATAGGCCCGGTCAGAGCTTTCAGCGAGAGTATGGGGCAAACCTGGAAAGTTATTGAACTTACTTTTGCAGGTATTGTAAAAATGATAAGCGGAACAGTTTCAAAGGATAATCTCGGAGGACCGATAATGATTGCCCAGATGGCTGGTGATCAGGCAAAAATGGGAGTTACCAATTTTTTGGTTTTTATTGCTCTTATCAGTATAAATCTTGGTCTTCTTAATCTTTTACCCATACCTGTTCTTGACGGCGGCCATTTAATGTTTTTTCTGATTGAAGGGATTACCGGAAGACCGGTAAGCATGAGAGTAAGACAGGGAGCTCAGCAAATAGGATTATTTCTGCTGCTTTCTCTTATGGTTTATGCTTTTTATAATGACATAGTAAGAGTGCTGACCAATTAGTTACGTCCGGCAGTACATATAAGGTTTATATATAATTTAACAGGAGCACAAGCATGGTTTACAGGCTGGAAACAGCTTTAAAAGACTCTCTTAAAGATCCGGAGGGAGATGTTCTTAAAAAAAAAGCTTATGATTATTTTAAAATAGAACTCGACAGCGTCAGAACTGTAAAAGTACTTTTATTTGATCTGCCTGTATCTGACAGTGAATTTGAATTTGTTGCAAAAGAAATTTTTTCAAATCCTGTTACAGAAGTTTTTTCCTTTGATTATCTTGATACAGATTTTGATTTCTGCATAAGAACTGCATACAGACCGGGAGTATGTGATACCGCAGGAAACACTGCTGTTGAAGCAGTATCAGATTTTCTTAAAAAGGAATTTTCCCATGATTACGGCGTATATACCGGTAAAAGATACTGTATAAAGGGTAAGAACTTAACAAAGGAAAAAATGGAGCTTCTTGCAGGTGAACTCCTTGCAAATGACACTATTCAGACATGGAAAGTATACTCATCTCCGGAAGTCGAAAAAAACGGTTTTCCAAAAGAAGATATTCCAAAGGTTTTTCTTGATCATACGCCAGAAGTTGAAGAAATGGTTTTTTCATCTGACATGGATCTTGAAAAAATAAGCAGTCAAAGAAACCTTGCTTTAAATCCCAATGATATACCTGTTATAAGACAATATTTTTTTGATAAACAAGTTCTTGCAAAAAGAGAGCAGCAGGGGCTTAAAAACCCGACTGATCTTGAACTTGAATTCATAGCCCAGGCCAGAAGTGACCATTGTAATCACAATACATTTCAGGGCAAATTTTATTATAAAGATAAAGATACAGGCAAAGAATTTGTTATAGATAATCTTTTTAAAACCTGTATTAAAGATCCGACAATGGAGCTTAAAAACAGTTCCGATTATGTTGTCTCGGTTTTGTGGGATAATGCAGGTGTTGCTTCCTTTAATGAAGAATATAACTATACAATAACAGGTGAGACACATAACTCACCTTCAAATATGGAAGCTTACGGCGGATCACTTACCGGTATAGTAGGTGTTTACAGAGATCCTATGGGTACAGGTCTTGGCTCAAGGCTTATAATGGGAAGTTATGGTTTTTGTACCGGAATGAGAGATTACGACGGTGAATTAAAACCTAAGCTTCATCCAAGAAGACTTCTTGACGGAATTATTGAAGGAGTAAAAGACGGGGGGAATAAGAGCGGAGTTCCCACAACTTTTGGCCAGGTTTATTTTGACAACAGATATATAGGCAAGTGTCTTGTTTATGTTACTGCCCTTGGTCTTATGCCTAAAACTGTAAATAATAAACCTTCACATGAGAAGAAAACTTCTCCGGGCGAATATATAGTAATGTGCGGAGGAAGAGTTGGAAAAGACGGAATCCACGGAGTAACAGCATCTTCAGAAACTTTTTCAGAAACTACTCCTGCAGGTCACGTTCAGATAGGTGATCCTTATACCCAGAAAAAAATGCACGATTTTTTACTTGAAGCAAGGGATAAAGAGCTTATAGCTTTTATTACAGATAACGGCGGAGGCGGACTTTCTTCTTCCATAGGAGAATCTGCAAGAATAAGCGGAGGCTGTGTTGTAAATCTTGATAAGGTTCCTTTAAAATATGAAGGACTTGATCCATGGGAAATCTGGATTTCTGAATCCCAGGAAAGAATGACAGTCTCTGTAAAACAGGAAAGTATTGAACAATTTCTTGCACTTTCACAAAAGCACGAGGTTGAATCGGTTATTATCGGAACATATACAGATTCAGGTATGCTCCATGTTTTATGGCACAATAAAACAATAGCTTTCATAGATATAGATCTTCCTGAGAAGGGCTTTCCCCAGTGGGAGTTTGAGGCTGAATGGTCTGCGCCTGAATCAAGAGGTTTTTATGAACCTGTTATAGGAAGACCTTCCGATCTTAATAAAACTGCTCTTTCTGTTATTGCTTCACCTAATATATGTTCCAGAAAATGGATAACAAGGCAGTATGATCATGAAGTTCAGGGAACAAGCGTTATTAAGCCGCTTACAGGCGTTAACAGAAATGTTCCTTCAGATGCTTCTGTAATAAAGCCGGATCATGAAAGTGAAAAAGGTCTTGTATTTACACAGACTATAAATCCCGGATATTCAGATATAGACACAGACAATATGACAAGGCTGTGCGTAGATGAAGCACTGAGACGTCTTGTTACTGCAGGTGCTGATCCTTCAGAAACAGGCGGTGTTGATAATTTCTGCTGGCCCGGAATAGCTTATGATAAAATCAATAATCCGGACGGAAAGCTTAAGGCTGCAAAGCTTGTAAGATCTTGTCTTGCGTTAAAGGATATTTGTTTGGAATATAAAATTCCTCTGTTGTCAGGTAAGGACAGTATGTATGTAGACGGACATCTGCCAGGGCCCTACGGTGAAACAAGAAAGGTTTCAGCTCCTGAATCTCTTCAGTTTTCAGCAACAGGAATACTTAAAGACTGCAAAAAAGCTGTAACTTCTGAATATAAATCTCCTGAAGACAAAATCTATATTCTTGGTATTACCTCTGATGAACTCGGAGGTTCTGAGTTTTATGAGCTTTTAAATGAAAAAGGTCTTAATGTTCCTGTTGTTAATCAGGCCTTAAATAAAAAAGTTTATCAGAAATATTTTGAGGCCAATGAAAAAGGACTTTTAAATTCAGGAAGATCTGTTGGCAAGGGTGGAATTTTTGTTTCACTTGCGTTTTGCTCAATAGGATCTGGTCTTGGTGCTGATATTAATCTTGATAATGTTGTTACAGAAGACTGCAGCCTTGATTATAAAATTCTTTTTTCAGAATCAGCCGGAAGAATAATTTTTAGTGTTTCTCCGGATAAGGCTGAAGAGCTTGAAAAACTAATGGATGAAAGATTCTGCGCATGTATAGGAACTGTGAGAAAAGATAACAAACTTATTGTATCTTCATGCGGCAATGAAATTATAAATCTCGGTGCAGATGAATTGGAAACAGTTTTTGAACAAAGATTTGGAGAACTTGTATGATGAAAGTCAAAGCTCTTGTACTTACAGGATTCGGGCTTAACTGCGACAGTGAAACAGCTTATGCGCTCAAGCTTGCAGGTGCACAGGCAGAAAAAGTTCATATAAACGACCTTGTAAATAAAAATGTATCAGTTAAAGATTATAAAATTCTTGTTTTCGGCGGCGGTTTCAGCTGGGGAGATGAGCATGGTGCAGGTGTGCTTCAGGCTGTCAGAATGAAGACCCATCTTGGTGAAGATATTCAAAGGTTTATTGAAAAAGATAATCTTATATTAGGTATATGCAATGGTTTTCAAACCCTTGTTAATTTCGGACTGCTTCCCGGGTTTGATATAAAATCCATGGAAAGAAAAGTTGCTGTAATTAATAATGAACACGGCAATTTTATTGATGACTGGGTAAATTTAAGTGTAAACAGTTCATCCAGATCTGTTTTTACAAAAAATATAAATCAGCTTGAACTTCCTGTCCGTCATGGAGAAGGGCTTTTTTATACAGATGATAAGACCCTTGAAAAAATAGAGTCAAATAATCAGGCAGTATTGAGATATTCTTTAAAAGACGGCAGCCCGGCAAAAGGGAGCTATCCTTTTAATCCCAACGGATCATTAAATGATATTGCCGGAATATGTGATTCTACAGGAAGGGTGTTTGGGCTTATGCCTCATCCCGAAGCTTTTATTCGCTGGACCCAGCATCCTCACTGGCCTGTGATGAAGCATCAAATGGAAAAAGAGGGCAGGGATCTGTTTTCATCCTCTGTTCCTGAAGGTCTTAAAATATTTCAAAATGCTGTGAATTATTTCGGTTGATTTAGTTTTTGCCTCTCACAGGGGCACTGAGGCACTGAAAACCATTTATTATTTCTGGTGCTTTGAATTTGTTTT
>JBNJDM010000109.1:0-5969 GCA_051744925.1 Thermodesulfobacteriota bacterium | reverse complement strand
CAGGATACATATGTTTCACCCAATGAATCATACGATATGGAACTAAGAACACCTGATCTGGATAAATGTATGGAAATAGCAAAGAAGCAGAATTCTTCATATATTACTGCACAAAATCTTTTAAAAAGAAAAAACCTTATTTTCATGCAGGCAAAAAGTGATAAACTCTGGGATCTTTCCTTTGATGCAAAATATTACAGCACAGGATACAGATCAGATCTTAAGGAAACCATTCATGACGAAGATTACTGGGAAACAGGCCTGAACCTGAATATTCCATTTAATATTTTCGGACAATCTTCATATGATAATGAAAGAGATGTTCTTTCTGCAGAAATCGGGCTTGATAATGCAAAACTATTTTTGCAGGAAGCCAAAGAAGATCTTAAAACCGATGTATTAAACAAGGTCAGAAATGTTATTCATGCTGCAAAAAAAGTAAAGCTTTCCCAAAAGTCTCTCGAACTTACTGAAAAAACATATTCAATGGATAAAATAAGACTTGGGCAGGGAAGAATTACTACAAACGAACTTATAGATTCCCAGGAGCGCCTTACCCTTGCGGAACATGAAAGAATAAGCTCTGTAATCAACTTTATGAGTCAGGCAAACGATCTTGACCATTACCTTGGAACTTTGCTTCAAACATATGAAATAGAATTTAAATCCTACAGACCCAAAGAAGCACAAAGGTATCTCGGAGATAAAACATACCTTCCGGGTATAAGCCAACGGGAATTATATTAAATGAATTCTAAATCAGATTTTTACAAAAATATACTTGAGAATTTAACCGACGGAGCCATGGCAGTAGATTTTGAAGGGAAAATTACTCTTTTAAATCCTGCTGCCGCAGAAATCTTCGGGATTGACTCAGAGTCAGCAACAGGCGGAAGTTTTGCAGAAACTTTTATGTTCAGCGTAGAAGGAAGTGACGATTTTAACCAGGTGGTTCTTGATGCTATATACGAAGAAAAGGTAGATTATTCAAAAGAAGTAAAGGTTACCGGTAAAAACGGGGATGATATTTATCTTAAAGTACGGTCTTCACTTCTTAAAAACGAATCAGAAAAAAAAATCGGGGTTATTGTTGTTTTTACTGATGTTACTTCTGAAAAACAAATGCAGGAAGAGCAAAAAAGGCTTAATAATGAGCTGAGTACTGCTTACAAAGAACTTGAAGAAAGAAACTCAAATCTTAAAGCTGCATCAAAAAAATTCAGACTCATACGTTTATTTGCTTTTACAGCTGCAGTTATTGTTTTTTCAGTCATAGGTTTTTTTACCTGGAAAAAAGGAAATCTGAATCAGCCTGAAAATTTTTCATATTCAAAAAGAGTTGAATCAGGGAAAACAGATATTGTTTCACCTGAAAAAAGCCCGGTTAGTTCAAGTATATCGATTTCAGGCAAACTTGAACCCCTTGAAAAAGTCAATATCCTTTCTCCCTATTCCGGAAGAATAGAAAAAAGATATGCAGATTTCGGTCAACGAGTAAATAAGGGCGACACTCTTGCAGTACTTACTTCTGACAAACTAAAAGAATCCCTGCGGGAAGCTGAAACAAATCTGATAAAAGCAAGGGCTGAATATAAAAAAATTAAAAACTGGGAACAAAGCAGTGAATATTCAAGAGCAAAAAGAAACCTTAACAATGCAAGTTACAGTCTTGAACAGTCAGAATCAAAACTTGAAGAAGCAAAACTTTTATATAAAAACGAAATAATCTCAGAAAACGAATTAAAAAGAGCAAAAGATGAACTCAGAAACAGCAAAATGTCACTTGAAGAAGCAAAAGAAAATATGAACAAAACTGCTTCCCGGGGAAGCAGCGAAAAAATACAAATATCTCTGCTCCAGCTTAAAAATTCAAAAGAAAGATATAACAGACTAAAAAATAAACTTGATAAAAGCAGCATAAAGTCACCAGTCTCCGGAGTTGTTCTCCATCCGGTTTTAAAAGATAAAGAAAATTACAGCCTTGAAAAAGGAAGCTCTTTTGAAGAAGGAGAAATTGTTATTTCTGTTGGTAATATGGAAGGCCTTTCTGTTGAATCTGAAGTAGATGAGGTCGATGTCGGAAAAATAAAGCCGGGTCAGCCCGTTAAAATCCATGGAGAAGGTTTTACTGATATAACCTTTAAAGGCAATGTAGATCATGTTTCAACTGTAGCAAACAAATCTGATCACAGAGGGCTTACTACTTTTCCTGTTCGTATTATTATTCCTGAACTTTCAGATTCCAGAAGAGAAAAAATAAGGCTTGGCATGACAGCAAACATGGAAGTTGAAACATATTCAAACCCTGAAGCTGTTCTTGTACCGATAAATTCAGTAATAAGCCGTTATGACGGCCATTTTCTTAAAGTTTCAGACCCTGAAACAGGAGATATTAAAGAAATAAAAGTAGAAACCGGAATAACAACAATGACAAGCGTGGAAATAAAAAAAGGGCTCTCAGGAGACGAAAAGGTAGTTATTCCATGATTTTACTGAAAAACATCAAGCAGTCCTATTACCTGGGACCTGTACGTATAGAGATTTTAAAAGGGATTGATCTGCATATAAATGCTTCTCAGTTTGCTTGCATTGTCGGAAGTTCAGGGTGCGGTAAAACAACTCTTATGAATATTTTAGGCTTTCTTGATACTCCTGAAAGCGGAGAGTATCTTTTTGAAGGCAATCAGATGAATGATTCCACTGATGAAGCTCTTTCAAAGATACGCAACAGAAAAATCGGTTTTGTATTCCAGCATTTTTTTCTGCTTCCAAGACTCTCAGCTGCTGAAAATACTGCCCTGCCACTTATGTACAGAGGAGTAAAAAAAAAAGAACGTTTAGCTGCTGCCAGAAAAATACTTAAAAAGGTTGGTATGGAAGATCGTGCTGATCATAAACCTGCTGAGCTTTCAGGAGGTCAGCAGCAAAGAGTTGCAATCGCAAGGGCACTTGCCGGAAATCCTTCGCTTATACTTGCTGATGAGCCAACAGGTGCTCTTGATAAGAAGACTAGCAGAGAAATAATAGAACTGTTTAAAGATCTTAATAAAAACCAGGGAATAACTATTGTAATGATAACCCATGATCCTGAAATAGCAGAACAGGCTTCCAATATAATACGGATGGAAGACGGGCTGGTTTACCCTAAATAAACTTAACATCGACAAAAAGATTTATCAGGATATATATTTATGCAGATTTCGGAAAATATTCATGAAGCCTTGTTAAGCCTGGTTTCATCTAAACAGAGAACACTTCTGGCATTGCTTGGGATTGTAATTGGAATAGGCTCTGTTATAGCAATGGTTTCTGTTGGAATTACAGTTCAGGAAGAAGCTGTAAGCAAATTCCGTGAAATGGGTACAGACATTGTATCAATCAGAAAATCTTATTCTGATAACAGCAGAAACAGCAGTAATTTAAAAAAAGAAAATGTTTTTAAAATAAAACATTCATGCCCGGGTATTCAGTCTTTTACACCCCAAACTTCTGTATACGGAATGATGCAATATTCAGGAAGTAAAAAAGATATACCTGCACTTGGTCTTACAGAATCAGCAGCTGATATTTTTAAAATCGATATTTCACAGGGAAGATTTATTTCTGATCTTGATGAAAACATGTTTTTCTGCGTAATAGGCTCAAAAGTTAATGATTTTCTTAAAAAACAAGGAATGACAAAGCCTGTAGGTTCCGACATAATATTTAAGGAAAAGTTTTTTAAAATTATCGGGGTTGCAAAAAACCTTTCAATGAACGCTATGCGTCCCTATGAAATCAATCAGGGTATTATAATCCCTTTATCGACTTCTTTCCGCTTTCCTGACCCTCCTGAAATAAAAAGCATAACTGCAAAAATTTCCGGATCTCAAAATGCAAAAGCAGCTTCAAAGCAGATTGAAAATTATTTTAAAACCGTAGACAAAACACCTGTGAGAGTTACAACTGCTGAGGAACTTATCAAAAAAATGCAGGAACAGATGAGAATGTTTACAATTCTTCTTGGTGCAATAGGAAGCATTTCACTTATTGTCGGAGGAGTCGGGGTAATGAATATAATGCTTGTTTCTGTAACAGAGCGTAAAAAAGAGATTGGAATCCGCCGTGCTCTTGGCGCAGAAAAAAAAGACATTCAGGCACAGTTTCTTACAGAATCTCTGATTTTATGTCTTGCAGGCGGATTTATAGGAATAATTCTCGGACTGGGAGCTTCAAAAATAATTGCAGAAATTTCCGGGTGGAATTTTATTTTTTCAATCACTCCTGTAGTTCTTGGAGCCGGGGTTTCTGGAGGTGTTGGTCTTTTCTTCGGGTTTTACCCTGCTCGTCAGGCTGCAGCAATGAGCCCTGTTAAGGCACTTCAGTCAGATTAAATTTAACAAATATTACTGAATGAATAAAAGTTCTGATTTCAGTTTAGCCAATACTTTGGGAACCTGCTTTTCAACACATAGAAATCTTACTATTTTTTATCCCGCCAACCAGAAAATGTTTTTCAAGATCATTAAAAATTAAAATATCCAAAAACCCTGAATCTTTTGCCTGATCTGCCACCTGCTCCGGAAATACTCTTATTTTTTCAGGGGGTCCTTCATCTGTATCCTCCTTTTTCCAGTCAACAATAAAAAATTTTCCACCAGGCTTTAAAATCCTGTATGCTTCATCAAGTGCAGCTTTTGGGTTTTCAAGCTCATGATGCAGATTTATCATAAAAGCAAGATCTGCAGATTCATCTTTTACAGGCAAGCTGTTTTCTTCAGATTTCAGAGGAATGATCTGAGGAAACTCAGATGAAAGATTTTCTTCCATCCACTCAATCATAACATCTGAAATATCAAAGGCGTAAACCCTGGAAGGATTAATTTCGTTTAAAAAAGCTATACTGAAAAAACCTGTTCCTGCTCCGATATCAGCAATAACCTCAGGTTTATTAATATTTAGCTTTGAACATATATAATCAGGCGGTATATCTTTTATCCTTTGGGGATTATTAAGTTTTGCAAGTTTTTTTGGATCAAATTTTTTTTCTGTCATTTAAAACCCCTAATATATTATTTACAATTAAAACAACTCTAATAAGTTTTTTATTATAATCAAATTTTTTCTTAATATGATGCTTATCCTTTTTTCAAAAATTTTGTTTCACATTTGCCTTTTTTATTATTTCATTTATATTCAGATATAAACTTTAAACTTTTAAAAAATAAAAAAATTACATTTTTTTATTTGGGATCAAAAATGAAAAGATCAACAATTTTATTTGTAAGTATATTTCTACTGGTTGCTGTTTTAATAACCCAGATTTATTTTATATCCATTCAGTACTCCGACCTTAAAGATGATGGTCATATAATCAATCAGGCCGGAAAAATAAGCGGAAGTATTCAAAGAATCAGCAAGCATGTTCTTGTTGATAAAGAATGTGAAGATCAAATTCAAAAAGCAGACAATTTGATCAACAAATTCAATTCAGAATCAGAAAGATATAAACATAAAGGCTATTCAGAAAAATTTCTCAACTATGTTAAAAGCCTTAGCCGCACCTGGGAAAAATTTAAAGTCAGCATTTCAAACTACAAAACAGAACCATCGTCTGAAAATTTTGACATTTTCTGGCATAGCAGTGAAAATGCATGGAAAATTGCTAATAAAATGGTGCTCCAGGCTCAGTTATATTCAGAAAAAAAAGTAAATTTTTTAAAAACAGTCATAGCTGTAATCGGGCTTAATCTTTTGTTTGTTTTTTTCATAGGTTTTTTAATAAACAAGTATGTAAGAAAAGAACTTGAATTCATAGCCTCTTACGACGGACTAACCAAAGCGCTGAACAGAACATCTTTTAATACAGTAATACAAAGAGAAATATCACACTGCAAAAGATATGAAACACCTTTATCACTTATGATTCTTGATATAGATTATTTCAAAAATATAAACGATACTTTCGGCCATCAAACCGGAGACAAAGT
>JBNJDM010000108.1:0-6341 GCA_051744925.1 Thermodesulfobacteriota bacterium | reverse complement strand
AAAAAATATACCACCATAGACAGCTCGCAGAATTTTTCACAAAAAGGTATTGCATCCTGGTATGGTAAAAAATTCCACGGAAGAAAAACAGCCAATGGTGAAACATACAATATGCATGACATGACATGCGCTCACAAAACCCTTCCTTTCAATACAAAGCTTGAGGTTAAAAACCTCTCCAACGGAAAAAAGACTGTTGTAAGGGTTAATGACAGAGGACCTTTTGTAAATAAAAGAATAATTGATCTTTCCTATAAAGCCGCAGGAAAACTCGGCATTGATATAACAGGAACCGCACCTGTTGTAATAAAAGCTATAGATGGACTTACAAAAAAAGAATATCTATCAGGAAAATTTACTGTTCAAATAGGATCTTTTACTTCCAGGGCAAATGCAGAGCGTCTTAAAAAGAAACTTTCTTCAGATTTTAACCATATTTTTATACAAAAATTCAGAAAAGATAATAAAACTTTCTTCAGAGTAAGAGCGGGTAAATTCAAAAGCCTTAAACAGGCTGAGGTCACCGAATTAAAGCTCAGGCAAAACGGTTATCCCAATGCTTTTTCAGTTGCTCTTGATTAAATAAAAAAAATCTGTTTTTATCTTAGCCGGTCAGCATGAAACAATATTTTTATTAAAGACTGAACTCTCAGTCAAAGGCTCTAAAGAACAGAAAGCATAATGGATAATAAAATAACAGTTTTTATAGACAGAGACGGAGTAATAAACTTTGATTCACCAGATTATATAAAATCTTGCGAAGAACTTGTTTTTATTCCCGGAAGCATAGAAGCTATTGCCGGTTTAAGCAGACTTGGACATAAAATATTTATTATTACAAACCAGTCTGTAATAGGCAGAAAAATGGTTACTGAAAAAGGACTTAAACAGATTTTTGCAAAAATGGAAAAAGCTGTTGAGGATAAAGGCGGAAAAATAGATGATATTTTCTTTTGCCCCCATATTCCCCGGGACAATTGCGAATGCAGAAAACCGCTGCCAGGACTTTTTTTTCAGGCAAAACATAAATACAAAATCAACCTTAAAAATTCTGTTATGATAGGCGACAGCGCAAAAGATATAAATGCTGCAAAAGCAGCAGGCACAGGCTACAAAATTCTTGTGCTCACAGGAAACGGTGAAAAAGCCTTAAAAGAACTTTCCCGGACATCAACAGATTTTGATTATACTGCAAAAAATCTTATGGATGCTGCACAATGGATTAAAAAACACACGGGCACCCAATGATTTCTATTTCAGGTCTTGTAGTAAATGTTAACTACTATAACAGTGACAACGGTTATACTGTTGCAAAGCTGAGACCATCAGAATTTTCTTCCCAGATAACAATTGTCGGAATAATGGGCGAAATCCATTCCGGAGAAAAGCTTGAAATATCAGGCAGATGGGAAGATCACGAAAAATTCGGGGAACAGTTCAGGGTAGAATATTACGAATCTATTCTTCCTGACACTGAAGACGAAATAATAAATTATCTTTCATCAGGAATAATCAAAGGTATAGGAGCATCAACAGCTTCAAAAATTGTTGATTACTTCGGAAGCCAGACTATCCAGATAATAGAATCAAGCCCTGAATCACTTGCCTCAATACCGGGCATTGGAGAAAAAACTGCTGAAGCAATTTCAGCTTCATGGGCAAGTCATCATTTTGCAAGAAAACTTATGCAGTATCTTTATGATGCTCAGATACCCTCTGAATACGCTGCTAAAATCATACGTGAATACGGTTCAGCATCCCTAGATGTGGTTGAAAAAAATCCATACAGAATAGTTACTGAAAACCCTTTTTTCAATTTTTCCATTATTGACAGGCTCGGCAAAAAAGCAGGAATAGAAAGCCGGGATGAAAAAAGAATAAACGCAGGGATTATATCTGTTCTTGAAAAAGCATCATCCAGCGGCCACTGCTTTCTTCATCTGCAGGAACTTAAACAAAAAGTAAACAAACTTACAGGAGCTGAGACTGATCTGATTGAAAGGTCTATCGATTCTTTATGCGAATCTTTTCACATATGCAGGGAAGATAATGACGGGGCAGAAACAGTATATCCCTATCACCTGTACAAAGCTGAAAAAGGTGTTGCAGACAAATTAAGTGCATTGTTTGAAATACCCTGTGACATAAAAAATATAAATGATGAAGAGATTAAAACAGTTACCGCAGAACACCTGGGACTTATCCCCTCAGAAGAACAGCTTGAGGCAATAAAAGGAATAATTGAACAGAAAACAGGTATAATAACAGGCGGACCCGGAACAGGCAAAACAACCATAATAAAAGCTTTGTGCCGGATTTTTGATTATCTTGGGAAAAGTTCAGCTCTTGCCGCACCAACAGGAAGAGCAGCAAGAAGACTTTCAGAGCTTACCGAAAAAAAAGCCGAAACAATACATAAACTCCTTAAATACAACCAGACTACAGGAGGTTTTGACAAAAATGAAACCAACCCTCTTGAAGCAGATGTACTTATAATAGATGAGTCTTCAATGCTTGATATTGTGTTGTGCTACAATCTTTTAAAAGCTGTTACAATTCATACAAGACTTATTTTTGTCGGTGATATATTCCAGCTCCCTTCGGTTGGTCCCGGAAATTTTTTGTCAGATATAATTGAATCTGAGCAGATCCCTTCTTTTACTCTTACAAATATTTTCAGACAGGCAAGACAAAGCCCTATTATAATGAATGCACACAGGGTAAACAGCGGGCAAATGCCGCTTAAACATGATTCAGGCACAGATGAACTTTCAGAATTTTATTTTATACAAAAGGAAGATCCGCAAAAAGCTGTTGAAGCAATAGTTGAACTGTGCAGCAAAAGAATTCCAAATCGTTTCAGCTTAAATCCGCTTGAAGATATACAGGTAATTACTCCTATGCACAAAGGAGAAACAGGCACAATAAATCTTAACAAAATTCTTCAAAAAGAACTTAACAATTCTGATGAAGAAATTAAATCCGGATTCAGCCGTTTTAAAACAGGTGACAAGGTTATGCACCTTGTTAATAATTATCAGAAGGAAGTTTTTAACGGAGATATAGGAAGAATAAAAAAAATCGATTTTAAAAATGAAATTGTGGAAGTTGTTTACCCTGATTACCCTGAAAAAAGAACTGTTAAATACTCATATGATGAACTTGAAGAACTTACTCTTGCATATGCAATTTCAGTTCATAAATCCCAGGGCTCAGAATATCCTGCAGTAATTCTTCCTCTTATGCCCCAGCACTACCCTCTTTTACAAAGAAATCTTTTGTATACAGGAATGACAAGGGGAAAATCTCTTTTAATAATTATAGGAAGCGCAAGAGCTTTAAATATTGCAGTATCAGGCAATAAGGCTTCAGAAAGATACTCATGGCTCAAACAAAGAATATGTTTAAAGGCAGATGATGAATAAAAAATTAATTTTTCTCTTTATTTCAGGGTGTACACTTATACTTGCGGCAATTACTCTTTTTGCAACAGTAAGTTGTGATGCTGTTTTAGATATTTATTCCAAAGACAGTATAACTCTGTATATTTTATCTTTTATTTTACTTACATCCGGAAGCGTATGTTTGGCAGCTGGTCTGATTATAAACAGAAGAAACAAAAAAAAGCCTGAAAAAATTGATATTTTAATTATACTTTCAAAATATTCCGGTCATGTTACTCCTGAGGAATTTTCAGATGAAACAGGTCTCAGCCCTGCTCAGTCAAAAAACAGACTGCAGGAGATGCAGAAAAGGGGAATATGCAGACTTCAGATAACAAAATCAGGAGTGCACATTTTTTCATTTCCTGAATTTTCTCCTGAAGATACAGTAATAAAACAGGAAACCTTTTAATTCAGATCTTATTTTACTTTCCAGAACTAATATTCTATGAGAACATCAATGTATCTTAGTTGCTGAACGAAAAATTCTAGTTTTCGGTCAATCACTATCTTAATCTTTTTTTCCTGAACCGGTTATACTATATAAAAAATATAAAACCTCTGGATATTTTATTTCGGGGTTTATAAAAACTTCTGAAATTATTGCCTTAACAAGTTAAAATGCAGTTAAAATAACTGCTTAACTGAGAAAAAACAACATCAATCAATTTAGCTCTATCTTACACAGGAGTTCTTATGAACAAATGGAACATTTTGGCTGGAATTTCATTTTTTTCAGGTGCAGCACTCTACCTTTTCAGTTTGATATCCGTAGCCATGGAAAGAAATTCTGATTTTTCCTCAACCAATTTAATAAAAATTTTAGGAAAAGATAAAATACAGACTATACAGTCAGTATTTCCGGATTTTTTAAATAACCCCCTGATGTCACTTTTAGGCCAGCCTGTCTATATTCTGCTTATTTGTGCAGGGATACTAATATTCATAATCAATGGTGTTTTCAGAAAAAATTAACCATTTTTTTTCTGAAAACATAAATTAAACAAATAATTAATTTTAAAGAGATAAATTTATAACCCCGACTTAAGTTATTTAACCCTTAATAAAGCAAAAATTTTTTATAATTTCAGAAACATAAGCACTCCAAGGGTTTTGGATAACAGCTTAATAAAAACAGTCATTTTATTACTTTTCAGACCCTTGCTTAAAAGATATAATATTTTTGTAATTAACAAAGCCTAAAACCTAATCACGGAGGGGTAATTATGATAGTAGGAATTCTAAAAGAAATCAAACCGGAAGAAAACAGAGTATCAATGACACCAGCAGGTGCCGAAATATTGAAAAACAACGGACACAAAGTTCTTGTTGAAAAAAGCGCTGGTGCAGGAAGCGGTTTTTCAGACGAAGACTACAAAAAAATCGGTGCTGAAATAGTTGATACTCCGGCAGGGGTTTTTGAAGCTTCGGACATGGTTATGCATGTTAAGGAACCACAGCCCTCTGAATATTCAATGGTTAAAAAAGACCAGATTGTATTTACTTATTTTCACTTTGCAGCTGATGAATCACTGACTTCAGAATTTCAGAAAACAAATTCTGTGGCAATCGCTTATGAAACAATTGAAAACCCGGACGGAAGTCTTCCACTCCTTACCCCTATGAGTGAAGTTGCAGGAAGAATGGCAACCCAGGAAGCAGCAAGATTCCTTGAAAGATCCCAGGGCGGCAGCGGTGTCCTCATGGGCGGAGTTACAGGTGTTAAGCCTGCAACAGTAACAGTTATAGGCGGCGGTATAGTAGGTACAAATGCTGCACTTATGGCTGCAGGACTCGGAGCAAAAGTATATATTCTTGATACAAGCCTTGACAGACTTCGCAGACTTGAAGAATTCATGCCTAAAAACTGTTTTCCTTTAATGAGTTCTCCTGCAACAATAAGAGAACTTGCCAAAGAATCTGATGTTGTTATAGGTGCGGTTCTTCTTCCTGGTGCAAAAGCTCCTAAGCTTATCGACGAAGAAACACTTAAAACTATGCAAAAAGGCTCTGTTGTAGTTGATGTTGCCATAGACCAGGGCGGATGTTTTACAACCTCAAAAGCGACTACACACGGAAATCCTGTATATGAAGTAGAAGGAATTGTTCATTACTGTGTTGCAAACATGCCGGGAGCTGTTCCAATGACATCTACTGTAGCTCTTACAAATGCTACTCTGCCTTATGCTGTACAGATTGCAAACAAAGGCTGGAAACAGGCTGCTATTGATAACGACGGAATTAAACCCGGAATCAATATGGTTGACGGCAAAATAACATACAAAGAGGTTGCAGAAGCTTTTAATTTTGAATATACACCTCTTGAAAACTTTCTTAAGTAGTAAGATAAATACCGGGGCCTGCAAATAAGGTCCCGAAAAAAAAAATATTTCTCTGCAGTCAAACCTCTTTTTTCGGGGTTTGTTAATATAAAGGCCGGTTTTTTAATCCGGCCTTTTCTGATTTATGGGCTGATACAGATATTTTTTTTGAAGCTTTATATTTTATACCCTGTCTTACCCAAAATATTTTCTCACCAAGAATTGCGCTAATAAAGCCTAATAATCGCTTTTTTTAGAAATAAAAGAAGTATTAATATTTCGTTGTTTCCCTGAAAGGGAAATGCCGTATAGCCGGTGGTTTTAACCACCGGTATTGTTATTTTTATATAATCCTGAAAAGGACGGCGTATTAAGAATAATTTCGGATTTAACTCTTGCCCGGATTTTTTCAGGGCTTTTAAAAAAAGCTCCCTTAGTGTAAATTCGTGTAATTTACAGCAAGAAAGTATAAATGAGTAGTAAAGCTTTGTTTTTAGCTTCTCCATCCTGTCCTTAATTAAACATATAATAATATCAGACAATTACATTCCCAAGCAGGAGCTTGGGAACGAGCCTG
>JBNJDM010000107.1:0-6396 GCA_051744925.1 Thermodesulfobacteriota bacterium | reverse complement strand
AAAACCGGAATCTATTGCAAACGGTCGGTAGGGCATCTCCAAAACATCGGGCATGTGAGTTGCTGCAGAAGTGTCAAGTATTGCAATCTCCATGTCGCTGCTTTTTACAACATCAAGGACTTCTGATACAAGAAATCCTGTATTAAGGGCAACTGCTTCACCTGGTTCAAGATATATTTCTAAATCATATTTTTTTTTGAAATTATTAATTGTTTTACATAAAAGATCAACATCATAATCGGTTCTTGTAATATGATGTCCGCCACCGAAATTTACCCATTTCAAGTTTTTAAGATATTTTGAAAACTTTTCTTCAAAAGCTCTTAGTACGGTTATAAACGGGTATACATTCTGTTCGCAAAGACAGTGGAAATGGAGTCCGTCAATCTTTTCAAGATTATCCGGTTCAAAGTTTTCAAGTCTTACCCCAAGTCTTGAGCCAGGTGCAGACGGATCATAAATAGGAACAGCACCTACAGATTCTTCGGGATTGACTCTAATGCCAAATGAAATATCTGGATTGATGCTTTTTGCTTTTTCAAGAAATTTATTCTTCTGATAAAATGAATTAAAAATTATATGGTCGCTGTTTTTGGCAACTGTTTTTATATCAGAATCAGAAAATGCTGCTGCATGTGAATGAACCTCTCCCTTAAATTCTTCTTTACCAAGTCTTGCTTCATTTGGAGAACTTGCACATGTTCCGTAAAGATAATCTCTTATTTCATCTGCAAGTGAAAACATTGCAAAACTTTTAAGTGCCAGAAGAATTTTTGCTCCTGTTTTTTTCTGAACAGAATTTAAGATTTCAAGGTTTTTTATTAAAAGTCCTTTATCTACAACATAAGCAGGAGTTTTTATTTCGTCGGGGTTAAAATTCAGCATACATCGTATTTCCAGGGCAGACCGTATTTGTTGAGATCTTCCATAAACGGGTCAGGATCCATTTGTTCCATATTAAAAACTCCGCTTCCTCCCCATTTTTTTTCAAGAAGCATTTTTGCTCCTATCATTGCAGGAACTCCTGTTGTATAGGAAACAGCCTGAGCATTAACCTCTCTGAAGCATTTTTCATGATCACAGATATTGTAGATATATACTGATTTTTCTTTGCCGTCTTTTTTGCCTTTAACAAGACATCCTATACAGGTTTTTCCTTTTGTTGTTTTGCCAAGACTTCCGGGGTCAGGGAGAACAGCTTTTAAAAACTGAAGCGGAACAATCTCCTGTCCGTTATAATTTACAGGCTTTATTGAAGTCATTCCTACATTTTGTAGAACTTCAAGATGTTTTAAATAATTGTCAGAAAAAGTCATCCAGAATCTTGCTTCTTTTATTGAAGGTATATGTTTAACAAGAGATTCAAGTTCTTCGTGATACATCAGATATATTTTTTTTTCGCCAATGCCTTCGGGAAAGCTGTATGTTTTAATTTCAGAAAGAGGTGGGGTTTCAACCCATTCACCGTTTTTGTAATATTTACCCTTTGCAGTTACTTCTCTTATATTTATTTCAGGGTTAAAGTTTGTTGCAAATGCCTGGCCGTGATCACCTGCATTGCAGTCAATAATATCAAGTACTTCTATTTCATCTAAAAGGTGTTTGTTTACATAAGCTGTAAAAACATTTGTTACTCCCGGATCAAAACCGCTGCCAAGAAGTGCTGTAAGACCTTTTTCCCTGAATCTTTCCTGATAGTCCCACTGCCATTTATAACAAAATTTTGCTTCATCTTTAGGTTCATAGTTTGCAGTATCAAGGTAATTTACTCCTGTTTCAAGGCAGGCATCCATGATCGGAAGATCCTGATAAGGAAGTGCGACATTTATTACAAGTTCGGGATTAAATGATCTTATAAGTTCTGCTACCTGTGCGCTGTCATCAGCATCAACCTGTGCTGTCGATATTTTAGTTTCGGTATGTTCAGCAATTTCATCACATTTTGATTTAGTTCTGCTTGCCAGGCAAATATCTGAAAATACTTCGGGAAGCATTGCGCATTTTCTTGTTACAACATTTCCTACTCCGCCGGCTCCGATTATAAGGACTTTTGACATTATATACCTCCTGATTTGCTGTTAACCATGCAAATTATATTAAAGAAAAATAAGTTAGATCTAATCTTCATAATAAGTGTAGCCCCTTAATCCTCTTTCATAGGCTTTTACAATATTATATCTGTCTTTAACACTTATTTTACCGTCTTTTACTGCGTTTTCAGCACTGTCTCTCAGTTTTCCAAGCAGGCTTCTGGGATTATAGCCGACTGCTGATAAAACACTTTGAACAGAATCTCCTTCAATCTCTTTTGTAAAATCATAGGTTCCGTCTTCATTTATATGAATGCTTACTACGTTTGTATCTCCGAAAAGATTGTGAAGATCTCCAAGTGTTTCCTGGTAAGCTCCAACAAGAAAAACTCCGAGATAATAAGGTGTTTTGAAATCGGGTTCATGAAGAAGAATCGATTTTTTTATCCCCTGAATATCTATAAACTTGTCTATATTTCCATCGCAGTCGCATGTAATATCTGCAAGAGTAGCATGTCTTTCAGGTTTTTCATTAAGTCTTTGTACAGGCATAATTGGAAAAAGATGATCTATTGCCCAGGAATCCGGTATAGACTGAAATACAGAAAAGTTACCGTAATATATATCAGCAATAGCAGCATCAATATCCTGGAGTTCATTTGGTATATATTTAAGCTGTTTTGATAATTTGGCAATCTGGGAAATTATATGCCAGAAAATTGTTTCGCCTATACCTCTTTCACGAAGATTTATGTTTCCGTGCTTGAATTTAATTCTTAATTCATCTCTGTAGTATATTGCATCGTTAAAGCATTCCTGAATATTTTTAAGAGTTATTGAATTTAAAACTTCAATCAGGTTTTCGATTACATCAGGTTTGTCTTCACCAAGTTCATCATTAAACGGTTTCGGGTCAAAGCTTGTAGTGTCCAGTATGTTAAATAAAAGAACAGAATAATATGCAACACTTGCACGACCCGATTCTGTTATAACAACAGGGTGTTCAATGTTTTTTTCATCAAGGGCAGACATTATGCTTTCTATTATATCTGCACAGTATTCTTCAACATTGTAGTTTCTGCTGTTTGAAAAATTTGTGTGTGAACCGTCATAATCAACTGCAAGGCCGCCGCCAAGATCGAGATACTGCATATTAGCACCTTCATCAATAAGACCTGAGTAAATTCTGCATGCTTCAAGTACAGAATTTCTTATATCCCTGATATTGGGAATTTGTGAACCAAGGTGATAATGAAGAAGCTGCATTGAATCGAGCATGTTGTTTTGCTTTAAAATATCCACAGCTTCAATTACCTGGCTTATATTAAGTCCGAATATACTCCTGTCTCCGCCTGATTCAGTCCAGTGACCACCGGCTTTTGAAGAAAGCTTGATTCTTATCCCAAGTAAAGGATCTATTCCGAGCTCTTTTGATCTTTTTATTACAATATCAAGCTCTCCTGGCATTTCGATTACAATAAAACATTTAAACCCCATTTGTCTGGCGTAAAGAGCAAGATCTATGAATTCTTCGTCTTTGTAACCATTGCAGATCAGACATGCCTCTTTTGATTCCATATATGCAAGTGCTGCAATAAGTTCTGCCTTTGAACCTGCTTCAAGTCCGTGATGATTAATTTTGCCGAATTTTGTAACTTCTTTTAAAACCTGTTTCTGCTGATTTACTTTAATAGGGTATACGCCTCTGTAGCATCCTTTGTAACCAAGATCTTCAATGGCATTATTAAAGCTTTTGTGAAGGTATGAAAGCTGTGCTTCAAGAATATTCTGTATTCTTAAAAGAACAGGCATGTCAAAGCCTCTTTCAGTAATTCCGCTTATTATTTCAGGTATACTCACAGATATATTTTTATTTTCAAGGGGAGTGATTACAACATCTCCGTTAGAATTTATCCCGAAATATCTTGCACCCCAGTTTTCAATGCCGTAAAGATCGGCAGATTTTTCTGTAGTCCATCTTTCAAAAGTATTCAAATCTTATTAACCTCCGGTTAATTTAAGCCTATTTTATATTTGCTATTTGCAATTTTTTTATATCAAATTTTAATTAATCGAAAAAATACAAAACAGAGTAAATGTTAAAATTTTCAATTAATCCAAGAAAATGAGAAATTAATAATGTTTGTTAAATTTTTTTTTAATCAGGTCTGTTAATAAACTTTCAGGACCTGCTGCAAGCATTGCAAGATAAAATGAGCCTGCCACAAGAATGATTACAGGTCCTCCCGGCAGATCATAATTAAAGCTTATACCTATTCCTGAGATTACAAATAAAATGGAAAGAACAATGCTTAAAATACTCATAAGAGTGAAACTTCCTGTAAGTCTTGAAGCTGCAGCAGGCGGAATGGTGAGCATTGCAATTATCATTATTATTCCTACTATTCTGATCATAAGAACAATTGTAAAAGCAGTCATAATAAGAAGTATAAGTTTGTAAAAATCTGTATTTACGCCTCTTATTGCGAGAAACTCTTCATCAAAAGAAACCGCAATAAGTTTTTTCTGAAAAAGCAGGGCTGTTATGCATATAATAACCGAAAATGAAGAAATCAGGTAAAGATCGGTTTTAGTAACCATCAAAATATTGCCGAAAAGATATGACATAGGATCTATATATCCCGGAGTGATAGATATAAATATGATTCCTGAAGCCATACCTGCCGCCCATAAAGCGCCAAGGAGTGAATCAAGTCTTTCTTTTGAATATTTTTCAGCAATCCATATAAATAAAGCTGCAGCAACAGCAACTATAACAGCTCCTGTATACGGAGTAAGCCATTTAATTCCAAATTTGTGCTGAAGAAACAGAGCAAAGCCTACGCCACCCAGAACCGAGTGTGAAATTGCACCGGCAATATAACTGATTCTTTTTACAACAACATAACTTCCGGTTATGCCAAAGGCAAATGAAGAAAGAATGCCGGCAAGGATTGAGTATTTTAAAAATACAAGATTTGCGTCTGAAAATATTGAAACAAAAATATTCATGATATATGTCCTTTGTCCGAGCATCTGTGGTCATGCCTGACCATCTGCATTGAGCAGTTGTAAATGTCTTGTATTACCTCTCCTGTAAGTGATGCTGTCGGATGAATAACCAGGGTTTTATTTATACAAAAGACAGTGTTTACTATCTCTGAAACAAAACCCATGTCATGGGAGACCATCAGGATTGTTTTGCTGTCTTTTTCATTAAGATCTTTTAAAAGAGATATAAAATTATCTTCTGTTTCAGAGTCTACATTTGATGTCGGTTCATCAAGTATTAAAAGTTCAGGGTCGGATACAATTGCTCTTGCAATAAGCACTCTTTGTTTCTGGCCTCCTGACAGCGCATAAAATGGTTTTTTAAGGAGTTTTTCCATTCCTGTTTTTATGGCAGCTTCATGTGCTTTTTTCTTATCTTCTTTTGAGTACCATCCAAAAAGAGATTTGAGTTTTTTTCCTCCGAGCAGACCCATTAAGATAACATCTTCAACCGAAATAGGAAAAGAATTGTCATAATGAACATTCTGGGGCATATAACCGATTTTGCATCCGTTTTTTCCGGGTGACTCACCAAAAACGCTTAAATTCCCTGAGTTCTGGTTCAAAAGCCCTGTAATAAGCTTTAAAAGAGTTGTTTTACCTCCTCCGTTGGGACCTACTACACAGACAATTTCATTGGAAAATATTTCAAAAGAGACATTTTCAAGTACAGGTGATGAGTCCTGAAAATAAGCAAATGAAACATTTTCAAATTTAACTACAGATTTTTTTTCCATATTGTACCTTTAAGAATTTGTAAAACCTGATTTTATAACATCACAGAAGAAAAAATGGAATAAAATTTTGCTGTTTGTTTCTAAAACAATTTTTAAAGATTCATCCAAAGTATTGTTTTAAATATTGTGAAGGAGTTAAGCTTTATTATTTAGTTGCTGAACGAAAACTGCCTTTTTTGTCAATTCCTGCGTTAGAATCAAAATTTAATCCTCAAAATACTCCAGTATTCCTGCGGTTAAATTTTTCATCTGCCGTAACTGAACAAAAAACTCTAGTTTTCGGGCAAAGACAATTTAGGATTTTTGAATAATTTTAAAAAATTTTATTCTAAACTACTATAATGAGAAATTAATTACCGGTTAATATTTTTTTTTGCATCTCCTTTTCTTTATTTGTTCCGGCACAGTAAATCGGATTTTTATGTGTATCTTTTTTTGTATAGTACATCATAGTTGCAACAGTAGAAGGCGTAGGGGTGAAAATCTGAACCTGTTTTGGAGTATGTTTAAGTTTATTTATACAGAATTTTTTCAGATTTAGCATCTCTTTTTTTGAACTGCCGGGGAATGCTGCAATA
>JBNJDM010000106.1:0-6553 GCA_051744925.1 Thermodesulfobacteriota bacterium | reverse complement strand
AACTCTCACTTGACTTCGGAGATGAAGAAGATCAGGAAGGTGAAGAAGAGTTAAGTCTTGATTTTGATGATGAAGCTGAAACAAAGACATCTGCAGACGAAGAAGAACTCTCACTTGACTTCGGAGATGAAGAAGATCAGGAAGGCGAAGAAGAGTTAAGTCTTGATTTTGATGATGAAGCTGAAACAAAGACATCTGCAGACGAAGAAGAACTTTCACTTGACTTTGGAGATGAAGAATACCAGGAAGATGAAGAAGAACTAAACCTTGATTTTGATGATGAAGAAATACCTGAAGAATTCAAAAAATCCCTTGAAAAAAGTGAAGATGAATATGAGTTATCACTGGATCTTGATGAACCATATGACTCCAAAGAACAAGAAGAGCCTTCAGACGAAGAACTTGAAGCCTTTGAAAAGGATCTTGACCTTTCTTTTGATTTTGACCAGGAAGAATCAGAAGATGATGAAGTATATATAGATGAAGATGAACTTGAATTATCGCTTGAACCTGATCTCGGTTCAGATAAGGAGGCTCAGGAAGAAGAGAGTCTCGATTTTGAAATTGAAGATGAAGAACTTGACCTTGATCTTGATCAAAATGTTCACAAAAAGAATGATGATCAGGATTTTGAAGAAGAAGAACTTGATCTCGACCTTGATCTTACAGGTGAAGCAGGTATTTTTGGTTCTTCTGAAGAGGATGAACAGGATCTGGAACTTAATCTTGAAGATATCGATTCTGATAAAGAAGAACAAAGTCAGTCTGAAGAAGAGCTTTTCCTTGACCTTCAACTTGATCCGGATGAAGAAAATCTTGAAATGGAAAATTTACCTGATGATGAATCAGATGAACTTGAAGAGATTTCCCTTGATCTTGAATCAGATGATGAGGATTCGGATGATGATCTTGAAATAAGTCTTGAACTTGATGACACTGAAGAAGATTTTGATACAGATACTGAACCGGTTGAAGAACTTGATTTTGAAGATGAAGAAGAACCGGAAAAAGAAACCGAATTCTCTGAAGCTGCTCTTGCAGAAGGTTCTGAAGAGGAAGAAAAAGAACCTGAAAATGAAAAGAAAAAATCGGGTATATTACTTAAACTTCTTATTACCCTGTTAATTCTTGCAGGCGCAGCAGCAGGCGGATATTATGCTGTAACTCAGACAGATATTCTTGAAAAAACAGGCATACAACTCCCCTGGCTTGACCAGACAGAAGGACGCTCTGACTTTAATGATCCGGGTAACATGAAAATCGGCACAACAGTAGATGAACCAAGGTTCCTTGAAACAGAAAATGCCGGATATGTTATGATCTTAAGCGGTAAAGTCAAAAATAACTATTCATACCCTGTAAGCAGAATAAAACTTAAAGGAGAGCTTATTTTAGACAGTAATGAAGTTTTTTCTGAAAAGAGGTTTTTTGCAGGCAATGAAATATCTGATCTGAAAATTAAAAGCATGATGCCTGAAGATATTGACACCCGGCTTAATATTCCTCCGGGTGACAACAAAAACAATGCCCAGGTAAAGCCGGGCAGCTCCATACCTTTTATGGCTGTTTTTACTGAACTGCCTGAAAATGTTGCTGAAGTTTCTGTTGAAGTTATAAGCTCTGAACAGGCTTCAGGCAATTAGCAAAAAAGTACTTGACCTTTTGAAAATAAAAAGTTAATTAGCTTATGTCTTTTTCAGGCGATGTAGCTCAGTTGGTCAGAGCATACGGCTCATATCCGTAGAGTCCGGGGTTCAAATCCCTGCATCGCCACCATAAAAAATAAAGCCCTCTGTTTTTATAACAGAAGGGCTTTTTTAGTATAGAAACAAGGATATTAAAATTTATATAAATACCCCTTGATTTTTTCAGTAAAAATTATTTTTTATATAAATTTCTTAATAGCTTGAAAGTTTAAACATGGTTCTATATATTTTATAACTGAATTGACTATTTCATATTTTTTTTTATATGAAATATACATAAAAATCGGCACAACCACCTATACCAGTTTAATTGTTCAATTCAGTCTGTAAAAAACAGGTAAACTATCAGGATATATGTTATGATACCAGGTTTTGAAAAACTTGTAGAAGATAAAATAAAAAAAGCCCAGAAAAAAGGGGTATTCAAAAACCTTGAAGGTGAAGGAAAACCTCTTCCCGAAGAAAAAGTCAATGTTAAGCCTGAGCTTAAAATGGCTTACAAGATTCTTAAAAATGCAGGCTGTCTTCCCCCTGAAATTGAATTAAAAAACGAAATAACAAGAACAGAAGAACTGCTCCGGGGACTTGATGATGAAAGAGAAATACTTAAAACCCGCACAAAATTAAATCTTCTTATAAAAAAATATAATATACTAAATAATTTTTCACTGGAAAATGAGCTAAACGAAAAATATTTTCCTCAAATTTCAAAACGATTGAAATAAGCAGCTGATATGCCTTTTAAAAAAAAGAAACCAAATAACGATAAAAATGAAGGCGTGATTAAAAGTGTTTTCATAGCCTACTCCATAATTCTTTTCCATTTTCTTCTTCTTGCAGCTCTTGGCCTTCTTGTTTTATTCTTCCGAGGAGTTATAAACTACATGGCCTGGATTTTTCTTGGAGGAGCTGCAGCAATAATAATAAGCGGATACATATTTCTAAGAAAAATCAGAAAAGAACATACCACAATCAAAGAAATTTTAAGCCTTCCTGAATTTTCAGGCAAAGACATTGAAATAAAGCTTTTAGGCGGAGCCGCATCATTTAAAGTTGGGAAAAACCAGGAATCTGATGCCTCAGCCCCGGATAAGAGCTACACACAGTATAATCAACTTGAAAGTCCTGTAAAATCCAGAATTGAAAATCTCGGAGAATTAAGTCGTCTTTATGAAAATAATATGATTACTGATGAAGAATATGAAGATTTAAAAAAAGAACTTTTAAAATCGGTAAGTAAGCACGATAACACCTCTGGCCAAAGAGTGCTTGAAATTAATTCTGAAAAAAAACAGTCCGGAAAATCGACACAAAAAAATGGTGAAAACAATGAATAAAACAAAAATTGCTCTTATTTTCGGCGGAACCTCATCTGAGCGAGAAGTTTCTATTGCAGGGGGAAATGCGGTTATGGAAGCAATTGACAAATCAGTTTATGACATAACATGCTATGACCCCAAATATGATCTTGAAAAAATTATTCATGACTCAAAAAATATTGATGCTGCTTTTGTGCTTCTGCATGGAGAAAATGGTGAAGACGGAAGAATCCAGGGTTTTTTTGACCTTATAAAAATCCCGTACCAGGGCTCAGGAGTTCTTGCTAGTGCCCTTGCAATGAACAAAGCAAAGTGCAAAGAGATTTACAAGGTAAACGATATTGTAATAGCAGAAGACCTCGTATTTACAAAATTTTCCGAAGAAGTGGAAAAAGAAATAATAGAAAAAATCGGATTTCCTGTGGTTATAAAACCTGCAGTAGGCGGTTCAAGCATTGCCCTTTCAATTGCAGAAAACATTGATGAGCTAAGAACTGCTGCTTTAAATGCCTTAAAAGAATCTGAAACAGTTCTTGCTGAACAGTATATTGAAGGTATTGAGCTTACATGCGCAGTTATCGGAAACAACAATCCTGAAGCACTTCCTGTAATCGAAATAAGACCTAAACCGGGACACAGATTTTTTGACTACGAAGCAAAATATACAGCAGGTCAAACCGATGAGATCTGTCCTGCTGAAATTAGTGATGAAATAAAAGAAAGAGTTCAGGAAATAAGCATAAAAGCTCACCGGATTATCGGATGCAAAGGCTACAGCAGAACTGATCTTATTTTAAAAGACAACAAACTTTACGTACTTGAAACAAATACAATACCGGGAATGACCAAAAACAGCCTTTTCCCGCTGGCTGCAAGAACAGCAGGCATTTCTTTCACAGAACTGATTAACAAACTTATCAGACTATCATTGGAAAAATAAAATTTTATATATACAGGAGTAAAAAATGAAGGTTCTTGTAATAGGAAGCGGTGGACGTGAACACGCACTTGTATGGAAAATTGCACAAAGCAGGCTTGTAAAAAAAGTTTTCTGCGCTCCGGGCAACCCCGGTATGCAAGAAGCTATAACCGTACCTGTAGATTCTGATGATATTGAAGGGCTCCTCTCATTTGCAGAAAATGAAAATATAGATCTTACAGTTGTAGGACCTGAAGCACCTCTTGCAAAAGGAATTGTTGATCTTTTCACAGAAAAGGGACTTAAAATCTTCGGTCCGGGTGCCAAAGCAGCAATGCTTGAAACAAGCAAATCTTATGCTAAATACATAATGGAAAAATATAATATTCCTACTGCAAAAGGTCAGACTTTTACAAACGCAGATGATGCAAAAAAATTCATACAGGAAACCGGAGTCCCCCTTGTTGCAAAAGCTGACGGACTTGCCGCAGGTAAAGGCGTTATAATCTGTCATACTATTGAAGAGGCTTTTGAGGCAACTGAAAGTATTTTAAATGAAAAAAAATACGGGGAAGCCGGAGCAAAACTTGTTATTGAAGAATTTCTTGAAGGTGAGGAAGCCTCTTTTATTGCTGTATCAGACGGCAAAAATGTTTATGCCCTGCCCTCTTCCCAGGATCACAAAGCTGTATTCGACGGAGATAAAGGACCAAATACCGGCGGAATGGGAGCTTATTCCCCGGCGCCTGTAATTGACCTTTTTATGAAAGAAAAAATCATGAATACGGTTATAAAGCCTGCAGTAAAAGCCATGGAAAACGAAGGGATTCCTTATAAGGGATTTATTTATGCAGGACTTATGATTAAAAATGATTCCATAAAAGTTCTTGAATTTAATGCACGTCTTGGAGATCCCGAAGCCCAGCCTCTTCTTATGCGTATGGAATCTGACCTTGTTCCTCTTTTACAAGCATCAATTGACGGCACAATAGACAAAACAGAAATAAAAATAGACCCAAGACCTGCTGTATGTGTTGTTTTAGCTTCAGGAGGTTATCCTGAAAAATATGAAAAAGGGCTTCCCATAAAAGGTCTTGATGAGATCGATTCTGCTGATAATGTAAAAGTTTTTCATGCAGGAACAGAGCTAAAAGACAACACTTATATTACAAGCGGCGGAAGAGTTCTGGGAGTAACTGTTAAAGAGGATACTCTTGAAAAAGCCCTGAACCTGGCATATAAAAACACAGAAAAAATTCAATGGAAAAACCTGCACTTCAGAAAGGATATAGGAATGAAAGCATTAAACAGAAATAACAGCAATCCTCTTGTAGGAATTGTTATGGGAAGTGATTCTGATCTTGATGTAATGATGGAGACAGTATCTGTATTAAAAAAATTCGATATTTCGTTTGAAATAACAGTTGCATCTGCACACAGAACACCTGTTAAGGCGGCTGAATTTGCCTCTTCTGCAATAGAAAAAGGAATGAAGGTGATAATAGCAGGGGCAGGACACGCTGCTCATCTGGCAGGCGCAATGGCCGCTTCAACAACACTTCCTGTTATAGGTGTTCCCATAGACTCTTCTGCTCTTCAGGGTTTTGATTCCCTGCTTTCAACTGTTCAGATGCCTCCTGGAGTTCCGGTTGCAACAGTTGCAGTAGGTAAGCCCGGAGCATACAATGCAGGTGTACTCGCTGTTCAGATGATTGCACTTACAGATCAAGAGATAGCATCAAAAATGGAACAGTTTAAAATAGAAATGGCAGAAAAAGTTGAGCAAAAAGATAAAAACCTTTCAGTCTAAAATTTTAAATTACCCAAAAGATGCAGATTGTGTTGAAAAATCAGCCCGCGTTCTTAAAAAAGGCGGGCTGATTGTATTTCCCACAAAAGGACTTTACGGAATAGGCGCAGATATTTTCAACCTTGATGCTGTATCAAAGATATATGAAATCAAACAAAGACCTCTTTCTAAACCTGTTCTTATCTTTATAAAAGATATTTCAGAAGCAGAAATCTACTGCAGAAATATTCCTGAAAAAGCAGAACTCCTTATGGAAAAATTCTGGCCCGGAGATATTACATTTATCCTTGAAGCTTCTGAAAAAACGCCAAAAATACTCACAGGCAATACAGGTAAAATAGGGGTCAGGGTTCCGGCACATCCTTTTGCAGCAGATCTTTTAAAAAAAATCAACACTCCTTTGACAGGAACATCAGCAAACATATCAGGAAATCCTGCTTCAGGTGATCCCGATAAAATTGACAAGGAGATAATTGAAAAAACAGATCTTTTTATTAATGCCGGTTACACTGGCGAAGAAAAACCTTCTACAATAATCGAAGCAGATTCAGAAGAAATAAAAATTTTAAGATCAGGCAGAATAAGTGAAAAAGAGATTAAAAATTATCTATTATAATTGACAAGCCCCGTGGTTATCAGTTAAATACTTATTGACCGGAAATAAGGCTTTATTTTTTATTATTAACTTTTGATTATGATGAAATGAATAAAAAAGCTTAAATTTCGGTTTTGCAGCAAAAAAAATCAAATAAGCCGGAGTGGTGGAAATGGTAGACACAGCGGACTCAAAATCCGCCGG
>JBNJDM010000105.1:0-6645 GCA_051744925.1 Thermodesulfobacteriota bacterium | reverse complement strand
GTTACCTCTTTCATATATAAGATCAGAATCTGCAATATTATTATTTATATACTTTTTATTTAAAAAATTCATTTTGTTACCTGTTTAATTAAATTAAAGTTGTTATTAAAAACGGGAATATATTAAAATATAGGTATTTATACAATATAAATTGGTTATAAAATGGTTATAAAAAAAGAAAAATCTGAAGAATTTGATTATTTCAGACTGTCAGACTTAAAAAAATATAATCCTGTATGGAGACTTCTTCAGGCAGACAATTCCCCACTTATAATTTCATTTTTTTACAGAGTTTTTATTGAACCGAATAAAAGGACTTTAAGCAGATCTGTTCTTGCTGCATCACTTGAGGATTATCTTTATTACATCAGAATGCATGAAGAAGATTCCTACCCTAAAAATCCTGAAGCATACCTTGATGACTGGGCAGATGATTCAAGGGGCTGGCTTAGAAAATTTTATCCTGCAGATAGTGATGAGGTTCACTATGATCTTATGCCTTCAGTTGAAAAGGTTGTGGTATGGCTTAAAAGTTTAGGTGAAAGATCTTTTGTGGGGACGGAATCGAGATTAAGATCGATTTTTGAAATTTTAAGAGAGATTGCAGCAGGTACTGAGAAAGATTATGAAACAAAGCTTGAAGAGCTTCAAAAAAGAAAAAAAGATATAGAAAATCAGATAGAACTTGTTAAAAGCGGAGACTTTGATCTTCTCGACAATACATCTGTAAGAGAAAGGTTTCAGCTTTTTGAAACCTCATCAAGGGAGCTTTTGTCAGACTTCAGAGAAGTTGAGTATAATTTAAGAGCTCTCGACAGAAATGTAAGGGAAAAAATAGCAGGATGGGAAGGAGGAAAAGGAGAGCTTCTTGAGGAATTTTTTCAGGAAAAGGATATAATATCTGATTCTGATCAGGGAAGAAGTTTTAATGCCTTCTGGGATCTTCTTATGTCGCCTGAAAAGCAGGATGAACTCTCAGATCTTCTTGAAAAAGTCTTTGAGATAGATGCAGTAAAAAAAATGGAGCCGGAAAAAAGACTTAAAAGAATTCATTATGACTGGCTCGATGCTGGAGAGTATACCCAGAAAATAGTTGCAAAGCTTTCATCCCAGCTGAGAAGATACCTTGATGATCATGCCTATATGGAAAACAGAAGAATAATTCAGATTCTGAAAAATATTGAAAATAAAGCCATAAATTTAAAAGAAAAAATTCCGGATAAAAATTTTATTACTATGGAGCTTTCCTTTCCGGAAATTTTTCTGCCCATGGAAAGACCGATGTATAAAGTTAAATATGACAGTATAATAAAGGAGCAGCCCGAAGCTGCAGATGAATCTCTTATCCCTTCTGATCTTTTATATTCCATGGTAAGTGTTGACAAAACAAGGCTTAAAAAAATAATCAGTGAAAAATTAAGATATAAGGAGCAGGTAAGTTTAAATGAGATTTTAAACGAAAATCCTTTAAAAGAGGGACTTGCAGAACTTGTAGCGTATTTATCCATTGCATCGGATGATAAAAAGGCTTTTTTTGATGAGAGTAAACATAATGAGGTTTTCTGGTCAGATAAAAACAATAAACTAAAAAAGACAAACATTCCTTCAGTAATATTCAGCAGGTAAAAAATGGATTCCAATTTAAGCATTAAAGACAGAGATTTTTCAAAAGCGGTGATAAGCCTTATGAAAGGTGTGGTTTTCAGAGAAAAGGACAGAAATCTCTGGAATGATCTTATTGATAATAAAGCAGGTATAACAGACTATGCCGCAGTAATGGGCCTGGAGCTTAAAGTTGATGAATCAGAAGGCTATGCATGGCTTAGAACAAAAGAAACACCTGAAGATGATCAGCCGCTTCCCAAACTGGTTGTAAAAAGGGAACTCTCCTATCCTGTGAGCCTTATTATTGCACTTTTAAGAAAAAAACTTGCAGAATTTGATGCATCAGGAGAAGGCTCCAGGCTTATACTTCCAAAGGATGAGATTACAGATTCCATAAGAATTTTTTTTCCTGAGGGTGTTAATGAGGCAAAGTTTACAGACAAAATAGATGCCCATCTGAATAAAATAGCAGATATGGGATTTATCCGCCGCTTAAAGGGAGACAAAAACAAAATAGAGGTCATAAGAATAATAAAGGCATTTGTGGATGCTCAGTGGCTTGGTGAGTTTGATGCAAAGCTTGAGGAGTACAGAAAAATGCATTTCGATGACACGGAGAATGATAGCTGATGACTGAGAATCTTTTTGAATTTGCCAGGTCGGATGAACAGGCAGGATTCAGGCTTAATAAACTTGAAGTATATAACTGGGGAACATTTTCAGGTAAGGTCTGGAAGCTGAACCCTGAAGGAAGAAATTCACTTCTTACAGGAGATATAGGTTCAGGTAAATCGACACTTGTCGATGCTGTTACAACCCTTCTTGTACCTGCAAACAAAGCTGCCTACAACAAGGCTGCAGGAGCTGAAACAAAGGAGAGAAGTTTAAGATCCTATGTTCTCGGTTTTTATAAGTTTGAAAGAAGCGATTCAGGGTTATCTTCAAAATCTGTTGCTTTAAGGGATGAAAACAGTTTTTCAGTAATTCTCGGAGTTTTTGAAAATCAGGGCTATTATCAGAAAGTAACCCTTGCCCAGGTCTTCTGGATAAAGGACAGCCAGTCTCAGCCGGAAAGATTCTATGTTGTTTCTGATAAGGTTTTAGGTATTAAAGAGGATTTTTCTGATTTCGGTTCAGATATACTCTCTCTTAAAAAAAAGCTTAAAAACAAACCCTCAACCGAAGTTTTTGAAACTTTTCCAAAGTATTCATCCTGCTTTATGAGAAAGCTTGGAATCAAGAGCAACCAGGCGCTTTCCCTTTTTCATCAGACTGTTTCAATGAAATCTGTTGGAAATCTTACAGATTTTGTAAGAGAGCATATGCTTGAACCATTTGATGCAGAGAGTAAAATTGATGAACTTACAACCCATTTTGATGATCTTACAAGGGCGCATGGTTCAGTTATTGAAGCAAAAAAACAGATTGAGCTTCTGTCTCCTGTAATATTAGATTATAAGGATTATCAGTTACTTGAAAAAGAAGAGAATAATTTTAAAATTCTTCTTGAAAGCCTTTCCCCATATTTTTCACAACATAAATTAAGATTCAAACAGGAAGAACTCACCTCACTAAAAAAAGAGTGTGAAAGAGTTAAAAGACAAGTATCTTCAACTGAAGAAAAAAGAAAAAAACTTTCAGATCAAAGAGACGATATAAAGGCGGAAATATTAAAAAACGGCGGAGACAGGCTCGAAAAAATAGATCTTGAAATAAGAAATTTAAGAGATCTTAAAGAAAAAAGACAAGATACTGAAAGCCGTTATTCAAAAACAGCTGAGAAACTTGGCCTTTATATCCCTTCTACCTTTAATGAATTTCAGAATAACCTCGACTCTGCAGAAAAAAGGTACGAAGAAATCTTAAAAGAGGTAGAAGATATAACTAATTCAAGAACAGAAAAAGAGGTGTTGTTCAGCAGTTTAAAAAGTGAACATCAGGATCTTGAGGATGAAATAGAATCTCTTTTAAAAAGAAAAAGTAATATAAACAGCAGGCAGATAAAAATAAGAAACAGGCTTTGTTCAGATCTTGGACTTGATGAAGAAGCCCTTCCCTTTGCAGGTGAACTTATAAGAGTAAAGGAAAAGGAAAAAAAATGGGAAGGAGCTGCAGAAAGAATTCTGCATAACTTTGGAATGTCTTTACTTGTAGAAAAGAAAAATTATAACAGAGTATGTGAATGGGTAGATTCTTCTGATCTTAAAGGAAGGCTTGTATATTATCTTGCAGGAAAAACTGCATTAGCCGGAAAAAAAGAGAAAGATCCTGATTCTTTGACAGAAAAGCTTGAAATAAAAAGAGATTCGCTTTTTTATAACTGGCTTGAAAATGAAATTTCAAAAAGGTTTGATTATATCTGCTGCGAAAATCTTGAAAGTTTTTATAAAGAGCATTTTGCAGTAACAGTCAGCGGTCAGGTTAAATCTGGTGGAAAACGTCATGAAAAAGATGACCGCAAAGATATAAATGATAAAACATCTTATATTCTCGGCTGGAGTAATAAAACAAAAATAAAGCTTTTAAAGGAAGATAAAGAAAAGCTTGAATCAGAAATGCAGGATATCTCAGAAAAAATATCTGAACTGAATAAAAAAAACAAAAAGCTTGAAGATAAAAAGAATGCTTTTATTCAGATAAAAGAATTCAGAAATTTTTCAGATATAGACTGGAAAGAACCTGTTAAAAAAATATCAGAACTTGAAGAGGAAAAAAAAGAGCTTGAAAAAGGTTCTGATGTTCTTGAAAAACTGAATCAAAACTTAAAACTGACTGAAGATGAAATAAAGGAAACAGAAAATACTCTCTCAGTTTTAAGAGATAAGCTTTCAAGAAACGATGAAAAACAGAAATCTGCTGAAAAAGAGATAGAAAGATGCAGAGAAGATATCGGAAATATTGTTTTTACTCAGGAAGAAAAAGAATCTGTATTCAGTGGGATAGATGAGATTTTTAAAAAAGAGTTTAAAGATTTTAAGCTCACCTTTGATTCCTGTATAAAAAAAGAGAATGAATTAAGAAAAATTCTTAATAATAAATCAGATTTATGCAGGAAAAAGATAAGAAGCACAGAAACAAAAATAATAAATGCAATGACTGTCTACAGCAGTAAGTATTATTTTGAAACAAAAGAAATGGATATTTCAGTCGAATCTGCCCCTGAATATGAGCAGATATTAATCAAGCTTAAAAATGACAATTTGCCTGCATTTGAAAAGGAATTTAAAAATCTTTTAAATGAGAACACAATCAGGGAAATAGCAAAGTTTCAGAGCATGCTTAACAAAGAGCAGTCTCTTATAAAAGAAAAAATTGAGATTATAAATAAATCTTTAAGTGATATTGAATATAACTCCGGCCGTTATATAAGGCTGGAGGTTGAGAAAAATACAGACTCAGAAATAAGAGAGTTTCAAAACAGTTTAAGATCGTGTTTAGACAATACTGTCACAGGTTCGGATGAACAATATTCTGAAGCAAAGTTTCTTCAGGTAAAAGAGATAATTGAACGTTTTAAGGGAAGAACAGGTACTGCAGATGCAGATAAAAGATGGACTAAAAAAGTAACAGATGTAAGAAACTGGTTTGTGTTCGGAGCCTCAGAAAGATGGATAGATGATAATTCAGAGTATGAACATTATACCGACTCAGGTGGAAAGTCGGGAGGCCAGAAGGAAAAGCTTGCTTACACTGTACTTGCAGCAAGCCTTGCATATCAGTTCGGACTTGAATGGGGTGAGATAAGATCGGAAAGCTTCAGGTTTGTTGCAATAGATGAAGCATTCGGAAGAGGCTCAGACGAATCCACAGGCTACAGTCTGGAGCTTTTTAAAAAGCTTAATCTTCAGCTTTTGATTGTTACTCCCTTACAGAAAATTCATGTTATTGAGCCGTATGTATCATCTGTAGGTTTTGTTCATAATAAAGACGGGATAAGTTCCGGACTAAAAAATATGACCATAGAAGAATACCGGAAGAATAAAGAAGAGATGAAATCATGAGTTCATGGGGAGATAAAAAATATATTCACTCTTTTCTTGAAAAAAAATGGAAAAAAGGGATTTTTCTGAAAGAATATTACAGACCTGAATCAGAATATCCTTTAAGAATACCTCTGAAACATCCAAAGGCATCTGAAATTGTAGATGAATTTTCAGAAGTAAAAAAATGGGTGTCTGATCTTCAGTCATCTTCAGAAAAAAAGGGAAAAACTCTTTATGAAATAGAATGGAAACATTACAACGGCAGAGTTTCACCGACAAATGACGTTCCTTGTGGAGTTTTTTTTAAAAGCTTAGACGATATTCTCTTTTTCATATCCAGATCAAAAGAAGCAGAATCTTTTTATCAAATATGCAGACATGTTTTAAATGAGTTTCCTAAACTTGAAGATCTTTTTATGAAAAAGCCGTTTGAAGTTTTAAATCACAGTAATAAATGGGAAAAACTTTTATCTGTTTTAAGATTTATAAAGAATAATCAAAGGCCGGGAATTTATATAAGGCAGCTTACAATTCCGGGTATTGATACAAAATTTATAGAAAATAACAAAAAATGGCTTTCTTTACTTTTTGACAATATTCTTCCTGAAGATAAAATAGACAAATCCTTTTCAGGAATTAAGTTTTTTGAAAAAAGATACGGCTTTCTTGAAAAACCTGCAACGTTAAGATTTCGAATACTTGATTTTCAAAAATATATAAGCGGAATTTCAGATTTTCAGATCAGGGCGGATGAATTTTATAAGCTTAATCCGGATATAAAAAATGTTTTTATAGTCGAAAATGAAATTACAGGACTTTCTTTTCCCTGTGTAAAAAATTCCATGGTTATTTTCGGCCTGGGATACAGCACAGATATTCTGTCAGGAGCAAACTGGCTTAAAAACAAAAATATATATTACTGGGGAGATACAGATACCCATGGTTTTGCAATCCTTGACCGTCTTCGTTTTTATTTTCCCGATACTGTTTCTTTTCTTATGGATACAGATACTTTTTTAGCCCATGAATCAATGTGGGCAAAGGAAAAGACCCCTTC
>JBNJDM010000104.1:0-6645 GCA_051744925.1 Thermodesulfobacteriota bacterium | reverse complement strand
TATATCAGAAAAGACTGCTGAACAGGCATTAAAAAAACAAAATGCCATTTTTAAAGAAAGCCATAAACTTTTCCCTGTAGCTGAAATACTTAACAAAAACAAAGCTCTTAAAACACAACAGATATACAGAATTCTGACTGAACAAAAAAGATACGAACTGGCCAAAAGATATTATCAGGAAGCAAACCCTGACGAAGAAAATCTCAAATCAGCTTCAAAAAAAGATCCCCCGGAAGATAACGAAAAAGCTAAAACAGAAATTAAAATTGAAGTTTCAGAAGATAATCTTGAGGCAAAACTTTATCCTGTAGATAAAGAAACAGATATTGAAGAAATAAAAAACTCTGTCAAAGAAAAAGGGATAAATTTCGGCCTTACAGGTGATGAAGAGATCAAACATTATATTCAAAGCGGCTCTAAAGAGCCTTTTACAATAGCCAGAGGCAAAAAACCTCTTGAACCTGTAAATGCAGAGATCAAGTGTCATTTTTCAACAAATTATCTCAATGTGGGAAATATTGATGAAGAAGGAAATATCGATTTCATGGACAGGGGCGAAGTTCCATATGTAAATGAAGAAGAACTTCTTGCTGAAAAAATTCCCATGCAAGAAGGGATATCAGGCACAGATATTTTTGGTAGTGAAATCCCTGTAGAAGAACCAAAAGATATCTTGATTAAAGCTGAACAAAACACAAGAATTGATGAAACCACTTCAAAAGTATACTCTACACTTCGGGGCAAACCCCATATCTCTGTAGACGGCAAAATATCTGTTCTCAACGTTCACGAAATAAAAGGCGACGTAGATTTTAGAACAGGACATATTGAATTCAACGGAAATATAATTATCCATGGAACTGTCAAACCAGGATTTAAAGTTTCAGGAAATGATATAACTGTTGATGAAATATCAGGCGGTGAAATTAATGCAAAAGGATTTCTGGATGTAAAAAGCGGTATCTCAAGAGGTAAAGTATTTGCAGAGCAGGGAGTAAATGCAAAGTTTATTAACCAGAGCAAAATCACAGCTCTTGGCAATATCAAGGCAGAAAAGGAAATCCTTGAATCTGATCTAAAAACAAGCGGAATTATTACTGCATCTTCAGGTAAAATCATTTCATCAGTAATATCAGCCAAAGGTGGGATTGATGCAAAACAGATCGGTACTGAAGTATCATCACCATCAACTTTGGAGATTGGTTCGTCAGCATACCTTGACTATCTTTTAAACCCTTTGAATGAAGAGCTTGAAAAAATTGACAAAACTGTAGAAGATCTTTACAGCAGTAAAACCAAAGAGTCAGAAAAAAGCCAAAAAGCACACATTGAGATTGCAGAAAAAGCCCAGATTCAGGATAAAGCAAATCAGGCTCTTAATAAACTCAATGAACATTTCGACCTTGTCTCCATGTCAGGCAGCAGCGCTACTCTGGAAGAAATTCAAAATAAAATAGACGACCTTACAAAAAAAGTTAATGATTATGAAACCATAATGGAAAACCTTTTTTATACCCAGGACAGCAGTCAGGAGGCAATTGAAAAAATTGACGAAGATTTGGAAAAATATGAAAATCAAAAGCAGGAAATAAAAGAAAAAATTGAAGCCCTTAGAAACTATGACAACTCGCTTGCACCATCACCTGTGCTTCTTGTTCACGGAACTATTGAAAAAGGGACAAAAGTGGCAGGTAGAAACTCTCTTTGGAAAGTTCATGAAACAACAAAAAATATAAGAGCATACGAAATCGAAACCAAAGATCAGGACGGCAATCCTGTGCATATTGTTAAAGTAGATAAGCCGAAGTAAGCTATAATTTAAAAATTTGAAAACAAACATTTAAGACCGGAACTGTCTAACTGTTAGGTAAACCTAAAACTTTTAATAAAGACCTTAATTCTTGCCTTAATCTCCAAATCTTATTAGACAAAGACTTTTTTTTCATGTATAAAATTTCTTTTATTAATTAATTTATCAGGAGTTTTAATGAAAACTGATAACAGCAAATTAAGCTCAAGCCTTGAAGATTATCTTGAGACAATATTTCAGGTTGTAAGTGAAAAACAGGCTGCAAGAGCTAAAGATATAGCATCAAGACTGAAGGTAAACAACTCTTCTGTAACAGGAGCCTTGAGAACCCTTTCAGACAAAGGTCTTGTTAATTATGCTCCCTACGATCTCATAACGCTTACAAAAGAAGGGAATGAAATCGCAAAAGACATAATAAGACGCCATGAAGCTTTAAAAAATTTTTTCGTTAAAATACTATGCGTTGATGAAAATATTTCTGAAGATGCTGCCTGTAAAATGGAGCATGCTGTACCAAAAGAAATACTTGATAAGCTTATACAGTTTGTAGATTTTCTTCAGATATGTCCAAGAGGCGGACAGGAGTTAATCCAGGGGTTTACCAAACATTGTGAAGCCTCAATTTTAAGAGGTGACTGCAAAACCTGCCTTGATCTCTGCCTGGAAAATTTGCACCGCAGAAACGACTCTTCAGATGAGGGTTTTGGAACACCTGTTCCGCTAAGAGAAATGGAAAAAAATACTCTTGGAAAAATTTCAGAACTTAGCAATGATTCTTCTGCCTTTGTTCAGTTCAGTGAAATAAACGCGGGCAAAGGCTCAATAATAGAAATAGTAGAAAAGGATAATCAATCAGTAGTAATAAAAACCCTTGGATACAATATTACAATCAGGGGAGATGAAGCAAAAAACATCCAGGTAATTCCATACTGATATTATGAAGACAAATATTTCAGGATACAGGTTTTTATTTTTTATCCTTGCAGCCATTGGCATTGTTTCAGGGGCCAGCAAACACCTTAATTCTGCAGGAGATATTTTTATAAAAAAATATAAAATCTACAAAACCAGAAATGAGCTTGAATATATCAAATCAGAGCTTGAAAAAAGATATACAGAAAACAAAACCGATCTTCCTTCACACAGATTTACACACTGGTACACCCAAAACCTCTCACAAAAACTTTCTTTTGAATTTCCCCTGGACAGATGGGGGGAACCTGTTGAATATAAAAAAAATAATAAAAAACCGGGATTTATACTTACAAGCTCAGGACCTGACATGAAAAAAGGCACAGATGACGATATTGTCATAAGTTCAAACAATTAGTTTTAGAGCAAAAGCTTAATAAAGCACCTGGGACAAAAATGCAACTGCAGCTAAAGGAGCGGTTTCAGCTCTTAAAATTCTGCTACCAAGTGTTGCTGAAGCATAATTATTCTTTGCAAGGTATTGTTTTTCATTTCCTGAAAAGCCTCCTTCAGGCCCTGAAAAAAAAGAAACAGTATTTATCTCTTTTCCATTTATAATATTTTTAAGCTTATTTGCAGTCTCTGATTCATTTAAAAAAAACAAGAGATCGGAGTTAAGTGATCTTAATACTGCCTCATGAAAATCAAACTCATTTAATATTTCCGGTACAAAAGCTCTTCTGGACTGTTTTGCAGCTTTTAAGGCAACCACAGGCCAGTTGTGTGATTTCTTCTGCTTTTTATCCCTTAATTTTATACATGAAGATTTTTCTGTTATCACAGGAACTACTGAACTTACGCCAAGCTCCACAGCTTTTTCTATAATAAACTCCATTCTCTCTTTTTCGGGAACAGCCTGATATAAGGTTATATCTGTACCAAGCTCAGGATTTTTTATTTTTTCAAAGATTTTAAGCCTGGGCTTAAATCCATTTTGCTCTGTAAGCCTTGCCCTGTAATACTCATGCTGCGGGTTAACTACTGTAAAAATTTCTCCGGGACGTCCTTTCCAACTTTCTATTGCTTCCTGTGATGCATTTACAAAGTCTGAATCAACTTCATCCAGAGAAATCTTTATCAGGTTTTTTTCTGACATATAACAAAAAACCTTTCGTATTTATTCAGCTGCCGTAACTAAACAAAAAATTCTATTTTTCCATCACATTTTAAATATTTTTAAGTGTACAATTTAAAGCCTGATCAGAAAAAAAAGAGCTGCTTCTCTTTTCTTACAGATTTCAGCTTTTTCTCTAATTTTAGGATTTCATCATTTGATACTATACCAATTTTAGCTTTTGGAAAATCTGACTTAACTTTTTTAATAATTTCAGTTATTTTTATTTGTTCATTCATTTGAAAAAATCTTAACTTTATGTTAGTTTTAAGTAATTTTATCCAACCATAACAAAGCTTCACATTTTATTCAATTCCCGGAGGAATCAAAATGAAATTAACTATCCAAAAAAAAATTGTTCTTTCATTAACTTCACTTACATTAATTCCCCTTGTACTGATATGCATTTATCTTGGAATTAACATATACAGCACAACACTGAATTCTTTCAGGGATGCAAGCACAAGAGAAATAAAGCAAATTGAAACAGCTTTTGAATTCTTTTTTAATGATTTAAAAGAAAACATAAGCTTTCTTGCACAAACACCTGTTATAAAAGATTCCAAAGGAAAAATGACTTCCTATCTTAATACAGACAGACCCCGGAAAATTGATCCTTCTGAAGCAGGAGAAGAAGCTGTGGAGATTGAAAAATTTCTTCAGCGTTTTTTAAATACACACAATGCATATGTTGAAATTTATGCTGGCTCAGAAAAAGGAGAAATGATTCTTGCAAGCCAGGATGACCTGCCCGCAGGCTATGATCCAAGACAAAGACCATGGTACACAGATGCTTTGCAATCAAAAGATCCTGTTGTAACTGATCCTTATCTTTCCACAAATGGAGATATTACAATTACTATAGCCCGGGCATTTACAAAAAACGGTTCTTTGCAGGGTGTTGCAGGAATAGATGTATCTTTAAAAGTGCTTACCTCAATAATTGAAAATATCAAGATTGGTAAATCAGGATTTATGATGCTTGCAAAAGACGATGGAACTGTTCTTGCAAATCCCCGTCACAAGGACACAATTTTCAAAAACCTTAAAAATATAACAAAACCTGGTTATAAAGATCTTTTGAGTAAAAATACAAAAGTAACACTGGATAAAAAAGATTACTTCAGTATTTATTATACAAGCAATGATCTGGGCTGGGAATTTATAGGGCTGATTCCCCAGGAAGAGGTTACTTCAGGAGTAAACAGCTTTCTAATTAGCATGGCTGCAATTGCATCTGTTTTCTTTTTAATTGCTGGGGCAATAGGAGTTATCCTGGCAAAAAAAATAACAAAACCTATATCTGAAACAACAGAGATTTTAAGTGAAATTGCGGAAGGTGAAGGTGATCTTACAAAAAGAATCAAAATACAATCAAACGATGAAATAGGTGAAATGGGTAAATATTTCAATATGTTCCTTGAAAATCTTACAACGATGGTCAGGGAAATCAGTGATAACTCAAAAACTCTCAAAGAGTCTTCACAGGATTTTACAGGTTTGTCTGACAGTCTTGCATCACAAAGCAAAGATGCTTCTGAAAAATCAAACGCAGTTGCATCGGCAGCTGAACAAACAGCAGCATCTATGAACTCAATTGTTTCAACCATTGAGCAGGCATCAACAAATCTGAGTATGGTTGCTTCAGCTTCCGAAGAGATGTCTTCCACAATTAAAGAAATCGCACAGAATTCAGAAAAAGCAAGATCAATTTCTGAAGATGCTGTTACTCAGTCTGAAAATGCTCTTAAAAAAATGGAAAATCTTGATGAATCTGCAGTAAATATTGGTAAGGTAACAGAAGTAATAAGCGACATTTCTGATCAGACAAGTCTTCTGGCACTTAACGCAACAATAGAAGCTGCAAGGGCTGGTGAATCAGGAAAAGGTTTTGCTGTAGTAGCTTCAGAGATAAAAGAACTTGCTACACAAACTGCAAGTTCCACCCAGGATATCAGAAACCGTATAAACGAAATTCAGGAGAATGCAAAGGAATCTGTAAATGCAATTAACCTTATAAATAAAATTATTTCTGACATAAACGACATCAACAGCTCCATAGCAACCGCAATAGAAGAACAAAATTCTGCAACCGATGAAATTTCAGACAATATTAATCAGGCTTCTCAGGGTGTAGAGGATGTAAATAAAAACACAGCTGAAACCAACAGTGTAATTGAATCTATTTCTGAGGATATTTCACAGGTTAATACATCACTTAATGAAGTTTCATCTTCCTCTGTAAATGTAAAGGAAAACAGCAGAAAGCTAAATGAAATGGCAGATACACTAAACAAGCTTATGAGCAGATTTAAATATTAAGCTGAAATAATACTAGTGTTCAGGCAAATTTGTCTGAACAAAAAACAAAAAAAGCCTTTTAACAATTACTGATATCTTTGTTAAAAGGCTTTTAAAGGATTTTTACCAGTATAAGGAAGGAAATATACTAGTTCCCGGCAAGTCTTTCTGCTTCAAAGGCAAGCATATCAAAATCTGATCCAAACTCTTCATCAATTATAAAACTCTCTGGCGGCATATTCATTTCACAAAACTCTTCTTCAACCTCTTTTAAATGGCATTCATAAAGAAACTCTTCCACAGGACTCATTCTTTCTGCAGCTTTTACAGACATATTAACCTCCTTTTTTAGATTTTGGGTTTAATAAAAAGATTTGTAATTAGTTTTTGAACAAAAAATTCCGGTTTCTGCCAATTACTAATTATCTTAAAAAGATAAAATCAGAAT
>JBNJDM010000103.1:0-6974 GCA_051744925.1 Thermodesulfobacteriota bacterium | reverse complement strand
CTGCCTGCTCCGTTAAGAATAACATCTGTATTGGCTTCCTTTAAAACCATGAAGGCTTTAGGTCCGCAGCTGCCGGTGATTAATGCCTGGGCACCGGCATTGACAATAGTTTTGGCAGCTGTAACTCCGGCTCCCTGTTCAGAACCGGTGTTTTCAATTACTTCATATTCAAGTGATTCAGGCTCGATAATCATAAAAAAAGCACATCTGCCGAATCTTTCATCAACCTGTGATGTAAGTTTGTTTCCTTTTGATGATACTGCAATTTTCATTTTTTTTACCTGCTTTAATAATTATAATTAACTGAATTAAGCACTTGTAATGTTTTGAATTACTTTATCAAATATCTCTTTTAATGCTTTGGATCCTTCACCATCGGAATACTGAACAGGAGAAGTCTTGTTCATGATTGCTTTTGGGAAATCGTCATCATAAGGCACTTTTCCCATAAAAAGGGCATTGGACTTTTTAGAATATTCTTCTATCTGGTCAGTAATCTCAGGATTCAGGTCGTATTTATTTACCATCACCATAACAGGCACTTTGAGAAAGTCAGCAAGATCTTTTGCCTTTTTCATGTCGTGAAAACCGGATTGCGTAGGTTCGCATACAATAAGCACACTGTCTGAATTTGTTATTGAAGAAGTAGCAGGACAGCCTGTACCCGGAGGTCCGTCTGTAAGAATAAAGGATGCATTTTCATTTTCAGCCTCAGCTGATGCCTGTTTTCTTAGCTGATTAATCAGAAGGCCTGAGTTTTCTCCGCCTATATTAAGCCTTGCATGAACCATGGTTCCTTCATCTGTTTTTGAAATAAACCAGCGCCCGGCTTTTTCTTCTCTTAATGTTATTGCCTGTTCAGGACAGAATTCATAGCAAACTCCGCAGCCTTCGCAGTCAATATCGTTTACCACAAAATCATCGCTTATGGCTTCAAACTCGCATCTTTCAATGCAAAGACCGCACTGACTGCATTTATCAAGGTCGATTTCTGCTTTTACTCCCGAAGAATATGAAAATTCTTTGGAACTGCGGGGTTCTATAATCAGATGAAGGTTTGCAGCATCAACATCAGCATCAATTAAAACTTTTTTTTCTTTAAGAAGATGGGCAAATGAAGCACTGACGCATGTTTTGCCTGTACCGCCTTTGCCGCTTATTATTACAAGCTCTTTCATTTTACGCCCCCGCATGTTCACTGATTATAGTTTCAAGAGTTTCTTTAAACTTTGCTTTAAGATCGTTTCTGGTAGCTACAACAAGGTTCCCTTTTGAATAATCAACAGCAAGATCTCTGGAATAGGGGATTTCCATAAGAACCGGAATATTCGACTCTTTGGCATAATCATGGATCATTGTTATCTCTTCCATGTGCTTGTTGATGATTATTCCGCATGGTTTTCCAAGGAGTTTCGCTGTTTCGGCCGCAAGTTTAAGATCGCTTAGTCCGAAGGGAGTAGATTCGGTTACAAGCACAACATAGTCTGAATCTTTCATTGCTTCAATTGCAGGACAAGATGTTCCCGGAGGAGAATCTATAATTGAATGAATTTCAGGAGAAAGCTTTTTTTTAACCCTGTCTATGAGCATGGGAGAAGCCATTTCACCGGTTTTAAGATCTCCGGAAATAAAGCTGATATTATTGTCAAGCTTTTTGGAAGAAATTGACCCCAGTAGTTTTTTGTCTTCATATACAGCATTTTCAGGACATATATAAAGGCATCCTTTGCATGAGTGGCAAAGGGTCGGAAACAAAATCACTTTTTTGTTAACAACTGCAAGAGCATTGTATCTGCATATTCTTTCACATTCTTTGCACCCTGTGCATTTTTCATTGTCAAATCCGGGGACAAAGAGGAAAACATCCTCTTTGTCCGAGTCTGAAACATCAAAAAATATTCCGGCATTGGGAGTTTCAACATCACAATCTGCAAGCTGTATCTCTTTTCCGTATGAGGCGGCAAGGGATGTTGCAATTGTTGTTTTACCTGTGCCGCCTTTTCCGCTTGCTATACAGATCCTCATTTAAAACCTCCTGCTGTTTTGACGTCCCATTCCTTTGCCGCCGCCACCTCCGCGGCCTTGTCCTTTTCCGGGATTACGGCATTGTCCTCTTCCGCCGCCAGGGCCTGTTCCCATGCCGCGTCCCATACCCATACCGCGGCCTTGTCCTGTACCTTTTCCTGCACGGGGATAATCAAAACTGTCTGCTGATGGAGCTGCTTGAGTCTTTGCCCCGGGCTGAAAAGAATCAGGCTGTACAGAGCTGTTTTGTCTGACAAATTCCATTGCTTCGGAAACAGTTCCTGCAAAGCTTATAAAGTTAATACCGGCAGTACTTATCACATTTTCGGCTTTAGGCCCTAAATTGCCTGCCACAAGAAATGATACTCCTTTTTCTGCAACAAGACTTGCAGCACCTGTGCCTGCTCCGGTTGAGTCATTTTTTGATACATTTTCAATCACTTCTTCAATGGTCTGGCAGTCTTTATCTGTTATAAGAAAAAAGTCGGCTCTACCGAACCGTTCGTCTACCTGTGAAGTTAAGTCTTTTCCTTTTGCAGCTATTGCTGTTTTCATTTCCATCCTCCTTATATTTTAGGATGATTATTAAGAAATTTCTGAACAAAAATTAAAGTTTTAATTTTTGTCAGAATTTTTGTCTTTTACGTTTTCTCTTACCTTTTCCATGCACCATTTGTTCTTTTAACTCGTAGTTTCCGCCTTCTATATTTATTGCTTTGCCGTTGATTACTGCATCTGCAATTTTATGTCTGGCAGACTGGATTATTCGCCCGAAAGTCTGTCTTGAAACTCCCATATTGTTTCCTGCTTCTTCATGGGACATTCCCAGAAAATCGGCAAGTCTCAGAGCTTCTGTCTCATCTATGGATAAAACCGATTCTTCAAGCATTCTTAAGGGGATTCCCCGTGGCTTGAAATAATCTGATTTAGGTTTTGATTCCACCATTCTTTGTTTAACCGGCCTAACCATTTCTCCTCCTTTATGGGCATATGCTCATAAATAATATGTGTACATTTCAGTCTTTGTCAACAAATGATTTTAAAAAAAGAACAGCTTATCTATGTAAAGATAGAAAATAATATATTGTTACATAATAAGCCTCATGCTAATTTAATATGTGTATATTTTATGAGTGTATAATCGGTAAAAACTATTTAATTGCAGGTTGTATATGGATCTTGTCCTTGAAGAGATAAGAAAGATGGCAGTGGAAATTGTGAAAGAATCGAGGCAGCCTTCTTTTTACAATGAGTATAAAGAGCTTATAAAAAGGTCTGAAAACTTTTTTAAGACAGACCCTTTTGTGGGAAAAGTAAAAAATGATGTTTTTGAAATTCTTGAATATAATCTCGGGCATGGTATAGGTCATGCAAAAAAAGTGGCTGTTGAGGCAGGGGTTATTTATGTTGCTGAAATGAAAAAAGCAAAAACACCGGAAAGTGAAGATTATCTTCTTGCTATAGCCCAGACAGCAGGGGTTCTCCATGATATATGCAGAAAACAGAAAGATCATGCAAAAAGAGGTGCGGAATATGCAGATAATTACCTTCCTTATGTGCTTGGAGATGAACAAAATATAGAGTCAATTGTTCATGCAATTTCAAACCATGAAGCTTTTTGTTCCAGTTATAATGAGCCTCCGAGTTTTGAAGCTTCTGTACTTTCTGATTCTCTTTATGATTCTGATAAATTCAGGTGGGGGCCTGACAATTTTTCATTTATGCTATGGGCAATGATTGAGCAGACAGACATAACCGCAGCCCAGTTTTTAAGCGGTTATAAAAAAGGGATAAATGCCTTGAGAGAAATAAGAAATACATTCAGAACTCCCACAGGAAAAAAATACGGGCCCGAGTTTATAGATATAGGCATAGATATAGGAAACAGGCTTTACGACAGGATAAGTAATGAATTTAACATATTCAGCAGTTGAAGAGGAGTTTTCGGAAAATGTAAAAAAAGTGCCCGGTAAAATTTATCTGTGTCAGTATAAAAGCCTGTCATGCGGAGCCTGCTGTGGTATATACAATTTTAATTATAAATCTGTAACTCAGTTTTATGAAGTTCTTGCTCAAAGAACACTTAATTTTGAAGCTTCGGGAAGAAATCTGGATGAGATTTTAAATTTCGGTGAAAAAGAGCTTTTAAAAATTTCTGCCATGGGAGAAAAACCTTTTCCTGATTTTCACCACTGTCCTTATGCAGGTTTTATAGATAAAAATAATGAAACTCCCGGGTGTCTTCTTCATCCCCTTTCAGAAAAAAACTCAGGTGTTGATTTCAGGGGGCTAAGTTTTTACGGCGGCCTTGCCTGTGCTTCATATTTTTGTTCAACATATTTTAATGTTTCACCCCAAAGAAAAATAATCTTAAGGGATCTTTTTGAAGACAGCTATGAATACGGGCTTGTTGTAACTGAATCTGAAATGATAAATACAATTTTTGATTCAATAGAAAAAAATACAAAAAGCAAAACAGATATATCAGATATTAATTTTGAGACATCTGAATTGTTAAAATCGGTTTTCAGGCTTAAGTTTGAATGGCCGTTTAAAAGAGAAAAAAATCATCCTGCAAACTATTTTTTTACAGATCAGGAAAAAACAGAAAAGATTAATCCATTATGCAGAAAATCGGAATTTTACTATGTTCTTGATTCTGTGAATGCATTAATTAAAGATGAAAAAGATCTTGCTGAGGCAGAAGGTTATATAAAAGAGAAAATAAAAAAAGTTTCAGATTCTTTGTTAAGAACCTGAATTTTTTGGGTGTTAATTTAAAAAAACAGCTGACCGGAAAACAGATTCTTTTATCCGGTCTTTGAAGGCTGTTGACTTCTCATAAAACTTTTTTTTAATCGTAATTTTTTTTAGCTGACAAAATAGGGGTGTTCAGCACAAGAGCAGAAAGATCGTCCTGTCTTTCAATATCAAGTTTTAAAGAATCCTTGTCTATTTCAAAATACTTGGAAATTACGTCTACAATATCCTGCTGAAGGCATTCCAGCAATTCATCTGAAATTTCAAGCTTATCGTATATTAAAGCAAACTGAAGCCTTTTTTTTGCAATATCTCTAGATGATTCTTTTCCTGATGAACCAAATAATCTGCCAAAGAGTCCGTTCTTCATAATTTACACCTTTAGGGCAACAAAGAGTTTATTTTTTCATTCCTAGTTTTGAGCTTATTTTGTTCCAGAGACCTTTTTGATCATATGAAGGTTCCTGAATCGGAATGCTGGTATCTCCCATAATTCTTCCGGCAATTCTTGTGAAAGCCTGTCCTGCTTTGGATGTTTTATCATCGATAATATAGCTTCCTGTGTTTGTGGCCGCAACAACTCTGTCGTCCATTTCAACAAGGCCTATCATTTCAACTGAAAGTACATCTTCAACATCCTTATGGCTCAGCATATCACCGTTGACAACCATATGGGGTATTATCCTGTTTACAATAAGCTTTGGTGTTATAGATCTTGCATATAAAAGACCTATTATTCTGTCGGCATCTCTTACAGCAGAAACTTCGGGAGTACATACAACTACAGCTTCATCAGCTCCTGTTACAGAGTTTTCAAAGCCCTGTTCAATTCCTGCAGGACAGTCAATAAGGATATAGTCGAATTCCTCTTTAAGCTTTTTTGTAAGCCTTGACATGTCATCGGTATTTAAAACATTTTTATTGTCGCTCTGGGAGGCAGGGATCAGATAAAGTCCGTTGATTTTCCTGTCTCTTATTGCAGCCTGCTTAACCTGGCATCTTCCATGAGCCAGATCCACAACATTATATACAATTCTGTTTTCAAGACCCATGACAACGTCGAGGTTTCTCAGTCCTATATCCATGTCTACAACAGCGCATGTTTTGCCAAGTGAGGCAATTGCAGCTCCAAGGGAGGCGGTTGTTGTTGTTTTACCGACGCCCCCTTTTCCTGATGTTATTACTATTACTTTACCTTTCAAATCTGCACCTCTTTTTTTGTGGTAAAAGTCTTATTTTTTATCTGACTTCCGGCCATGGAAGTTTTGAAAAAGGATTTTCTTCCAGATAATTTTTTACTGAAAGTTCTCTTGATTCATTTAAAAAAGCTATTTCCGGTTCTTTCTTGTTTTTTCTTTCTCCTCCCAAACCTATAATGTCGTTTATCTGGATCTGGGTAGGTCTGAAATCGAGTGAAAAAATTACAGATTTGTCGTCTTGTTTCTGGCCTGCTATTGCAGTTCCCGAAAGTGTTCCCAGGATAAGAATATCTCCGCCTGCAATTACTTCAGCTCCGGGGTTTACGTCACCATAAATTATAAGATGCTTTTCAGTATCGATTTTTTGTCCTGATCTGACCCTTCCGGTAATAATCAAAGCATCGCTTGCTGAGGTTTTCCAGCCTCTTTCAGCTTCCCTTGTTCTGAATCTTTTTTTATGTTCTGTTTTTACTTTCTCCTTATTTTTAAAAGGAGCTACAGAATCGACTGAAAAATTGTTTTTTAAAAAATCATCAAGTATTTTTACAAACTCTGAGCTGTTTTCTTCAGAGTCGATATATATATGAGCACCTTTTAAAAGGTGTTTTATAGGTTCAAGAGCCTTTGAGGTTTCCTCGATTATATTCTCACTGTTCACATCCTTTTCAGGAATCAGTTTGAATCCGTCTCCCACACCTTTTACTGCTACTGATTTATCATACATTTTTATGACCTTAACGGTAAGTTCTGCAATTTTCAGAAACAATATTTTAAAGCATCATGACTTTATAAAAAAAAGGCGGTAAAGTGTCAAGATGATTGTAAATTCTTATTTCAGGCTTAATACTGATTTTTCATCTGTGCGGCAGAATATTTACCGCAACTGTAATCAAAGCATTTAAATTTAAAGCTTTGAGAAAAATCTAGGTGAAATTTATGCAGGTTAATTTGTATAATAATTTTGCTGGTCAGGCAAACAAAAATTCAATG
>JBNJDM010000102.1:0-7181 GCA_051744925.1 Thermodesulfobacteriota bacterium | reverse complement strand
CGCTCTTTTTTTACAAACTCTGCAAAGTCATAAGTGAATTTTTTTTCATGGAAATCTTCCTTTACTTTGCCAAGACCTTTGTTCTCAAACCATTCAATGGTTTTAAGCATGATTTCTTTTGATTTCTCATCAGGATAGTTTCTGTCCTGGTAATTTTTCGGGTTTAATAAAACCATTTGTATTCCTTTCATTAAAGACAAATTGTATTTAGCTGCTGAACGAAAACTCCTTTTTTTGTCGGTTGTTACTTTAGAATCAAAATTTAATCCGCAAAATACTCCAGTATTCCTGCGGTTAAATTTTTAATCTTTTAAAATGAACAAAAAAATCTGATTTTCGATCAATTACTACTTATATATTTCGTACACAAAATATTTTAATTAGTACCATTTAAATTTTTTGTATGCAATAATATTTCTATGCGAATTTTAATTTGACAGAGTGTGATTATTTTTTTGTAAATAGATTAATTTTCCGGTGTTTTAAAAACACCTGAATTTGGTTTTTGCAGATTGAATTGATTATATTTTATATTGCATACCGGCACTTTCACAGTATTGCTTCACAGCTTTTCTGTGAGATATCTAATATTTATTAAGGAGGTTTTAAATGACAAAAAAAATTTGTTTATTTTTATTTTTTGCAATTATTTTGGTTCCTTTTGTACATGCTCAAGATTCCGGGGCAGTACTTTCTGTTAATGAAATGGAGTTTGGTACCGACATCGTAGATAGATCCCTGGTTGGAAAAGGTGATAATTTTTCAGCGAGTCTGGAAAAAATTTACTGCTACACTGAAGTGTCAAATCCGGGTGAACCTGTTCAGATTTCTCATGTTTGGTACTACAATGATCAAAAAGTTGGCGAGGTTTATCTTAATATCGGTACAAGCAGTGCCTGGAGAACCTGGAGTTCAAAGAAAATACTTAAATCATGGACAGGGCAGTGGAAAGTTGAAGTTTTATCTCCTTCAGGTGAAGTGCTTAAATCAAAAGATTTTATAGTCGGCACAGGACCTGAGTATGAAATGACGGAATATTAAAGTTTTTTTGCATCAGATTAACCTGGATTGCAAGGTTTTTTTAAAAACTTTTCGGTTCAGGTTTAAATCCGTTGTGGTTGTCTGTTTCAGGACAGGGGGCCTGTTCAACACGGTTTTTCCCCCTGGTTTTTGCAAGATACAAAGCCTTGTCTGCTCTTGCAAGTGTTTTGTCTATTGATTCGTCAGGACAGTATACTGTAGCGCCCATGGAAATTGTTGTTTTTACAGTTTGGTTATCAAGCCTGACCCCCATTTTTTCTATTTTTTTTCTTATTCTTTCAGCGCAAACAACTGAGTTTTCAAGAGTTGGATAAGATAATATTATCAGGAATTCTTCTCCTCCGTATCTGCCAACATAGTCGCATTTTCTAAGTTCAGATTTTATTTTTGCGGCAACTTCTTTTAAAATAAGATCTCCTGCAAGGTGTCCCTGGCTGTCGTTTATCTGTTTAAAATCGTCTATATCTGTCATTAGTAAGCAAAATGGAGCAAATTTTCTTTTTGCAAGCTCAACTTCTCTTGAAAGGATATTAAAAAGCTGCCTTCTGTTACAGATTTTGGTTAGTTCATCCTTGGTTGCAAGTTCCTCGATTTTTTCTCTCAGGCGGTTTATATAGCCGCCAAGAAAAGAAAACCATGTAAAAACAACAGCTAAAATACAAAGTCTTAAAATTTCAACCCTGAGCATAATTCTGTCTGGATGAAATTTTAAAAGAAGCAAGATAATAAGAATATAACTGCATATTATCAGAGCTGTTAAAAAAAGAAATTGCTTTACTTTGAGCCTGAAAACCCCGAAAGAAAAGCTTACTACGTATAAAAGAAGGAATGCTCCCCTTACATTATCTATGTAGTAGATGGTTATCATTATAATTATTGTCGCTGTAGACATCTGGAGCATGGTAAGGCTTTTGTCTCTGAAGTATAAATTCAGGTTAAGCCGGAACATCAGATAAAATACTATATTTATAAAAACAACAGTGCACATCATTAGTATTGTATCCGGAGCAGCAAGGGTAAAGATATCAAGTATCTGGCAGATTATTATAATAAAAATAAATAAAAGATAGGACACAGCAGCCATCAGGAATCTTCTTAGTCTAAGCTGCTGTTGCGGGCTTGTTTCAGGAATAAGACCTGGCATTATGCGTACCTGCTTTGTTTAGTTTCTTTTGTTTGCTGTGACAGTTTTAAAAACTGGCTGACCATTTCTGCAGTAAGTCCCCATATGACTTCATCTTTGTATCTGTATAAGAAAACCTTTTGTCTTATTCCTCCCCAGGAGTTGTGATATTTTTCAGGAAGTCCAAGTTCTTTTGCAGGGAAGATAATCTTTTTTTCTCCGTTTTCATAAACATAAGATTTCATTTCAAGGGCAACATGATAAACTTCAGGTTTGTTTTTTAAAAACCATGAAACAGGAACAAAAAAGACTTTTTCAACTTCTGTTTCCTGGATTACAATATTTTCTGGAGCAGTGTTTTCAAGTGTTCCTATGAAAGGCTCAATCGTAGCTCCCATAGCTGCAACAATAGTATCCAATCTTCCAAGAACATTTATATTGTGCATGTCAATGCCCAACTCTTCAGAGGTTTCTCTTACAGCTGTTTTCATGCAGGAATCATCACTGTCAGATTCATACATGCCTCCTGGAAAACAGATTTCACCTTCTTGCCTGATCCCTTTAGCTCGTTTTTCAAATACGAAATTATACTCATCATTTATAAGTATAAGGGTTATGAGGACTGCAGAATTGAATAATTTTTCTTTTCCGTGAATCCCCGGTCTTTTTGGAAGTTGCTCAATAAGCGGATATAAGTCTTTTTTTTTCATAATAAATAAGCTTGGTTTTTTATAAATTATTAGCGGTATAAAGTTTATTTTTATTTCCTGCCCGGAAGCGTTGGCTAGAAAGAGGCTTAAAATAATGCATCAGCCGCTTATCAAAGTCAGGCTGATTTTCTGGTACAGGCAGAAATAAAAGAAAACCTGATAAACTTATATCGTCATTTATATAATCATCAAGAAAAAAATTCATTTATTGTAATAATTGTTTGTGGTCTTATTGTTTTTAAACTTAAATTAGATGCTGAAGGAAAACTGTCTTTTTTGTCCAGGTCTTAAGTTAGAATCAAAATTTAATCCTCAAGATACCTCAGTATTCCTGCGGTTAAATTTTTCATCTGCCGTAACTGAGCAAAAGATTCTGGTTTTCGGCCAAATACTAAATTGGGCGTTTTTATTTTTAAGAAAAATTTTTATAAGGAATTACCGGCTTTATGTTTTTCGATGATTTGAAAAAAAGGTTTGACCAGAGCTTTGAATATTTAACTGAAGATCTGTTTAATGAAAACATGATTTTAGAATTTGAAAATGTATTAATCAAAATTGCTTCTTTCAGACCTGTGCATCAGATCTCTCCGGAATCAGCTCTACTTAAAAATCAGCTTTTATATGCAAGAAAAAACAATGAAACAGACAAAAGAGAAAGTCTTTTGATTGAACTTTATCTCGCTCTTCACAGATCAGGAGCAGGTTACAGCAGATCAGAGGACAAGGTGCTTGAAAATAAAAAAGGTCTGAAGTGGCTTCCAGGAGGACTGATGCCCCTTGTTTTTGCCTCTTTTATAATAAAACCCGAAGATGTTTTTATTGATCTTGGCTGCGGCAACGGGCTGCAGGGGACTTTACTAAAAGCGGTTGCTCCGCATAGAAAAACAAGACAGGTTGAGCTTTCAAAAAAATATCTTGAAACAGGTAAGATTTTTGTTGAAGCCCTCGGGCTTGATCAGTCAGGATTTTCTTTTGAAAATAATGACATAGGCGCAGCTGATATTAGTGACGCAGATTTTATATATATGTACAGGCCTGCAAGACCTATGGGAGAAGGTAAGCTGTTTTACGAAAATCTTGCTGAAAAATTTTTAAGTATAAAAAAGAATTTTTATCTTTTATCTGTAGCAGATTGTTTTGAACCTTTTATCAGATCAAAATACATTAAAATATATTCAAATGATTTTTTAAGTATTTTTTATTTTGAAAATTGATCGATTTAGGTTAAATCTGATTTTTAATCAGTGTCAGGATTTAATTGGCAGCAGTAAAATATGAAATGTCCATTTTAGTTTAAAGTTAACTGTATTATTAATTTAATATTAAAAGGAGATAATGAAATTGAAAAAAACAATTTTAAATTTAAGTCTTTGTATACTTGCGGTAATGGTTCTTGTTCTTTCCGGATGCACACAGGATCAGGAAAAAAGCAGTGAAAAAGAAAAAGCAAAAAAAGTTTCTGCACTTGATAAGATTAAAGAGGCAGGTGAACTTTCCATTGGAACCAGTCCTGACTATCCCCCGTTTGAAAGCATTGACGATGACGGGAATGTTGTAGGTTTTGATATTGATCTTGCTGAAGCAGTTGCAAAAGAGCTCGGTGTAAAGGCAAAGTTTGTAACGATGGGATTTGACTCTATAATAACTGCGGTGAAAAACGGGCAGGTTGATGTTGGTATATCGAGTTTTTCTGTTAATGAAGAAAGAAAAGCAAGTATCGATTTTTCGGTTCCTTATATCGCAAATGCACAGGTTATTATGGTAAGAAAAGACTCTGAGATTACTTCAAAAAAAGATCTTGCAGCTTCAGTTGTAGCAGTGCAGATGGGAACTACTGGTGCTGAAGCGGCAAAAAAGATAGAAGGCGCAGAAGTAAAAACAGTGGATGACAATAATATAGCTACTATGATGCTTGACAACGGTTCTGTAGATGCTGTGATTCTTGATGTTGCAATTGCAAAAGAGCTTTCTTCAAAAAATGATTTCAAGGTTGTTGGAGAACCTCTTAATACAGAACAGACTGCTGTTGTTATTAAAAAGGATAATGACGAGCTTAAATCAGCAATTAACAATGCTATAAAAACTCTTATAGATAACGGAAAGCTGGATGAGTTAAAAAGTAAGTGGGATATCTAAATCCTGACCACCAGTTTTTCAGGTTTGCAGTATATTGTAAAAAATTGCCCCGGGCAGAATACGGTTTTGTCCGGGGTGATTTTACCACTGAAAACGACTTTAATATGACCTGTAAAAAAGGGTTATATTTTAAACCTAAATTGAGCGGTTTATATTTTTCAGTACAAAGTAATCTTAAAAATATCAAACGCTCAGTTCAGGTGACTTTTGTTTTAGGAGAAATAAATGCTGGATCTTAGTTTATTATGGAAACATAAGATTTTTATGCTCTCAGGAGCTGCTGTTACACTTCAGCTTACACTGGGAGCTGTGGCTCTTGGGCTTGCAATAGGTGTTTTTCTGGGGATAGGGAGAGTATCGCGAATATTCTGTTTCAGGCTTTTCAGCGGTGTATATGTTCAGCTGTTCAGGGGTACACCAATGCTTCTTCAGATATTTTTTATATACTTCGGAGTTCCCCAGATTTATTATGTTGCAACCGGACAATCAATTTCACCGGATCCTCTTGCTGTTGGTATAATAGCACTCGGACTTAACAGCGCCGCATATGTTGCCGAGATTGTAAGGGCAGGCATACAGGCTGTAGGCCAGGGACAGATGGAGGCTGGGCGTTCAATAGGACTTTCTTACAATCAGACCATGAAGCATATAATTCTGCCACAGGCAATAAAAAAAATTATTCCGCCTCTGGGAAATGAAGCCATAGTTCTTTTGAAAGATTCATCCCTTGTTTCAGTTATAGGAACACAGGAACTTATGTATTCAGCAAAAGTTATGGGCGCAAGATATTATGATTATGTTCAGTTTCTTATAGGAGCGGGCATTGTGTATCTGTTCTTCACATTTGTTATCTCAAGACTTCTTGCACGCCTGGAAAAGAAACTCGATTATTCATAACTAACTGATTTAATACGGATTTAAAAATGATAAAAATTGAAAATGTTTATAAATCGTTCGGAGACCATGAAGTACTTAAAGATATAAATCTTCATGTAAGTACAGGAGAAGTCCTTGTTATAATAGGTCCCAGCGGTTCCGGTAAATCGACCATTTTAAGGTGTATGAACAGACTTGAAAAGATAAGTTCCGGAAAAGTTGTTGTGGACGGGTATGATATATCAAGGAAAGATACAAATATTAATTTTATAAGAACTGAAATCGGAATGGTTTTTCAGCAGTTTAACCTTTTTCCTCATAAAACAGTTATGGATAATATTTGCCTTGGGCCTTTGCAGGTAAGAAAAGTAAGTAAAAAAGATGCTGAAAATACAGCTGTAAATCTTTTGAAAAAAGTAGGTCTTTCAGAAAAGGCTGATGCATATCCTGATCAGCTAAGCGGAGGTCAGCAGCAGAGAATAGCAATCGCAAGGTCCCTTGCATTGAATCCAAAGGCACTTTTGTTTGATGAGCCGACAAGTTCACTTGACCCAGAGCTTGTTGGAGATGTTTTGGATGTTATGAAAAAGCTTGCAAAAGAAGGTATGACCATGGTTGTTGTAACCCATGAAATGGGCTTTGCCAAAGAAATGGCAGATCGTGTTATATTTATGGATGAAGGCAGAATTGTTGAAGAGGCAGCTCCGGAAAAGATTTTTTCAAATCCTGAAAATGAAAGAACAAAAACTTTTCTTGAAAAAGTGCTCTGATCTTTTTTACCATGAGTAGGATACGCTCAATGTTCCGTAGTACTGATTGTCTTTCTGTCCTTTGTAGCTCTTTGTGTTGAAGACATGACCGTAAACTATATTAAACCTGTGCAGAATAAGACCGATTCCGACTGTGGTTGTTCCTGTTACAGGGTATTTATCAACACTGTGGCTGTCTTCAAAAGTATTACCGTCAAGGAATATGTTTCTTAATACGTATTGTGAATTTGCGCTGCAGAAAGCATAGATTCCGTATCTCCGGAATTTTGCAAAAAGTCTTGGATCATTGTAGTTAAGCGGGAAGTTTGTTTCTGTTGCAGGCCTGATTCTTGGTGTCCCAAAATCGTTTGGTATGTTGTAGCCTGCTCTTATACTGATGCCGGCCTGCAAATATGTCAAAGCATTGCCTGCTCCTGCTGAAAACTCCGGTATAAGGTCAAATCCGAATCCGTTTATGACTTCTTTTGCTGCTTTCCATCTTCTGGAATAAAAAATTCCTGCAAATGGTTCATTGTTAAGCTGATT
>JBNJDM010000101.1:0-7455 GCA_051744925.1 Thermodesulfobacteriota bacterium | reverse complement strand
AAAACCCCGGAGATTTTATGAAAAAACTTTCCATAATTATTATTTTTGCGTCATTTTTATTAACAGGATTTTTTTCTGTATATGCTGCTGAAGATCTTAACCCGCGGGAAAATCTTGATATAAAGGCTGAAAGAAGCAGTTTTCAGCCTTCCACCCAGATATTGCAATCTATGGCTGAGCTAAAGCAAAGCATAAAAGAAAGAATTGAGCTTAAAAGAAAAAGGCTTGAACAGACCTCATCAGAAACAGAAAAAGAAAATCTTTCCCAGGAACTTGATAAGCTTGATAAACAGCTAAATGAAGTAAATAAAGATTTTGAAAGAATAGCAACAGGAGTAGATATAAGCCTTTTTTCAGACAGCAAGGATGACAGTTTTGACTGGAAAGAAGAAATTGTCTCTCTTATTAAACCGGGTATAAACGAACTTAAAAGAGCCACATTAAAATCGAGACAAAAATCGAATCTTCAGGAAAGCATTGAAAATGCGGAAAAAATGCTGATTCAGGCTGAAAATGCCGTAAACAACATAAAAGATCTTATGGATGAGTCAGAAAACCAGAATGTAAAAGATTCTTTATACAAACTTCTCGTTGAATGGAGAGGAACAAAAGCCCAGCTTGCCAACAGAAAAAAGGTTGCTGAACATAAGCTTCAGCAGATGGAAAAAGAAGAAAAATCTTTTGTTGAATCTACCCAGGAATCGGTCAAAGCCTTTTTTAAATCAAAAGGGCTTTATCTTTTTACTGCCGTAGTTGTATCGATTCTCATAGTTTTTATTCTCAGATTTCTTTACGCCTTTGCATCAAAAAGAATCAAAGGGTTTAATGCTGAAACAAAGCCTTTTCATGTTAAAGCTTTTGAGCTTGGATTCAGAATAGTGTCATTTTGCTCGGTTATTATTTCAATTATTCTTGTTTTTTATATTGCCCAGGACTGGACCCTTTTAAGTTTTACAATAATTTTCCTTCTCGGCCTTGGATGGGGACTTAAAAACACCATACCAAAACTCTGGATGCAGGGAAGACTTATGCTCAATATTGGCCCGGTAAGGGAAGGTGAAAAAATAAATTATCTCGGCGTTCCCTGGTTTGTAAGGGATATAAATTTTTATACAAAACTTGAAAACCCTGATCTTGGTGTAAACTTAAGAGTCCCTATAGCAGAAATGCTTGATATGATATCAAGACCTTTTAAATCAGAAGAACCATGGTTCCCATGTCGTCAGAATGACTGGGTAATACTATCCGACGGAACAAGGGGAAAGATTGCTTCCCTTACCCATGAAATGATTGAGCTTGAAATGAGAGGCGGAGCCATAAAAACATATTTAACATCCGATTTTCTTGAACTTTCGCCACTGAATCTTTCTAAAAATTTCAGGATTAAAGTTACCTTCGGATTAAGCTACAGTCTCCAGGATATTATAACTGATACAATCCCTGAAAAAATCACTGAATATATAAATTTAAAAATAAAAGAGGAAAATTTTGATGAGCTTCTGCTTTTACTCCGAACAGAGTTTGAACAGGCAGGCTCATCTTCACTTGATCTTGTGGTTATTGCAGATTTTAAAGGAGAAGCAGGAGAACTATACAACAGAATAAAAAGAAAAATACAGTCATGGTGCGTGGAAGCATCAACTCAGAACAACTGGGAAATTCCTTTTCCACAGCTTACTGTTCATAACTGCGGTTCAGACAAATAGCCTGCACTTATAAAATCCCCGGAAAAGAAATTTTGATGTTCCTGTTCCGGGGATTTATGTATTTCAGCCATAAATTTTAAAATTTGAGATCCAGCTTATCAAGAAGTTCTTTACCTTTTTTCTCAAGCCTGTCTTCTGCTTTTTTTTCAAGTTCTTTTTTTTCCTTTTCAATCCTATCCTGCTTATTTTCAATCTCTTTTTCATAACCTGAAATATTGCCCATTATAAAATCGCCTGCATTACCCGATTTTGAAATAAGTTTCTGTTTTTCAGGCTGCAGTTTTTCATCAAGTTTCTTTTTTAATCGGTTTGCGGCTTTATCAGCTTTTTGACCAAGATACGAACTGATCTCATCGGAAACAAGGGAATCAACAGAACTTTTTAATGAAATATCCTTTTTTTCTCCTGCTAATCTGGCAAATACTTTTATATTCAACTCCTGGGCAGATTCAAGTGCATTTAAAAGAATGTCTGCAAATTCAGAAGACTTTTGCTTTGCATCTTTTTTACTGAAAATATGGTCTTTTACAGTAATATCGGCTGATGCTTCAAGAAGCTCAGGCTTTGACACAATATCAGATGAAAGATTAAGTTTACCTTTTTTTATTATAAGAGGAAAAAATTCTGCGGAAGAGACCTGAAAATCCTCAAGCAGAAAATCTTTAACATCAAGACTGATATTTATATCTGCTGCATCTTTTCTGTAATCTATTACACCATCTGCATTGATATCGCCGTATTTTTCATCAAGACCGCCAAGTGTAAATGTTATGGGAAGTTCTGTTTTATTCTGATCAGAAGATATATTTTTTATATTACCCTTTAAGGCTTTTAAATTATTATCAGAAATCTGCATTGAAAAATCTGCATTTTTTATCCATAGAGATGGAAGATGGGGATATTTATCTGTTTTTTCAGCTGTTTTCTTTTCATCAGCAACAGTTTTTTCAGCATTATTTCTTAAATCAGAAATCATTTGAAAAAGCTTTTCACCGATTCCTGCAAGACGTTTTCCAAAAAGTATTTCAGGAATGTTTTTTAGATCAGTTCCCTCCAACCTTACAGCTTTTTCAGCTTTTGCATAATCCTGCTTAATCCATTGCGGAAACTTCTGCCTGTAATTTTTTATCTGGTTTATATCTTTTTCAGCAAGAGCCTTGTCCTTTTCTATATCTTTTTTAAGCTGCCTGGCTTTATCAATAAGCTCCCTTACTTTTGATATATTTTCTGCTGTTTCAACAGGGCTTTGGTCTTTGTCAAAAGATATGGCTTTAAAATCTTTTTCAAGCTCTTTTATCCGATCTTTATAACCTTTTTGCTCAAATCTTTTTTCCCAGAACTCTTTTCTTTCATTAATATATTTTTCAGCCTCTTCAACCTTTTGAGGAGTTACTAGATCAAGTTTTTCTATAATCTTATCTGTATTTTCAAAATCTTTAAAAAGCTCGGGATTTAAAACCGGAATCTGCTCTTTTTCCTTTTCAAGCTGTTTTAAAGCAAAATCCTTAACCCATGGATCTGAACCCTTGTCTTTTGTTTTTTCAGTTTCAGGAAGTTTTCCGCTTGTTTCTCTTTTTGTTCCGGCCTGAAGATCTTTTAAAACCATGGAGTTTATTATAATCTTTTTCCCTGTAAGAGGCATAAGCTCAAAACCAAACTCTGTATATCCTGTTTCAAAAAGATTTTTCCACGGATCGTTTTTATCAGCAGCCTCAAAACCTGACCATGAAACCGATTGTGAAAAAATATCCAGATTGACATCATATACATCAACTACCGCTTTGTTGATTTTAGCTCCCCCTTTTTCAATAACTGCATCAAGTATTATATTTCTGCAAAAATAAAGAGCGGCAACAATAATGACCAGAAATGCGGCAAGATACAAAAAAAATTTAAATATTTTTTTTACAAGGGTTTTCATGGGGTCTCCTGATTTTATATAACCGTTTTAATTAGTTTTCGGCCAAATACTTATATTTATTACCTGAAAAAGAAACATACCACAAACATTTGCTTTACTGAAACCTGAAATTTAAGAGGTATTTACACAAGAACACTAAGATAAAGGTATTTTTTTATTTTTATGCAGCAGAGTTGATTTATATTAAACCCGAAACATTACTCAGCCTGAAACAGGGTAAATTTTCCAAACAATAAACAAATCATTTAAAAACAATTCAAAACCAAATATAATAATCTAAATCAGGCTGATTCAGTAAAACTTTTGTAAACACTAGCTTTTTTTATTACATTTCAAATTCAAGACTGTTACAATAAATACAAAATCAAACAAAACATAAAAAAAATTAACAAATCATTAAAATACATAAAGGTGAAAAAAATGAAACCAATAAAAAACATTCTAATGGTTTACCCAGAAATTCCTGCAAGTACTTACTGGAGTTTTGTACACGCACTTAAATTCATTAATAAAAAAACAGCACTCCCCCCACTTGGGCTTGCAACAATAGCCTCTATTATTCCTGACAAGTACAACATTAAAATTATTGACATGAATATAGAAAATCTTACGAAAAAAGATGTTGAAAACTCAGATGCTGTATTTGTTTCAGCAATGATTGTTCAAAAAGAATCTATGCAGGAAGTTCTTAAAATGTGCAGAGATCTTAACAGGCCCTCGGTTCTTGGAGGTCCGTATGCAGAAACAGCATATGATGAAAATGAACCTGCAGATTATTTTATGACTGGCGAAGCAGAAAATATTCTTGAAGGTTTTTTATCAGACCTTGAACAAAATAAAGCTTCAAAAATATACAGATGCATTGAAAAACCTGATATGAAAGAATCTGTTATACCAAGATTTGATCTTCTTAAACTTAAAGAATATGCATCAATGGCTGTTCAGTATTCAAGGGGATGTCCTTTTCATTGCGAATTCTGCGATATCTGGATTAAATACGGAAACAAACCAAGGCTTAAAACTGCGGCAAACCTTCTTGCAGAGTTTGATGAACTTTACAGGCTCGGGTGGAGACAGTCTATATTTCTAGTTGACGACAACTTCATAGGAAATAAAAAAAGACTTAAAAACGAACTTCTTCCTGAACTTATAAAATGGCAGGAAAAACACGGGCATCCGTTCAGGCTTTATACTGAAGCAAGTATAAACATGGCAGAAGATGAAGAACTTATGAATTTAATGGCTGAGGCAGGACTTGATCAGGTTTTTGTAGGCATAGAAACCCCTTCTGAAGAAGCGCTTGAAGAAACCGGGAAAAGCCAGAATCTTAAAGAGAATCTTCTTGACTCAGTTATAAAGATTCAAAAACACGGGCTTGAAGTTACTGCAGGTTTTATTCTCGGATTTGATTCAGAAAAAGAAGATATTTTCCAAAGACAGATTGACTTTATTCAGAAATCCGGAATACCCAAAGCTATGATAGGTCTTATCCAGGCACTTCCAGGCACACTTTTATACGACAGACTTGAAAAAGAAGGAAGGTTAAAAGGAAGCAGCTCAGGGAGCAATACACATTCTCTTTCAACAAACGTTGCCACAATAATGGATGAATCTGAACTAAGACAAGGCTACAAAAAGGTTCTTGAACATATTTACGATTCCAGCATGAAAAACTATTTTAAAAGATGTGATGATCTTTTAACAAATCTTAATAATACTTCTTATATCCAGAGAAAAATAAGACTCCATGAAATAAGAGCTTTTTTATTGTCAATAACTGTGCAGCCTTTCAAACCATACGGATTTGAATATTTAAAGTTTATTTTCAAAACCCTGAAAAAAAACCCTTCCCTTTTTGCAGAAGCTATAAGCCATTCTGTAATGGGTCATCATTTCTATGTAATAACAAAACAGATGCTGAAAGCAGAAAAAGTTTCAGACAAACTCGACAATGTATACAAAGAAGCAGCTTTAAAAATTTATACAAAATCTCAAATTTTTAAAACCACTGCGTCCGGGCACGCCAAAGCTCTTAATTTACTAAGAATGGAATATATGAAAAAAATGAAGAAAATCAGCGATAAAATAAACGATCTTCCTTCAGATTTTCAAAAAGATATAAGAAGTAAATATTCAGGCGTATACAAAAGTATTTTAAATATTTTGTCTGAAGAGGAATCAAGAATTACACATCACTAAATCTTAAAAATTTAGCAATTACTTCCCAAATGAAGATGACAGGAATTAATATCCCTGTCATCTCATCAAATAGGAGAATGAAATATCCTTTAAAAGGATTTTATAATAGAACCGAAACCAATACGGTATCTATACTTATTAAAATACTTTGGTTAAACTGATATTAATCGTGAATTAAATTTTGATAAATCAGTTAACCCAGGACTTAACTCTGTCCGGGTTTTCTTTTACCCATTTTGCTGCAGCAGTTTCAGGGTCATTTTCCCTTGCCCAAAGCATTACCTGCTGACATTCTTCAAGGGTCCACTTAAAATTATCAAGAATTTTGTAAACTTCCGGCTTATCTTTTTTAAGCCCTTTTCTTGCAACTGTTCCGATGTATTCAGTTTCTCCGTAAACCTTTTTCGGATCTTTAAGATATTTAAGATCCCATCTGCTGAACATCCAGTGAGGAGTCCATGCTGTAACCACTACAGGCTCTTTCTCTTCATATTTATTTTTCAGATCTGCTGTCATCATAGGGCCGCTTGACGAAACAAGCTCTATGTCATCAAGTTTGTATTCCTTAAGAGCTTTTTCTGTCTTACCCATTATTCCTGCACCCGGATCTATACCTATTATTTTATTATTCACTGCTTCCGGATTAGTCTTCAAATCTTCAATTGAATCGATATCCATGTATTGAGGAACCGCAAGACCTATTTTAGCTCCTTCAAGATTTTTTCCCAGAAGATCAAGCTCATTTTCAAATTCATCAAGATACTCCCCGTGTGTTACAGGCAGCCATGCTCCTGTAAAACCGTCTGAATCGCCTGATGCAACAGCTGTCCACATAACAGCCGCACTTACAGGTGTAATTTCAACATCATATCCCTGATCTTCCAGAACAGTTTTTATAACATTTGTGCTGGCAACTGTTTCTGCCCATTCAACATATAAAAGATCGACCTTTTTATCTCCTGCAAATCCCAAAGCAGGGATCATAATCATAACTGCAGTAACAAGAACTGTAAGTTTTCTAAACATAATACCTCCGGTTAACATTAAAATTGATTCATCAAGTCAGTTCTGCTAATTCATAACAGACCAGATAAACTAGAGGTTTTTTTAACGTCTGTTTTTTTAAAAGACCAACAATGATTTGTAATGTTAAAGATTACGAAAGGAAATAGATCTTGATACGAGACCTTGAAACCGAGCTTTTAAGAACATTTATAACAGTTGCCCAATGCAGGAACTTTACAGGCGCCGGTACAAGGCTTTGCCTGTCACAGTCAGCAATAAGTGCACAGATAAGAAGACTTGAGGAAAGAACAAATAAAAGGCTTCTCAAAAGATCAAGTAAATCTGTAACTCTTACAGATGCTGGCGAAGAGCTGTATTTTTACGCTGAAAAAATCATTGCAATGAATGACGAGGCACTGAGAAAACTCTCGGATGAAAATCTTTCAGGAACAATAAAAATAGGAATGCATGATGAATATGCTGCATACTACCTTCCAAGGGTACTTGCAGGTTTCGGAAAAATATATCCAGGTATTCAGCTTGAAATAACATGTGATTTAAGCGTAAACCTTAAAAAAGAAGTAGAACAGGGAATGCTTGACCTTGCCCTTCTCACAAGACAGC
>JBNJDM010000100.1:0-7658 GCA_051744925.1 Thermodesulfobacteriota bacterium | reverse complement strand
CTTTTAACCTGATTTATTGTTCAGGCTTTAAACTTCTGACAATAAAAAATATACCTGCAGCTATAAAAGGAATGCTTAAAAGCTGACCCGCAGACAAAAATCCTGTTAAATCATAGGCAGCCTGCTTTACCTTGAAAAATTCAAGAAAAAACCTTGCAGAAAATACACAACTTAAAAACACGCCAAAAAGCATTCCCCTGTGTAAAGACTTATAGAATTTTTTATATAAAAAAAGCAGAAAAATAAAAATCAGTGCATACGATAATGCCTCATAAAGCTGTACAGGATGACGCGGAACATAATCTATTCTTTTAAAAACAACAGCCCATGGAAGTGTGGTCTTAATTCCTGTAATCTCTGAATTAAAAAAGTTTCCTGTTCTTATAAAAGCGCCTGCAAGGGCTGTGGGTATTGCAAGCCTGTCAAGAATCCATATATATGATTCTTTAAATCTTTTTGAATATATATATAAAGATATAAAAATCCCTATGCCTCCTCCATGACTTGCAAGTCCGCCCTGCCAGACATAAAGAATTTTTAAAGGATCACTCAGATAATATACTGGGTCATAAAAAAGACAATGTCCAAGCCTTGCCCCTATAAGAGTTCCAAGAAAAATATGCACAAAAAGACTGTCTATGTTTTCGGCATTTTTATTTTCTTTTATGTAAATCGATTTTACAATCTGATAGCCTGTTAAAAATGCGGCTGCAAACAAAAGCCCGTACCATCTTATCTGCAAAGGCCCAAAATCTATCAGAATCGGGTCTGCACCCCATACAAAAAAGTCCATTTTTTTTCTTAATCCTTTATCATTTATGAATTACGCGTTTTTTTTATGCATCTATTCAGCTGATTTTTTAACTCTCACGGAGGCAGAGGGGCACGGAGGTAAATGCGCCTTCGGCGCCACGATTTTAAATATCCAGGCAAACAATTTTTTTCAATAACTATACACAATTATAAAAGCTAATCCATGATTTTCTGTGCCTCTGTGCCTCTGTGAGATTTATGCATTTTTAAGCTGAATAGTTATAACGTTCTGATTCCTTAGAGTTACTGCTTATTAAAAACAATGGCAACCTGGGATATAAAAAGTAAAACAAGTCCTGTGCCTGAATAAAAATTAACAGACTCATTAAGAAGAAAAATTCCAAGCAAAGCAGCTGTAAGCGGTTCTGCCAGTGTAAGAGTTCCAACAGCAGAGACTTTTACAAACTTAAGCCCTCTTCCGTAAAACATATAAGCAATACCTGCAGATATTATCCCAAGGTATAAAAGTGAACTGATTCCTGAAGTTTCAAATACCCAGTCAAGGGGATAAATAAAAAAAAAGACTGACAAATAAACTGTGCCGATTAAAAAAGATACTCCTATTACGCTGTCTTCAGTTCTTGTTCTCATTATGTTTTTTGAAACAAGTGTAAAAAGAGCATAAGAAAAACCTGCTGCAAGAGCGTATAAAATACCTGAAATGTCAATATTTACTGTATTGGCTCCGCTGAACATAAGAAAACATAGTCCGGCCACAGCAAGTGCAGTAGAGATAAACCATACAATATTAAGCTTTTCCTTATCAAATAAAAACCCAAGAACCCCGGTAAAAAAGGGAACGCTACCTATTGCAGTTGTTACACCTACAGCAACTCCTGTAAGTTTAACAGAGGTAAAATATCCAAACTGGAACATTGCCTGGCAAAGACCTGTTAACAAAAGCACAGGAGTTAAAAACTCCTTAAAATTTTTTATGTCTTTTCTTACATAAGCTGCAAAAGATATAAAAACACCTGCGATGAGAATACGGAAGGCTCCAAGAACTGCGGGAGACGCATTAGCAGGAGCATACGACTGGGCTACTCCGGAAGTGCCCCACAAAACAGCTGCAATAACAATAAAAAGTCTTCCTTTAACTACTTGTTTCTGAGGTAAATCGGGCAATCCGGATTGTCCATTCTTTAAATTAAAGTTTAAAAGCCCCGGCCAGTAATTGGTCTGGCAAAAAGAGTAACCAGCTGCCCAGGAGATTAATTATTTACCAGTTTTCTAAATCAGCATCTATAACATTTTTTACTTTTAAAAATGCTTTTTCAAGATTGTCAGCCATATTAACTAACAAGTCAATATTTCCTGAATTACCCGCTTTTTCAATTTCCATTGCAATCTCTGATAATTCCGGAGCAGCTATATTCAAAGCAGCGCCTTTTATTTTATGGCCCTTATATTCTGACTCTGCAGCTGAATTATTGTTTATAGACTCTTTTAGTTCATTTATCATACCAGGCATGCTGCCAAGAAAACCTTTAATCACTTTTTCAGCGAGAGCTTTATCATTCATAAGCATATTAAGAAATTTTGCTTTGTTCCATATCTGGACATTATCTTTTTCGACTTCTGCAAAAGAATAATCAGAGTTTTCCTTTTTAAGCCATTTTTCAAGTATGTTCTTTAAAGAATCAAAAGAAAGCGGCTTGGTTATGTAATCATCCATACCTGCATTAATACACTCTTCTTTATCACTGCTCATGGCACGGGCTGTCAATGCAATCACAGGCACAGAATCTCTGTTTTCCTTTTTTTCAAAAAACCTTATTTTTTTTACAGTTTCAAGGCCGTCCATCTCAGGCATTTGAACATCCATGAGAACAAGATCATAATTATTATTTATAAACATATCAAAAGCTATTAATCCGTTTTCAGCAATATCTGATTCATAACCCAAATTTTCAAGTATTCCTTCGGCTACCTGCTGGTTTGTGAAATTATCCTCTGCAATAAGAACTTTAAGGCCTTTTTTAAAAACTTTTGCCCGGTCATCAGGGCTTTTTTGTTTAACAGAAAAATCTTCTTTTTCTCCTTTTAATATTAAATCAAGACTTTTTATAAGTTCTGTTTTCCTAAGAGGTTTATTTATCTCTGCATCAAACAATTCTGTGGAATTACTTACTATCCTTTCAGGATACTTAACAAGTATTAAGCCCGTGGTAAAAAGGCTTTCACTTTTTTTTATTATCTCTGCAAATTCAATCGTTTTAAAATTATGCACATCATCATCTATTAAAACAATATCGTAAGGTTTTTCTTTAGCTGAAGCTTCATAAAGAATACTAAGTGCGGCTGTTGTGCTGTCTGCTGTTTCTGCAAAAGCTTTCCAGTATTTAAAATGATTTACAAAAAAACCGGATAAGTGTTTATTATCAGTTAAGATAAGTATTCTGATATTTTCTATATCAGAAACAGGTTTATGCTTTTCTGCCTTTTTGCTGTCCTTTGTAAATTCTGCTGTAAACCAGAATTCAGAACCTTTCCCCAATTCGCTGCTGACTCCTGCATTACCTCCCATCATTTCAGCAAGCTGTCTGGAAATTGCAAGCCCAAGCCCTGTACCTCCGTGTTTTCTTATATTTGAAGAATCAATCTGTGTAAATTTACTGAAAAGTTTTTTCTGCTGGTCTTGAGAAATACCTATTCCTGTATCTTTAACTGAAAATTTTAAAAATACACTTCTGCTGCTTTCCTTTATAACAGATACTTTTACAATTACTTCTCCTTTATCTGTAAACTTAACAGCATTACCTGCAAGATTTGTTATTATCTGGTTAAGCCTGTAAGGATCACCTTTTAAAAAATCAGGAACATCAGGATCTGGAAAACATATAAAATCAAGACCTTTTTCATAAGCTTTTAAACCGATTATATCAGAAACATTATCTATTACAGAAACAAGATCAAAGCTTACTTTTTCCATATCCAGTTTACCAGCTTCTATTTTGGAAAAATCGAGTATATCATTTATAAGGTTTAAAAGAGAATTTCCGCTTTTTCTTATAGCGTCAGCATACCTGAACTGTTTATCATCAAGGTCTGTTTTAAAAAGAAGACTTGTCATGCCAATTACTCCGTTCATTGGAGTTCTTATCTCGTGACTCATATTGGCAAGGAATTCACTTTTTGCCAGAGTTGCTGCTTCTGCTTTTTCTTTTGCAGCTGAAAGCTCCTTATTGGATTTTTCAAGCTCTTTTGTTCTCAAATCAATCTCTTTTCTAAGCTTATGTGAGTAATCAGCATTTTTTCTCTGATTTTCAATCAAAAGCTCCTGGTATTTTTGCTCAAGAGTTCTTATTTTTCTGTCTCTGTGTTTTTTATGGGATAAAAGAAGCTCGTTTTCATTTTCAAGAGATTGTTTTTGTAAATAATAATCTTTTCCGATTGTTATAAAGTTGTTTAGAACTTTGGAAAGAAACGAAGGGTTTGATTCATTATCATAAAAAAAGATGCAAAATCCATTTAAAAAAGATAAATAAACAGCATAAAAAAGCTGGTCTGATTTTGGATTTTTTTCACTCACCACATCCTTATTATTAAAAGCTTTTTCCTTTAATAAACTTTCAAAATCCTGATCTAAATTTATCTCATCAGATGAGTATAATCTTTTTCCTGACTCAGTTATTATATAGAATTTGCAAAAATAGAGATGCTCTTGTAAAAAACTGAAAAAAAGCCCTGCCTCATCTTTTTGTTCATCTAAAATATCTGCAAAAATATCCATCTTAATCTTCCTCCAGCTTATAAATAACCTCGGCTTTTTTAAACTCTGAAGGAAGATCATCTGTGATAGCTCTGTATTCATTTATATTATCTCTTAAATGAATAAGCAGAGGCTGAGCAAGTTCGGTTTTTACTTCCGGGAAAAAATTATAATTCAGCCTCTGACACATAAATTCAGAAATCTGAGTTATAGCGGCAAGGCTGTCCGGTTGATTTATGCTTATAATATTGTGGTGATCTTTTATACCTTCTCTTACTTCAGAAGGCATTCCCCATTCTTCTGAAAGCAGGTATCCTGTTATGGAATGATCTGTACCGGTAATTAACTGTTCATGCTTTGTTATTTCATGTTTTTCCACGTCAAATGTTTCACACAACTCTTTAAAAAGTCCCGGAACTGCCTGATCTAAAACTATGAAACCAAAATCATGAAGTATACCGCATAAAAAGGCATCTTCACCTTTTTTTTCAAAAATTCTCTCCATTATCATCTGACTGCATATACTTACAGCTACACAATGAAGCCATAATTTTTTTCTTGAAAAAAGCTTATCTTGCGAACCTTCAGCAAAAACATTTTTTAATGCATCAAGAACGATTAAGTTTCTTAATTTTTCAACTCCAAGAAAGGCAAGGGCTTCGGAAATCGACTTTATCTTTGTATGAAGTGCATAATAAGGACTGTTTACAAGTTTTAAAATTTTAACAACAAGTGTTGGATCATATTTTATTACTGCTTCAAAAGCATCAAAAGTAGCACTGTCATCTTTTGTCATCTCCATAAGCCTTGTTACTACAGCCGGAACTGTTTTAATCTTACCAAATTTTTTTAATACAGACCTGGAATTATTCTGTTTTTCCAGGAATGAAAGATCCTGATTCATATAATTTCCATTTTATTTACAGGGACTAATCTTTTTATTTCAGCAGCTTTTCAATACCTTCTTTACCAAGAATCATTGCAACACTGCCGTCTCCGAGAATAGATGCTCCTTCAAAAAGATTATTTTCTGATATCAGACCCTTTACATCTCTTACCACAACTTCCTGCACTCCGAGTATCTGATCAACGGCAATTACATAAAGGCTGTTTTTTATATTTACAGAAATACCTATTTCAACACTTTCCTTTTGCTCTGAAGTATCCTTTAAATCAAGATTTTCAACACCTGGAGAATAAAAGGAATCTTTCAGTCTTATAAAACCGTAAAGAGTCTCCTTTCTTCTTAAGATTCTTCCTTTATCCCCTTCAACTGTTTCAATATCTCCGGGATAAACAGCAAACGATTCTCCGACTATATCTATAGGCATAACATAAATATCTTCACCTGATTTAACCAGAAAACCTTCTATAATGCGGGTAGTAACATTTTTGGGAAGAGAGATTGTAAAAGTGCTTCCTTTATTTTTTTCAGTTGAAATTTTTATGCTCCCTCCGGCCTCTTCTATGTTGCTTTTAACAACATCCATACCAACGCCTCTGCCGGAAATTTCAGTTACTTCTTCAGCTGTTGAAACACCGGACATAAAAAGAAACTCTGTAAGAGAATCATTATCAACATATTCACCCGGATTTATAATACCCATTTCAGCGGCTTTTGCAGATACAGCCTCATAGTCTATACCTCTTCCGTCATCCTTTATAATAAGCTCTACTGATCTTTCTGTTTCTTTCATTTCTGCTTCAACTGTTCCTGTTTCTGATTTCCCAAGTGTTTTGCGCTCCTCAGGTGGTTCTATTCCATGATCTGCGGCATTTCTGATCATATGAGTAAAAGGAGCATCAAGAAGTTCGAGATAACTCTTGTCTATCAAAAGATTATCACCTTTTATAACTACTTCGGCTTTTTTATCTTTTTCAGAAGTAACATCATGAACAATTCTTTCAGCCTTTCCAAAAAGACTTTTTACAGAAACCATCCTGATTGAGAAAATACTTTTTCTCAAATCTGATGAAAGAGTACCGAAAGTTTCTATTACTCTTTTAAATTCTGAAGCTGTACTGCTGTCTTTCAGGCTTATTTTTTTATGAAGATAATTAAACATCTCTTCAACTACAACAAGCTCGCTGACAAAAGATAAAAATGAATCTATATCTTTTTCATATACCCTCATTGTTTTATCTTTTACATCTTTTCTGGAATTTTGAGATTTTTCTTCCGGCTGAATATCACTTTCTGAGGGCTCTTTAACCTGATCATCCTGACCTTCATCCTGTTCAGTCTCTTTTTTTACAAAATCCCCTTTTTCAGCAAGTTCTTCTACTTTATCATTTAATGAATCTCTCAGAATTTCATCAAAACCAATATTTTGCATAAAAGCATCATATTCTGACAAAGCTTCTGAAACCAATTTTTCAGTTTCACCTGAAACTGCTGCATTTTTAAGTTTTACAAGCTGATTTCTTATCTCCTGAACAATTTCTGCATCCTTTTCAAGCTCTTCAAAAGGAATCCGGAGTAATTCTGCGAGTTCAGCCACGGGCCCTGTTGTTTTATCACCACGGCCATCCTGGTTTTCAGACTGTTTTATAAGCCCTTTAAGAGCAATAGGGGTAATCCCTGAAATAATCCCTTCTGCCTCATCTACGTGTTTTTGCATTTTACCGGGATCTAAATCTCTTATCTCCTCCAGTTTATAAATAAGATCTCCTATAAGTACAGCAGCCCTTGCAACCTCACCGCCGTCATCTTCCTCAAGCGCCTCAACAAGCCTGGAATTAAAATCCTCAAGCTTTTGGTCATCTACAGATTCTGTTTGATTTATTCTTACATTTTCAAGAATGTTTCTTAAAAAATCGAGGGAAGCTAACAACAGCTTTATTGTCTGAGGATCTGCAAACTTTTTTTTCTGTCTTATTTTATCTAAGAGATCTTCCATATGATGGGCAAGACTTTTAACCTTTAAAAGTCCGAAAAAAGCAGAACTACCTTTTATAGAATGAACAGGTCTGAAAATACTGTTTATTATTTCTGTATTTTCGGGATTTTTTTCAAGATCTATAAAATAACTGTCAAGAGACTCCAGCCCTTCCAGGGACTCATCCACAAAACTTTCAAGTATCTCAGGATCAACATCGTAATTCTCCATAAAAAACCTCCGAAACTAATTAA
>JBNJDM010000099.1:0-7721 GCA_051744925.1 Thermodesulfobacteriota bacterium | reverse complement strand
ACTTTGCTGATTATTTCCTTTGCATCACCACCTTCGTTTAAAATTGCTGAAGGTTTATTAAGAAATGACTTATGATTTCCTATAAAATCAACAATTACAAGATGTTTTTTCCCGGTTGAATCAGACTTTCTCAATCCTCTGCCCAGTTGCTGAAGAAAAAGTATTTTTGATTCCGTAGGCCTGAGCATTAAAATTGTATCAATAACAGGAACATCTACACCTTCATTAAACAAATCGACGGTAAACAAAATATCGATTTCATTATTTTGAAGTTTTGTTAAAGCTTCATTTCTTTTTAATTTGGAACTGCTGTGAACAGCTGCAGCTTTTGCACCTTTTGATATAAAAAAATCTGCCATAAAATCAGCATGCTTTGTGGATACACAAAATCCAAGGCTGCAACTTTGTTTGTATTTGTTCCAGTTTTCAAATATATGAATTGCGCGCTTTTTTGTTGCAAAAGCATTATCGAGTGCATGAGGATCAAATTTACCGTTTCTCCAGGGTATTTCCTGATAATCAACATATTTATCGTAAATTCCGTAATAATGGAAAGGAACAAGAAAATTTCTGTTGATTCCTTCTATAACATTACTTTCATAAACTATATTATTATCACACAGAGACAAAATATCAGCCTGATCAGTTCGTTCAGGCGTTGCAGTAAGTCCAAGTAAAAATTTCGGATTAAAATAACCAAGAAGTTTTTTATAACTTTTTGCACTGGCATGGTGAAATTCATCGACAATTATATAATCAAAGTAATTCTTATCAAAAATTTTTAAATGGGAAAGCTTGCCAATTGTCTGAATTGACGCAAAAAGATAATCAGCTTCATCTTTTTTTTCGTTACCGTTATAAAGCCCTGTTTTTGCTGCAGGATCAAGCTTAACAAAAGTTTTTTGAGCCTGCATCAGTATTTCTTCCCTGTGAGCAACAAAAAGGATTTTTTTTGCATTCATCTGCTTGCAGTCAAACACTGAAAGCCATGTTTTACCCATACCTGTTGCCATAACAACAAGGCCTCTTTTATACCCTTCTCTTCTTGTCTGAAAAAGAGCTTTCAAGGCTTCTTCCTGAACATTTGTAGGAACGTATTCTGGTTCTTCTTCATCAAACTCATCTGTAAAAAGTTTAACTACATTTTCAATATTATTGTTTTCATATCTGTTATTATCTTTTAGCTGCCAGCCAGGATTTTTTTCCTCTACCCCTTTTGGTGTAAAGTCAGTGTTCTGTTCATCAAAATTATTGGCATTGAGTTTTAATAATTTTTTAGGGCTATATTTATCGTACTTAAGCTTATATTGATCAAGCCATTCATGGGATAAAGCAACAGTTTGACTATGATAAAAAATATTATCAAACTGAGTTCTTATCTTTTGAAATTCAATAGCTTCCTGTGAAGACTCCGGCGTTTTCCAGTCATGTCTCAAACACCATTCATGCCCTTTTGTCAAAGCTTGTTTGCTTATATTATTAGAGCCAACAAAAGCACAACCTTCTATAATATGTTCTTTTTCTGTTCTTACAAAAATATACGATTTCATGTGAAAACTTACATTTTGAATGCATGTAAAAATACGAATATCTGCTCCTGACTCAGAAAGAATAAGAAGCTCTTTTAATGCTCTTGGGTGTGTAATGTATAGATAATCAGATGTTAAAATTCTTATTACAGCCTTATTTTCAAGTGCTTCTTTTAATGGATCAAATAAAAGATCCAGTCCTGATGGCAGGACAAAGGAGACTGAAATATCTATAAATGTTGAATTGTTTATTGCCTGAACAAGCTTTGGGAGTAGAGGATCATGCCCGCCTGTAGTTAAAAATGAACCGCTGGGAAGCTTTTTAAGATTCATTTACTTTTTACCAAAATCGCATTAAGCCATTTTTCATTTTTTCGCTCTGGTCTTGCATCATCGGTAATCCAGATTTTTTCATCTAAAAGTCCGGTATCTTTAATAAATAATTTCAATTTTTTTTCAGTTGCATTTGTAAAATGTCTTCCGTTTTTTTTAAATTCTTCATCTCCATATTTAAAGGAACAATAAAAATATCCATTATTTTTAAGGCAAGCTGATAAATTGTTAAATACTAAATTAAGGTCTTTTGCAGGAACATGAAGTAGAGATGAACATGCCCAGATTGCATCAAAAAAAATTTCTGTTTTAAAATTTTCAAAATTACAAACCTGAACATCAATACCTGTGAATTTTTCAGCAATTTTTGCAAGTTCATAACTGGCATCTAATGCAGTTACTTTAAAACCTTTCTCAAGGAAAAATTTTATATCTCTGCCAGAACCGCATCCTGCATCCAGAATATGACTACCTTGTATAAGGTAAGGCAAAAAAACTTGATATATTATATTCATATCGATGTTAATAGTTGAATGTGCGAATTTTTCTGCATTCTTATTATAAAACTCTACGGTCATTATTCTTATTTCCAAAATCTGTATTTTAATTTTATAAATAAAAAAATATAGTTCATCAAATAGCTGCCTGATTAGTTATTGAAATTAACTTTGAGAAATACCATTTTTTAAAACAGCTTCAAAAAATATTTTACTAACGCTTATGCGGACCATCAGGAAACCTTTTTCTAATAATTGAGGCAACTTCCTCTGCACTAGATTCAATAGGTTTGTTACTTACATTTATCATTGTGAATCTGTTTTTTCTGTAAAGTTTTCTTACAGACTCAACTTCGCTGAAAACTCCTGATGCAGAAGAATAATCGACTCCAGAATCCATGCCCATTCTTCCCCTTCTTATCCTTCTGTGTGACATAAGCTGTTCAGAATCTATAAAAAGAGCAACCACTCTTTTTTTATCAGCTTCAAGAAGTTCATCAATCAGGGGCATTTCAGGTACTATAGGAACATTTGCAACTTTCCAGCCCTGGAAAGAGAGATACATGCTTAAAGGAGTTTTGCCTGATCTTGAAACACCTACAAGTATAATCTCAGCCTTGTCAAGTTCATGGGAGTTAACTCCGTCGTCATGAGATACAGCAAACTCAATGGCATTTATTCTGTTCATATCTACCTGGTTGAATTTTCTGAATTTACCCGGCTCAAAAGCAGGTTTTGTATTCAGTTTTTCAGATAAAATATCCATAACTGTTCCCATTCCGTCAACAGTGGGAACAGAGTTTTTAAGTGCACATTTTTCAAGAAAAGCCCTTATATCATTGGAAACAATTGTGTGCATAATCATGCCGCCTGCATCTGCTGCTGCCTCCACTGCTCTTTCAATCTGTTCCTTTGTTTTTATATGTGAAAATCTTTTAAGATGGTATCTATGATCAGGAAACTGAACCATGGCTGATTTTACAAGTTGTTCTCCGTTAATACCTTCTCCGCATGAAAGTACAAAAATCTGGAGACCGCGATCGGATGCCGGTTTATTTTTTTCCATTTCAAACCTTTTTTTTAAAATAATAGTTAAGCATTATAGTATCTTCATCTATTTTTCTGAAATCTTTAAGTTTTAATTCTGCATCAACAGGAGAGTTAAATACTGAAAGTCCTGAACCAAACATTATCGGAGAGATTGTAATAATAAGCTCATCAATAAGATTTTTTTCATAAAACTTAAAATTTGTGTATGAACCTCCTGCAAGAACAGCCTTAGTGTATCCTTTTGATTCAAGCTCTTCAAGAAGAGTCTCAGGAGAATCAGAAAAAAACATAAGATTTTCTTCTTTGCATGAGTTATCGGGGTTTTCAGACATTACAATGTTAAGCCGGTCAGGCAGAGTGCCTTCAAAAGTGTTAAATGTATTTTTCCCCATTATTACAGCACCGGCTTCCTTTGATATTTCTGCAAATAATTTTTTGTCAGCAGAAGATGACCAGTCTACAAATTCATTACTCCTTCTTGCGGTAACTCCGTCTGCTGAAACTGTCATAACAAGCGTTACTTTTATATTTCTTTTATCTGTATTTTTCCTCATATACTCCAATCACCTCTGACAAAGGATGAGAATTAATAAGTTCAGCTGCAAGCTCAATTGCTTCCAGGCGGTCATTTAAATCATCTTCAATCATTCCTTCAAGCATAAGTCTTATCAGCTGAACTTTAGATTCTTTATACCTTATAGCTTCTTCAAAAGCATAAATATCATCTTCATCAGGCTTTGATACTGTATCAGATGTATCAATACCTGCTTTTTCAATTATACTCTGTTTTTCAGGATCAGGAATTTTCATAAATCTTGCTTCAAGAAAATCAGGAAATCTGGTGATAAATTTGTACATCTTAAAAACTCCTTATAATTTCGGCATCAACTTTGCTTATATTTTATAAAACAAAAATAATTAAGAGAGATTCATGATTCAAAAAAAGATATTAATTTCAATAATAATTATATTTTTAACTGTTTCATCTTCAGGATGCAACGGCAGCAGTTCATCATCATCTTCTTCTAAAAATGATAATTCAACTGAAAAATTTTCTGCTGTCAAGACAATAAGTTCTGAAGGCGGCAAAGTTGCACTGGAATATGACGGAAAAAAGGCCGAAGCCATTATACCACAAGGTGCTTTGTCAGATTCTAAAAATATAACTATTTCAAAAAGCAATTCTCTTCCTCCGTATTTTCCTGCTGGAGATATAAAATCGGGTGACTGCATAAAATTTGGACCTGAAGGTCTTATTTTTAAGAAAAATATTACTCTGGGAATTCCCTACAGCAGCGATCGTGTTTTAACTGCCGGAGCAACAAACAATGATATAAAAGTAAATTATTTTGATCCTGAAAAGCAGGAATGGACTGATATGACAGTCAAAAACATTGATGAAGATGAAAATATAGTCTATTTTGTAACTGATCATTTCTCAAACTACATAACTTATGTTGAAAAAGAAGATTATTACTATCCTCCTGAAAATGAACTCGTAGAAAACGAGTATTTTACAGGAGACAGATATTATTATATTGATAAAGACGGTAATAAAACTTTAAAAATAAAAGGTTGTATAAACAGACCAGGTGAGGTTTGTGCTGAGCCCTGGCATTTAAGCGTATTCAGCAAACCAGATATAGGCAATAAGTATACAATAGACAGATTTTTTACAATTAATTATTTGGCTGGTTATCAGGCTGAAATCTCTGCAGACGGTGCGTCCGTTACATTTAATGCTTCTAAAATATTTGAAAAAGTTAAAGAATCAGGAGATGCAAGACTCTGGCAATGGGAATGTGAATTTGTAACTGAACACACAAACCTGTTGAATTATGAAGCTGTTTCCGTTTATGATCCTGATTTTGATCAAACAGACGAGGAGAACAGAATTTATGCGCAGATCGAGCCTGTTGATATGGAAAAAGTAAAAATTTCCTGGGAGACAGACATTCTGCCTGAAATTAAACCGGGACACACTTTATCCGTAAGATTTGAAGCAAGGTACAGACCCTATGAGTGATAAAAAAAAGAAAAAAAATATTTATATCACAATCGCTGTAACGACAGTTATCAGTATTATTATTGCTGTTGGAGCTTTTTTGTACAACAGCTACTACCAAAAAACCCATAAGTTTAAGGGCCTTGGTGAAGTTTATCAATCAAGACAGCAGCAGTCTAAAAGGTATACTGAAAGAAAAATTACTTTTGACAACAAAACAAACCCACCAAAATCAGAAGCGAAAAATTTTCCTTCATATAAGGTAAGATTTGCCACAAATTTATCAGACGGTGCATATCTTACGCTTTCACTCGACTTCAGGTTCAGTAATGAAGACGGTATTAAAGAGATAAGAAGAAAATGGGAAAGAATTTCCTTTGCATCATCACTTGCACTTTCTCCATACTCAGGAGATGACCTTGAAAAAGGAAACAAAAATGAAGTCCTTGCCATAATAGAAAATCAGATAATGAAAAGAGTTTTTTCAAAAATCGAATATATCTATCTTGATAATTTTCACCTGAGAAATTAATTCTTAACAAGAATTATTTAAGCTGCCTTTGCCTTTCAATATTTTATTTCAAAAACAGTTACATGCCGGAAAGTCATTTTTTGTTATTTAGTATTTATACTGAAATTAGAATTTTTTATTCAACAACTATTTAACCAAACTTTTCAGTAAAGCACACAAACATTAGAATATCAGGCTCATTTAAGAACTTTAAAAACACTTTCAGAACCGATTTTCTCAGTTTTTACTTGACGAAGAGTCTTATTAAACGTAATTCATTTTTTTTTATACTATAAAATCAGAGCAAAGGTATGACCATTAAAAAAAAACTGAGAATCTGTATAATAAGCTACAGAAGTAACCCACACTCCGGCGGTCAGGGAGTTTATGTCAGAAACATAGCAAGAGAGCTTGCAGAGCTTGGACATCAGGTCGATGTTCTTGCCGGACCTCCTGACCCTCTGCTCGAAGGCAAAGCAAGGCTTATTCCTGTAAAAACCCTTGACCTGTATGATCCTGAAAATCTTTTCAGAGTTCCGACTTTACCAGAACTAGCAAATCCTATAAATCTTATGGAATGGCTTGGTGTAAGCACCATGGGATATCCTGAACCTTTTACATTCGGACTAAGGGCATATAGTTATTTAAAGGACAAAGCAGATCAGTACGACATAATTCATGACAATCAGTCTCTTTCATACGGAATCCTTGCTCTGAACAAAAAAATACCTGTAATTGCAACTATTCACCACCCCATGACTGTGGACAGAAAACTTGCCATATCAAGTGTGCGTGCTCCGTGGAAAAAACTTAAGCATTACAGATGGTATTCTTTTATAGGAATGCAGAAACGTGTTTCAAGAAAACTACCTAAAATAATTACAGTTTCAGAATTTTCTAAAAATGATCTTGCCGAAGAATTCGGACTTAGAAAAGAGAGATTCACAGTTGTACCCAACGGAATCAATCTTGATCTTTTCCATCCCATGGAACACATTAAAAGGGATCCGGATACGCTTATATGCACCAACAGTGCAGATACTCCTTTAAAAGGACTCTACTATCTTCTTCAGGCTTTACATAAAATTTCCAAAAAAAGAAGCATAAAGCTTACTGTAATAGGGAAGCCGAAAGAAAACGGCGGAATAGAAAAACTTATAAAAAAACTTAACATAGCTCATCTTATCAATTTCACAGGCAGACTTTCCCACCAGGATTTTGTAAAGGAATATGCAAAATCTGCAATTGCAGTTGTACCTTCTGTTTATGAAGGATTCGGAATACCTGTAGGTGAAGCTATGGCAACAAAAACTCCTGTTATAACAACTTCCGGAGGTGCTCTGCCTGAAGTTGCTGGGGACTGTTCAATAATTGTTCCCCCTGCTGATCCGGATGCACTTGTAAACGCAATAATCGAACTTCTTGATAATCCTGAAAAAAGAAAAGAACTGGGAGAAGCCGGTTATAACAGAGTTCATTCTAAATTTACATGGAAACAGGCTGCTGAAAAAACAGTTGAAGCCTATGAAGAGGTTATTAATGATCACAGTTGACTTCAGATTTCTCCCTTTAAAAAAAGATGCAAAAGTACTTGATATAGGAAGCGGTCCCGGACGTCATACAGCTGCTTTATATGGTCACGAAAATATAATGTCTGTTGGTGCCGATCTTAGTCTTGAAGATCTTAAACTTGCAAAAGAAAGACTTGAATATCACGATAAGCTCGGTTTTTCAGGGGGTGGAACCTGGGATCTTGTAACTTCTGATATTACAAAACTTCCTTTTGCAGATGAATC
>JBNJDM010000098.1:0-7774 GCA_051744925.1 Thermodesulfobacteriota bacterium | reverse complement strand
TTCTGCATCCTCTTTTTCAACGCCGAAAGCAGCAGGTTTTTGAACATCTATAATTGTTATATTTTCAGCTCCAAGCCTTTTTGCCTCTGTTGCTACATCGCACCCTACATTTCCTCCCCCAATAATTACAACATCTTTACCCGGGCGTATTGAGTCTGTTTTTGATTTTCTTAAAAAATCAAGGGATGTCTCAATCTTTTCCTTTCCGGGAACAGGAAGATTTCTCGGCTTTCTGGCACCTGAAGCAATTATTACATAATCGTAATCTTTTTTGATCTGTTCAAATTCTTTTTTGTCTATCTCTTTTGAAACCTGAACATGGGGAATTACTTTTTGTATTCTATCAAGCTCTTTTTCAAGAACATTTTTTGGAATTCTTGTTTCCGGAATAACAGAAGTTATTTTTCCTCCAAGTTTTTCTTCAAGATCGAATACAACTGCATCATGTCCCTGAAGTCTTAACTGCCATGCAGCTGATATACCTCCGGGACCTCCCCCTATTACAGCTATCTTTTTACCGTACTCATTTATCTTTATTTCTGGAACTTCAGCATCAGCAGACGCTCTTCCAAGCTCTTTTATGTCGACTGCAGGAAGAGAATTAATAGATTTTGTACATGCATCCATACAAAGATTCGGGCAGAGATATCCGCACACTGCTGCAGGAAAAGGAGTATAGTTAAGTGCAAGCTCAACAGCCTCATCCATTTTTCCTTCACGTATAAGCCGCCATCTTTCCTGAACAGGAATGCCCGAAGGACATGCATTCTGACACGGAGCGCTATATTTTCTGTCCTCCCATACAGGAACAAACCTTCTCCATTCACCAGTAGCTATTAAAGGCACAGGAGTTCTGTCGACTTCTGTAAGATCTCCGATAAGACCTCCCCTGCCAAGCTCTTTGTCCCATACATGCTCTATGAAATGAGACATTGGTCTTCTTGGTGAAGCTTTTTTCTCTGCAGGAGTTTTGGCCTCAATAACCTGCCATTCATCCCTTACTGAAACATCTTTAAAAAGATCAGGGTTGTCAGTTTTTTCAAGAAATACTTTAAGATTTGATTCAAGCCAGTTCCACTCTTTGTCATTGAGTTTTCTTATTTTTGCATCTGCGTCAGAAAAGCCCTTTGTTTTTCCTCTGAAAAAAACTTTTCCCCCAACCATTCCTACAAGAGGACGATAACCAAGAACATCATCTGTATATGAAAAACCGCACCCGCAGATAACAGCCTTGCCTCCTGCCATAAATTCACCAAAATAATCTCCTGCAGAACCAAGAACCCAAAGTTCAGGCGGATCAAATCTCGGATTGTGCTTTGTCATAGTCATTCCTCTGGAACCGATGCTACCTGCAATCATAACCTTTCCCTGGGCCATTGCATTGCATACACCGTTTCCTGCATTTCCTCTGACTATAATTTCAGCACCTGTATTAAGCCAGCCTACATCATCTGAAGCCGGACCCTGATTTTCTATACAAGTATTGGGAAATCCGAAGCATCCAAGCCTCTGGCCGCTGCTTCCTTTTACCCTTATTTTTATTTTATCATCTCCGCTTTTCCATAAGCGGCCGCCTATTCCGTGCTGTCCAAGGGCCTGGATCTCAAGGTTTCTGTAGCCCTTTTCCACAGCTTTTTGAATATTTTCTTCAAGAACACGGGATTCAAGCCTGATCCCGTTTTCATCTTCACCTTTTATTATAAAATAATCCTGCTGATTCATATTTATCTCCTGAATTCCCCGGAATTAGTTGCTGAACGAAAAATTCTAGTTTTCAGCCAATCACAAATTAAACAACATACTGAATGCCAAGACGCTTTGCCGCTGCCGCATCATCAATTCCAAGGGCATCTGACATTCCTATTGGAAGCGTGGTTGATCTACCAAGAGGGGCAAGTATTTTTCTTAGCTCAACATCAAATGAAACATACATATCGACAAGTCTTTCAGCCACTTTTTCAGGATCAAGTCTTCTGTAAAGACGGGGATCCTGTGAAGTTATACCTTTGGGGCACTGACCGATATTACATATATTACAACGGTCAGTTTCGGACCCAAGACAGCCTGCGGCCGCCTGCATTGCATATTTGCCTGTCTGAACTCCGCTTGCGCCTAGCATTATTAAAGAAGCTGCGTTTGCTGCAAGATTACCGTTTTTCCCAACTCCGCCGCCTGCAAAAAGTGGAATTTCATTTTGCTTTCCTGATTTTACAAGCTCTGTGTAGCAGTCTCTTATGCTTGAAGCTATGGGATGACCCATATGATTCATGGATACATCAAAGGCTGCGCCTGTTCCTCCGTCTTCGCCGTCTATTGCAAGACCGCCTGCATACCGGTTTCTTGTAAGGTTATTCATAACTGCAAGTGCTGTTGATGTTGCTGAAATTTTTGGATAAACAGGAACTCTGAACCCCCAGCCCATTGAAAGGGCCTGAATCATTTTTGCAACAGCTTCCTCTATTGAATACTTTGTCTGATGGGTCGGAGGCGAAGGAAGACTTACTCTTTCAGGAACTCCCCTGATTTTTGAAATAAGACTGTTAACCTTGTGCCACATCAGAAGTCCGCCATCTCCTGGCTTTGCTCCCTGTCCATATTTTATCTCAACAGCACAGGGATCTACCTTCATTTCAGGAATTGCATGAATAATTTCATCCCATCCAAAATATCCGCTTGCTATCTGTAAAATCACATACTGAAGAAATCTTGATCTTAGGAGTCTTGGAGGACAACCACCTTCTCCTGTACACATTCTTACAGGCATTCCAAGTTCTTCATTAAGATAAGCCACTCCCATCTGGAGACCTTCCCACATAGGCGGAGAAAGTGCACCAAAACTCATTCCCCCAATTATAAGGGGGTAAATCTCTCTTACAGGAGGCATCCATCCGTTTTCCCTTTGAAATTTTATCGATTCTTCAGGTGGAAGAACACGTCCGAGAAGTGTATTGACCTCAAACTCATGACGCCCTGCATCCAGTGCAGGATCTGTAAGCATTGAAATTCTTGTAAATTTTATCCTGTCTAAAATTCCCGGGACAACATTTCTTCTTCCGCCTCTTTTTCTGGGCACTCCGCCTTTATTGGAGTGATATCTCAATTTGTCAGGCTCATCTGAATGCATTGGCATTATTGCATCATTGGGGCATACCTGAGTGCACATCCCACATCCTATGCAGGCATTTTCAGGTTCTGTTTTCTGAGTTACGGCAAAAAAAACACCGGCAGAATTTTCATTTGCCGCTGACATGGAAAGATTTACCTTAATCTCTCTTTTTCTTAATACTTTAAACTCTATAGCCCTGGCCGGACAAACTGAAGTACATTGACCGCAGAGTGAGCATTTATCTATATTCCAGTCTATCTGCCATGGCAGATCTTTTATGCTTAATTGGGAAGGACTAATCGGTCTGTCTGCCTGCATATTTTTACCTCCGAACGTTTGCTGTCTACTATTGCTGTATCAAGATGCATTGGCTGAAAATCACAGGACTTATCCCTGTCAGGGATAGCCGCATCCAGCCCGCATAATTCTGATGAAAAGGCAAACAAACCTTTTCTTCCGCCTACTGCTCCCGGTCTTAATTTTTTTCTGTCCTGAACCATAAACATTGTCTCATCAGGTAGTGATCCTATAACACAGTTCGGACCGTCTATTATAAGACGCCTGCATGACTGCTTAAGATTATTTAAAAACCCTTTGTCAGGATGCTCTGCCATATCAGATTCAGTAAGAGGGGTAATAATATGTTTATACGCATCAGGTCCAAGACCGAGTTTTTCCATGGTATAATGAAGTATATGCACAAAAACCTCTGAATCAGACTGAAAGCCTGTGTAACCTTCAAACCCTCTTGTGGAAAGATAATCCCTTATAGGAACAAAAGCTGTATTCTCTCCGTTTGTCATTGTGGCATAGCCCTGAAGAAAAAACGGATGGCATGCATAAAGATTTATTGCATAATTTGTATTCTGACGTCCCTGAGCCAGAACTGTTCTGGCCAGAATATCATCCGATTTATCAAGCCCCAGATGCCTGCCGACATGGAGAGGATCGCCTATCTCCTTAATCATTACAGAATCAGGCCAAAAGGAAAAGGCAATTATATCTTCATTTTCAATGCCTAAGTTTTTTAATTCAAGCCTTGTCATCATAAGAAGATATTTTTTTTCATCTTCTGTCATTTCACTCCATTCAGGAGGATAATCATATGCTCTTATAAGGTAGCATTCTCTTTTGGGAACTCCCGGAGGCGGGCTTCCCGGTGTATTAATTCTGTAATCATAAACTTCTCTGAAATTTTTTTCTCTCATAAAATCATCAAGAAGGTTTAAACCTTTTTTAGTAAATATACCTGACAAAAGAGGCATATCTTTAAACTCCTGAAATCTCCCGCCAAGCCCCCTGAGGAAAAGACCTACTCCAGAACCGTCGTGTCCTTCTCTCATAACATCAAGGGATTTTAACGCTTCAAAAGGAGATATCGGTTCAGAACTGGTAAGCGAAAACAATCTGCACATGAATTTTCTCCTGAAAAATGCCTGCAAAGGCTGTATTTTTCTGATATAATATAAAAAATTAAATTAACCGGTCAAAATTCAGGTTATAATCTGATTATAATCATTAATTTACACAAATCAGAATATTCAGAGATTAAATCGACCGAATAAAACTTCAAATCCTGAATCAGATACTTGCAATTTGCATGCCTGATAAATTTTGCCGGTTTTTAGGGCAAAACCAAACATAAAAAAATACAATTTTGAAATAAAGCTCACATAAATTACACTTTTGTTACTTAATCACTCAGTACAAATGCAACTTACCCGGGGAGATAAAATGAAAACAGAAATTACAAAAATGCTTGGAATAGAACACCCTGTTATTCAGGGCGGTATGCAGTGGGTCGGCACGCCTGAACTTGCTGCAGCAGTATCAAACGCAGGGGGACTTGGAATTGTAACCGCTCTTATAAGCCCGACTCCCGAAGAAGCCTTAAAAGAGATAAACAGAACAAAAGATCTTACAGACAAACCTTTTGGTGTAAATCTTACAATACTGCCGACTCTTAAACCTGTACCGTATATTGAATATGCAGAGGCTATTGCACAGACAGGAGTTAAAATAGTTGAGACAGCAGGCAAAAATCCAAAGGAAGTAATCCCTGTATTTGAAAAGGCCGGGATCAAGGTGATACATAAATGTACTTCAGTACATCATGCTGAAAAAGCTCAAGAGCTCGGTTGTGCCGCTGTAAGCATAGACGGTTTTGAATGTGCAGGACACCCAGGTGAAGACGATATTCCCGGGCTTATACTTTTGCCTGTTGCAAAAGAAAAAATAAAGATTCCAATCATTGCATCAGGAGGTTTTGGGAACGGACAAGGGCTTGCAGCCGCACTTTGCCTTGGAGCCGATGCAATCAACATGGGTACAAGATTTCTTGCCACAAAAGAAGCTCCTGTTCACGAAAATGTAAAACAATGCCTTGTAAATGCTGATGAAAGACAGACAAAGCTTATTTTCAGAACACTTAACAATACTGCAAGAATATTTAAGAATAAAGTTGCCGAAGAAGTTATTGAAATGGAAAAAAGAAACGCTTCAATTGATGAGCTGGCACCTCTTGTAAGCGGACAAAGAGGAAAAAAAGTTTTTGAAACAGGTGACCTTGACTATGGTGTATGGACAGCAGGAATGGTAGCCGGGCTTATCCATGATATACCAAGTGTTAAAGATCTTGTTGAAAGAATAGTTGCTGAAGCTGAAGAGATAATAAAAAACCGACTTAATAACATTATAAACAACTGATTAGCTGCCGGTTAAAACATTTTTTTTTAATAAAACTTTTGATGACAAAAAAATATGCTCCCGGAAAAACAGAATCCGGGAGCATAATATCTAAAAAACTATCCTTTGATTATTGCTCTGGCAATTTCATCACCTGCATCGCCTACAAAAGGAATCTTTGTTTCACGCTCTGTTTCTCTGTTACCTGAAACAATATCATCTCTTGAAATTTCGTTGAGATTAAACTTTCTTGCGCCTGCAAGAAGCTGCTGCATACCTGCTGCCAGCTTATCTCCAAGAGTCCAGATAGCCATGGCACCATATGGAATATTCTTCATTTCATCGGCACCAACTTTTTCCTGAATATCATAATACCCTGCAAAAATCTCTTCAGCCTTATTTCCGATATCAGAAACAGACTTTGGAAGCTTATCCCAGTTACCATTAACAGCTTCTCTTCTTTCAGGAACAAGAGCACCTTCAACATTGGAGCCCAAAAATCCGGGAACCATAAGAGATCTTCCCATACAGATCATTTTTGTATAAGGAGCTCCAAGAGCAAGACCTTTGAATATACTGTCTTCAAGAGCAAAACCGCCTGCAAATGAAAGATCAGGAACATATTCACCTGCTGCAGCAAGCATTTCAGCATATTCATGTGCTTTTGCATGAAGAACTGCAGAAGGAACACCCCAGCTCTGCATCATATTCCATGGGCTCATACCTGTTCCGCCGCCTGCGCCGTCGATTGTAAGAAGATCAAGCTTAGCTTCAGAAGCAAACTTAATAGCCATTGCAAGAGCTTCCATTCCGTAAGCACCTGTTTTAAGAGAAATTCTTTTAAAACCAAGACTTCTTAAATACTCAACACTTTTCATGAAATCTTCTCTAACCTGATCTACATTACCAAGGTTTGTAGCTCCTAGCCTGCTGTGACGTGCAAAAGATTTAATTGAACCGTTTTTAAACGACTCTTTAACTGATTCCTTTTCAGGATCAGGGTCAACCACATATCCTCTGGCCTTTAGGAATTGAGCATACTCAAGGCTTTTAACCTGAATTTCACCACCTATATCCTTGGCGCCCTGTCCCCACTTAAGCTCAATTATAACTTTATCTCCATACTTTTCTGCAATATATTCAGCAACCCCGTTTCTTGTATCTTCAACATTCAACTGAACAATTATTGCACCATATCCGTCAAAATATCTAAGATAAGTATCTACTCTTCTGTCAAGCTCGGGAGCCTTTGTGATTCTTCCGCCTTTAAGAACAGATTCCTTGTCAACACCTACAACGTTTTCACCTACAACAATCGGAGCACCTACAAGTGAACATCCTATTGCAAATGAATCCCAGTACTTTGCAGCAATAAATGTAGATCCCAGAGCACCTGTCATTACAGGTATTCTTGCCTTGGTTTTTATTTCATTTCCAAATTCAGTCTCAAGAGAAACATTTGGAAATATACAATCGTCAGGATCATTGGAAAGACCGGGTGCAAGACCTTTTGAACCGTATGCATAACCCTGGATCCTTAAAGCATTATAAGAAATACCCTGATGTGTTATATTATTTCCGCCTGCTGTAACAACACCGAAATCTCTTGGATATAAAAGCTTTCTTCCAACCATGGAAGACATCCATGTTTCACACTTTCCTGCACAGTCAGCACGGCAGAGAGTACAAAGACTCGACTCGCAGGGATTACCCCTGTTAACTGTACCAAGAACATCATTGTTTTTTGTAAAACGAAGCATACTCATAATCAAACTCCTTCATTATAGTTAATTTCTAATTTTGTACGGTAAAAACCGAAAAACTTTACAAACTGCCTTATGACTGACTGGTAGTATAATCAATCCCGGCATTAACTTTGCAAAATACTGATTTCCGGTTGCCTACTATTAAATTTTTTGAATTTTAATCAAACAGGAGTCTGCTGATCAAGTCTTTTTTATGACTAAATTGTTATATTAATAA
>JBNJDM010000097.1:0-8004 GCA_051744925.1 Thermodesulfobacteriota bacterium | reverse complement strand
TTCCACGATATTTTATTTCCCGTAAATCTGTTTTTCAGCTTTTTTTCTAATATCACCTTCTTCCATTCTTGAAGGTCTTGCCGGAGATGCGCTGAAGCTAATATATGCTGTATTTTCTTCATAATCTGTTCTTTCAGATGAATCTGTCTGAAAATTTGTATATGTGTAACCGATATTCATATTGAGCCATCTGAGCAAAGTCCAGTTTAGTCCGGTACTTGCATTTAAAGTATTGTCAGTTCTTTCATCAGCTTCTTTGAACTCCTGGTTTTTATATGAAGATGATAAATTCCATGAAAGCCTTTTTGTTAGTCTGTAATTAAAATTGCAGCCTCCCTGATAATAAATATTAAACCCCAGGCTTGCTGCATCTTCATTTGTTTCTTCATATCCGCTTGTAGCGCTTATGGTGAATGAGCCTCTTTTACTGAAGTCGAAAAGCTTGAAAATATCTGCATTTACAAATAAGTCATTTGAGTTTTTCTGATCAGAATAGTCATGAAAAAGAACACCTGCTCCAAGAGAGAATTTAGAGGTTTTGCTTATTTCCCAGTCAAAACCTGCAGACGGATTATATACTGTATGTTCTTCACTGTCTTCTATTGAAAGCGAGTGATTATAAGCAATATATCCGTTTAAATGTTTTGTAAATTTTCTGGAAAACTTAATATTTCCTTTATAAGTATCTTTATCTTCCTGTGAAGAATCATACATTGTTTTTTCTGCTGAAACTCCTGCATCATAACCGTATCTTACACTGAACCAGTGCGACAGGTTTAATCCTGTACTTACAGTCTGATGATCATCTGCATTTTCACCTTCAGAATCTGAGGAAGTAAAAGAAAGTCTTCCTCCTCTGGTGCTTCTTTTATCAAATCTGTTGTTAAAGTTTACAGAAGCATTAAAAGTATTTGTATCTTCCCAGGTTCCTGTTCTCAAGGCTCTTTTTCTGCTTTTTTCAAATGAATTATTAAAACCTAAGTCACTGTGCTTTGTTAAATTGAATAAAGAATTTAAATTAAAAATATGATTTATTGAATCATCTTCATCATGATCTTTGCTGTCTACATAGGAAGGGGAGTAGTTAATACTTGTACTTGACCTTTTAGTTTCTGAGTTTAACGAAAAATCAAGGCTGTATTGTGTTGAATAGTCATCTTCTTTAAGTTCAGATTCTGTCTGATTATAATTATCAGTATAGTTGCCTTTTACTGATATTCCGGGTGTAAAAGTCGTTAAGCCGAAGCAGCAGACTGAATTAAAAAAAAAGATTGTAAAAATAAGCAGAAAAACAAATTTTTTCACTTTAACACCTTTATGGGACAACAATAATATCATCGGCTCTTACCGGTATATTTTTGGAAAAATCGCCTTTAACAATATCTTTATAATTAATTACTATCTTTTTTTGTTTTCCGTTTTCATATCTGAAAAGGAGTATTTCTTTTTTTGAGGCCCATTCTGTAAAACCGCCGGCCAGAGCAAAAGCCTGCATAACTGTTAAGTTTTTCAGAATTGGATATTCACCTGTTTTTTGAATTTCGCCTAAAATGTAAAATTTTTTGCTTGCCGCATCAAGAAGGGTGACTGTAACTGTGGGAGCTTCAACAAAATCTCCGAGCTTTTTTGTTATTACGTCTTTAAGTTCCATTGTTGTAAGCCCTGAAGCCTGGATATCATCCAAAAGAGGAAAAGTGATTTTGCCGTCTATTCTTACCCTGATTGATTCCTGCGTTAAATCAGGCTCTTTCCATACATTTATGTTTAATACATCACCTTCGCCAATAAGATATTTCTTGTCTTTATCTTCATTTTCTGCAGAAACAGGGGAAAAGTATGATAAACAAAATACTGCAGTAACAAGGATTGTTAAAAAGACTTTAAATATTTTCATTGCTGTTTCCTTTTTATGTTTTTTACCTGGAACCTTTTCCGAATAAAACTACTTTTACAGTTCTCAAAAGTATAAATATATCAAATGAAGTCGTCATATTCTTTATATAAAACAATTCATAATTTAATTTTTCAGCAGCATCTTCAACTGTAGCTCCGTAATCAAAGCATATCTGTGCCCAGCCTGTAAGTCCGGGCTTTACAATAAAACGCTGAGCATAAAAAGGGATTTGCTGTTCAAGCTGATCTGTAAAATGTTTTCTTTCAGGCCTTGGTCCGACAAGACTCATTTCTCCCTTTAAGACATTCCATAACTGAGGTAGTTCATCTATTCTGAATTTTCTGATAAATTTTCCTGCTCTTGTTATTCTTGGATCATCTTCTCCTGCCCAAACCGGACCTGAAATTTTTTCTGCATCCTGAACCATGGATCTGAATTTATGCATCATAAATTCTTTTTTATTTTTACCGACTCTGTCCTGTGAAAAAGTTACAGGACCTTTGGAATCGATTTTAATGAGCAAAGCAACTAAAAGCATAAACGGTGATAAAAGAATTAGTAAAATCAAAGAGCCTGTTAGATCTGTTAACCGCTTAAGATATACGCGAAGAAGCGATTTTTTAAATCCGCTTGAAAAAACAAGCCATGAAGGATCTATACTGCTTACAGGTATTTTTCCTGTTAACTGTTCATAAAAAGTAGCACCGTCTATAACCTGAAGACCTTTAACCCTGCACTGAATAAGTTCTCTCATGGGAAAAGAACCTCTTCTTTCTTTAAAAGATACCACGATTTTTTTTACTTTTGCTGATTCTGCAGTGGTATAAAGATTTTGAAGATTATAATAAAAAGGAATGTTTTCAAAAATTTCTATGCTTTCGTCTTTACCCTCATTAACATCCGGGAAAAAACCTTTAACACAATAGCCGCAGTCTAAAGTGTTTTTTATAATACTGCTTATTTCAAGTGAAATATCGCTTGATCCTACAATCAATATTCCTTCATTAAACCAGCCTTTTCTCAATATTATTAAATATAAAAACCGCCATCCTGTAATAAAAAAAATAAGAAGGATTACACTTATTACATAAACTTTTTCTTTTATAACAACCAAAGGAAAAAAATAATAAATACAGGCAAGTATTATTGATGCCGCTCCCAGAGACTGGAGAAGCCTTATTCCCATCTCCGGAAGGGTCTTTACCACTTCAAAATCATATAAATCATTGTAATAAAGGCATACAAGGCATACGAATGTAACAAAGCCAATTCTGCATACCAGTAAAAAATCAAACCAATAAGATGGCGATACTGTTAAAACTACAGATATAAGAAGAAAAGTAGCAAAAATTACAAAGCCTTCGAGAACAAAAAAGACTATATTCCTTACAGGAAAATATTGTCTTAATAATCTAAGCATTTATCCTATTTCTCTTTTTTATTATTAATATATTTATTATCATAGTAATAACCAACTCCGAACTTACCTCTTGAAAAGTTATTAACCACACCTAAAATTTTCTCTTTTCCGTAAGTATCTACTATATCTTTAAGTCTTTTCTTTTTGGTAGAACCGTATTTTGCTACAATTATTACTCCGTCTACGTATGTCGCAAGAGCATTGGCTTCAGATGTTACATAGGGAGGAGGAGTATCGATTATTAAAAACCTGTCGTCATATCTTGTTTCAAGCTCTTTTATCAATCTTTTCATATGATCAGAAGAAAGAAGCTCTGACGGGTTAAGAGGGGAAGGTCCTGCTGGAATCAAAGTAAGTTTTGCCAAAAATGTTTTTTTAAGAACAGCCGGCAGATCAACCTGAGAATCAAGGTAATCAGAAAGTCCTACAGAGTTTTTTATTCCAAAAATATCATGGACAGACGGGTCTCTTAAATCTGCATCAAGCAAAACAACATAATTATCAATACTTGCTGCTATGGTTACAGCAAGGTTTGAAGCTACAAATGATTTGCCTTCTCCCTTGTCAGTACTTGTCACCATAATAGTCTTCGGTCTTTTGCCTGATTCAGGAAACATTATGGTATTTTTTAAAATTCTGAACTGTTCAGATTCAACGGAATGAGGCTTATTTACTGTTATGAGATTTTCACAGACATTTCCTCTGTAACTGAAGTTATCCTCTTTTTCATCGTTATAGTTTTTTTCTGAAATTCCGGATTCATCAGAAACCTGGTCAGAGGTTTTATTTTCTTTTTTTTCTTCAGTAACATCTGAACTATTTAAATCATCCAAAAAATTTTCCTGTGATTTTTCAAGTGCTTTAGAAATCTTTCCCACTTAAGTCTCCATTATTTTGAATCCTGATTAGTTGCTTAATGAACAGTTCTTTTTTCGGCCAATTACTAATTACAGGTAAGATCAGTGCTTAAGTAAGTTTAAGTCAAAAGCTTAAACAAATGATTTTACCAAATCAATAGCTCTGTCGATCCCAATACTGTTAATGCCGAAGAAAATACCCATAATTAAAAGAACATATAATGACAAAAAGCCTAAACCGAGTATTTCCAATTTCTTTTTTATTATTGCTCCGGAAGACTCAAGCTCTCCGACTTCCGCAATTACATTCAGCCCTAAATCTTCAATCTCTTCTTTTCTTCTTACACTGTCATCAAAAACATAAAGTATAAAGGAAAGTCCTCCTGCAAGAGCTGCTCCTGCTCCGAAAAAAAGAACAAATATCTTTTTTATATCCGGTGAAATCGGCTTCTGAGGCTTTCTTGCATGATCTAAAATGCGAAACTGTTCACCTTTTTGTTTTTTCTCCATATTTACTGAAATTTCTGCTTCAAGTTTTCTGTCCAGCAAAGAATTGTATATAGCATTAATATTATTATAATCTCTTTTCAAAGCCTGCATTTTTTGTTCAATTTTAGGTGTATTTTCAACTCGTTTTTGATAAATATCCATTTTCTGTTCTATCTTTTGGATATCTTGTTCAAGAGATTTAATATTTAATTCGGCTTCAGTTACCTGAGTTTCTATACCCATTAAACCAAAATTCATTTCTTCAGATTCTTTTTCATCACCGTTTTCTTCAGTTTCAAATTCTAAGTTCTCGTCTTTATTTTTTTCTGTTTCAGCAGTCTTTTCTGCTATTGTATTTTCCAGTTTTTCTATTCTGGCTGTAAGTTTGGCAACATCAGGATGCTTTTCAGTATATTTAAGAAGGAGATTTTCTTTTAACTCTTTTAATTTATTTAGTTTTTCTTCTTCTTCTGACATAACCGAACTTTCTTCATCAAAAGAAAAAAGATCATCTGTTGAAAATGAATTTTCGTTTTGTGAAGAAAGCTCAGATTTTAAAGAAGCAAGATTTTTTTTACTTTCTGCCAAAGCTTCCTGTTTACTTTCCAGTTGTTTCTGAAGCCTGTCCAGTGTTCTCAGGTTACTTTCTATCTCGTCCGGAAGGCCTCCCATATGTTTCGTTCTGAAAGCACTCAGCCTTTGTTCCATGTGCTCAAGTTTTTTTCTTGTTTTTTCAAGTTCTACTTCAAGAAATTCACTTGTTCCGACAGCCTGGGCCTCTCTTACTTTTAAGTTTTCATCCATAAAAAATCCTGCAAGAGTATTTGTTATTCTCATAACTCTTTCAGGATCACTTCCCTTATACTTTACAGTAAAAGCTTCTGAACCGTGTCTTGCCCTTGTTATGTTTACATCTATTCTTTGTCTTAAATTTTTTATCTTATCTTCAAGATACATATCTTCTTTTTCAACAAACAAACCGAACTCATCTATAATATTTTCAAGGTTGCTTCTGCTCATTATCTGCTGTGATATTGTACTGATTCTTGCTTCAATTCCTGTTGACACAACCGAGCTTACAAATTTCTGCGGAACTTTCTGAGGCTGGACAAGTATTAAAGTGTTTGCTTCATAAATTCTTTGGGAGGTTAGGGCTTTGACCAGGCCGAAGCTGAGAGCCAAAGCCATGAATACTAAAAGAATCCACCTGTATCGTAAAACAATTTCTATTATGTGATCAGGCTTTAACTGCGATGATGATGTTAAATCTGCCATTATTTAAAAGCTCTTTTTTAAAGTAATAATCCGGTAATAATAAATTTATATGCTGAACTAAAATTTCGTTTTCAGCAAAATACTAATTTAGTAACTTTTGTGATTAAGAAGGACTGAAACAATTCTTTCTGAAGCTTTTCCGTCCCATAAATCAGGAATAATTCCCTGCTTTACATCACCTGTTTTAAATTTATTATATGCTTTAAGTATATTATCTTTTTCATTGCCTAAAAGAATATTTGAACCTTTTTCAACAGTTACAGGTCTTTCTGTATTATAACGCAAAGTAAAGCATGGAATGCCAAGCCCTGTGGTTTCTTCCTGAAGACCTCCGCTGTCAGTAAACACAGCCTGAGAATCTTTCCACAAAAACAGTGATTCTTTAAATCCAAGTGGTTTGATGCAGGTTATTTCAGGAGAAATATTAATATTAAAATCTTCGATTTTTTTTCTGGTTCTTGGATGCACCGGGAAAATAAAAGGAATCTCTTCTGCTATTGTATTTAAAGCGTCAAATATCTGCTGAAGTGTATTTTTATCGTCAACATTTGAAGGTCGGTGGAGAGTCATAAAAAAATATTTGTTTTTTTTAATAGATTCAAGTTCAGGATAAGATTCGTTTTTTAATTTTTCAGCCTGATACAAAAGATTATCTATCATAACATGGCCTACAAAAAAAACTGAATTCTTATCTTTGCCTTCTTTTAAAAGATTTTCATCAGCTGCAGTCTCGGTTGTAAAAAAATAATCAGAGATTGAATCAGTTACCATTCTGTTTATTTCTTCGGGCATTGATAAATCAAAACTCCTAAGACCGGCTTCAACATGAGCTACTTTTATTTCCATTTTTTTTGCAACCAGAGCAGCAGCCATTGTTGAATTAACATCACCTACAACAAGAATTAAATCCGGTTTTTTTTCTATGCATACATCTTCAAAACCAGACATAATATCAGCTGTCTGTTTGGCATGACTTTTTGAACCTACATTAAGAAAGTATTCCGGCTGGGGTATTTCAAGGTCTGCAAAAAAAGCTTCGGACATTTCAAAGTCATAATGCTGGCCTGTATGAACTAAAAAATATTCTAAATCTTTATGTTTTTTTATCTCACGAATTATCGGAGAAATTTTCATAAAATTCGGTCTTGCACCAGCAATTATGCAAATTTTCATTATAAAACCGCCTGACATAATAAAACTTAAGTGATTGCTGAACTAAAACTGCTTTTTTTGCCCAGTTGCGGGTTAAAATAAATACGTTCAGCTTAAAACAATCTAAAAGACTTTAGATATAAATATAAACCAACTTATTTAAAAATTTAATTTTATAATTTGAACGTTCGAATTAGACTGTACTATAAAATTCTTTTTTCATCAAATTTTTTACAATAAACACATTAGAAAAATTTAGTATTGTTCTATACTGCGTATTTCAGACAAAGCTCCGCTTCCTGAGTTACATAATTTTTAAAAAATAAGAAACTCATTTACAAAAACTTATAATTTTTAGATTAAACAAGCATTTGATTTATTAACCATTTGTATTGATGTCAAGAGTAAAGGTCGTTGCTGATGACATCAAACTGTTTTTCAATCAAAAACCAGAATTTAAAAAACAAATGATTCCAAAATCTTAAACACTCTTTTGATGTATATCAAAGTAAGTATAAAAAAACTATTATGTTTACACCTAAAATATATTTCGAGAAAACTGTTATTCATTTTATATCATTAAGAAACATATGAAGATATAATTATTTATTTTCTTCTTCTAAAAAATCTAAAGTCTAAGATCACCAGACCAAATTTATTCTTGTTTCCGGCTATATGACTAAGGCTATTTGGTCTACTAAAAACGATTTTCAGTCTTCCGGCAAAATTTTGACAAGGATTTTCTTTAATTCTTTTGCACCTCACGGAGGCGATGGTCACTGTGAAAAGGTGCCTTCGCCTGCTTTATTTAGAAATACGGGTTAACGATATATCAGGAAACAACTGTGTACTTGTCAGGTAAATTATCAGGCTTATATCCGATATCTGCATTAATTCTTTGAATTACGCTTTTGTGG
>JBNJDM010000096.1:0-8015 GCA_051744925.1 Thermodesulfobacteriota bacterium | reverse complement strand
AGAAATGTTAATGCTGAAGTTATAAGTTCAACATTTGATGAACCTGCAGAAAGGCATGTGCAGGTTGCGGAAATGGTTATTGAAAAGGCAAAGCGTCTAGTGGAGCATAAGCAGGATGTTGTTATTCTTCTTGATTCAGTCACAAGACTTGCAAGAGCATACAACTCTGTGATACCACCAAGCGGCAAGGTTCTTTCAGGTGGTGTTGACTCAAATGCTCTTCACAGGCCAAAGAGATTTTTCGGTGCTGCAAGAAATGTTGAAGAAGGCGGAAGTCTTACAATTATTGCAACAGCTCTTGTTGATACAGGAAGCCGGATGGATGAAGTTATTTTTGAGGAATTCAAGGGAACAGGTAATATGGAGATTGTTCTCGACAGAAAACTTGCAGACAGAAGAGTCTATCCTGCTCTTGATATTAAAAAATCAGGCACAAGAAAAGAAGATCTTCTTCTTGACCAGGGTGTGCTTAACAGGGTATGGATATTAAGAAAATTGCTTGCCAACCTTAATAGTGTTGACAGTATGGAATTTTTGATTGATAAAATGAGCAGCACTTCAAATAATGAGAATTTTTTGGAGTCTATGAATACTTAATTTGAAAAGTCGGACAGGAGAGAGAAAATGAGACAGGGAATTCATCCTGAATATGAAGAAACAAAAATTGCATGTGCCTGCGGCCATGTGGTAGAGGTAGGTTCTACAAAAAAAGATATGAGCGTTGAAATCTGTTCCAAATGTCATCCTTTCTTCACAGGAAAGCAGAAGCTTGTGGATACAGAAGGACGTGTTGACAGATTCAGAAAGAAATACGGTCAGTATCAGGCGAAGATTTCCAAGAAATAAATATTTTCTGCCAATTTAAAAAGCGTTTTCATTATTATTTAGTTGCTGAACGAAAACTGCCTTTTTTGCCCAGTTCTGCGTTAGATGAAAAATTTAATCCTCAAAATACTTCAGTATTCCTGCGGTTAAATTTTTCATCTGCCTTAAACTGAACAAAAAATTCTGGTTTTCGGCCAATCACTATTAAATGAGACGCTTTTTTGTTTTTATTAACAGGTAGCCCGATATGTATGAAAAATTAGAAGGTGTTGAAGACAGATTTGAAAAGCTTGAACAGCTGATGAGCGATCCTGCTGTAATTAACGACAGGGAAGCTTACCAGAAATATATGCTTGAACATGCTGAAATTACTCCTCTTGTTGAAAAATACAGAGAGTATAAAGAAGTTCTTAATGAGATTCAGGAGCACAAGGAACTTTTGAAAGACAGTGATCCTGAAATGAGTGAGCTTGCTGCAGAGGAACTTCCTGAGCTTGATGAACTTAAAGAAAAAAAGGAAGAAGAGCTGAAATATCTTCTTATCCCTAAGGATCCAAATGATTCCAAGGATGTTATTCTGGAGATCAGGGCAGGTACAGGCGGTGATGAGGCCGGTCTTTTTGCTGCCGATCTTTTCAGGATGTACAGCAAGTATGCTGAAATGCTCAAAATGAAGCTTGAAATTATGGATTCAAGTATTTCAGGCTCAGGCGGGTTTAAAGAAGTGACAGTCCATATAAAAGGGAAGGATGTTTTCAGGATTTTCAAATATGAAAGCGGTACCCACAGAGTTCAGAGAGTTCCCTCAACTGAAACACAGGGCAGAATACATACTTCAGCTGTAACTGTTGCGGTTCTTCCCGAAGCAGAGGATGTTGATGTTCACATTGATCCATCAGATCTTAGAATTGATTATTTCCGTGCCTCAGGTCCGGGCGGTCAGTCAGTAAACACAACCGATTCGGCTGTCAGGATAACTCATAATCCCACAGGAGTAATCGCTACATGCCAGGATCAGAAATCTCAGCATAAAAACAGAGAGAAGGCGATGAAGGTTCTTAAGGCGAGAATTCTTGACGCAGTGATCCAGGAGCAGAATGAAAAAAGATCACAGGACAGAAAAGATCAGGTAGGCACAGGCGACAGAAGCGGAAGAATACGTACTTATAATTTTCCCCAGGGAAGAGTTACAGATCACAGAATTAATCTTACACTGTATAAGCTTGATAATATAATGGAAGGAGATCTTGCCCCTCTTACCGATGCTTTGTCCGCACACTACAATGCAAAGGCTCTTCAGGATGCAGAACAGTAATGCTTCTCAGTCTGAATCAGCATGGACTGTATCAAAACTGATTGCATGGACTAAAGATTATTTTAAGGGAAAAAATATTGAAAGTCCGAGACTTACTGCAGAGCTTCTTTTGTGTGAAGTTCTGCAGTGTTCAAGGGTCTCCTTGTATATAAATTTTGACAAGCCGTTGCTAGACAGCGAATTATCACTTTATAAGTCATATATTAAAAGGCGTATTAATTTTGAGCCTGTGTCATATATTACAAATAAAAAATCTTTTTTTGATCTCGACTTTTACGTTGATGAGAATGTTCTTATCCCGAGACCTGATACAGAAACACTTATAAAAACAGTTTGTAATTATTTTCAGGATAAAAAACAAGATAGCTTAAAAATTCTTGATCTTGGTACAGGAAGCGGAATTATTGCAGTTTGTCTTGCTGATTATTTTTCAAACTCACAAGTTTATGCAGCAGATACTTCTTTTGAAGCACTAAAAACAGCAGAGCATAACAAAAAAATAAATAAAATTGAAAATTTAAGCTTAGTTCTCTCTGACTGGTTTTCCGGATTTAAACCTTATGAATGTTTTGATATAATTGTGTCCAATCCTCCCTATATAAAGACAGCTGACATAGAAAATCTCCAGCCTGAAATTAAACTTTATGAGCCCTGCAAAGCCCTTGACGGAGGAGATGACGGGCTTGACTGCTTAAGACTTATAATCAAAGATGCATCATTATATATGAAAAAAGATTCGTTTATTATAATGGAAGCAGGTTTTGATCAGAAAGAAGGTATTAAAGAACTTGTAAGCAGAAGGGCAGATCTTTTTTTTGAAGAAATGGTAAAAGATTTTACTGATAAAGACAGGGTTGCTGTAATAAGAAAAAAATAGTTTAAGAACTTTATTAATTATATTTTTAAAAAAATTGTTAAAAACAGATACGCTCTTGAAATAGAATTCAATATTTGTTATTAAGAGCTGTTTTGTAATACGCACGTTTCCTGATTTTTATTCCCGGTGCCGAAAAGGTCGGAATAAAAGAGGATGGAAGCGGATGAATAACCAAAAAGGAGAAATTTATGGCTTATGTAACAATGAAAGAACTTCTTGAAGCAGGTGTCCATTTCGGTCACCAGACAAGAAGATGGAATCCGAAAATGAAACCTTATATATTCGGCGCAAGAAACGGAATATATATTGTTGATCTTCAGCAGACACTTGCAATGTTTAATAAAGCGTACGATTTTATTGAAGAAGTTGCTGAAAGCGGTCAAAGTGTTTTGTTTGTGGGAACAAAAAGACAGGCAAGAGAGATTATTTATGAAGAGGCAAACCGCGCTGAAATGTTTTATGTTCATTACAGATGGCTCGGCGGAATGCTTACCAACTTTAAGACTATCAAGCACAGTATCGACAGGCTTAAGTATCTTCATGAAATCGAAAATGACGGAAGAATAGAACTGTTCCCCAATAAAGAAAAAATCCAGCTTCAGAAAGAAAGAACAAAGCTTGATGACAATATTGGCGGTATTCAGAATATGAAGAATCTGCCCGGAGCAGTATTTGTGATCGATCCGAAAAACGAAGCTATTGCTGTAAAAGAAGCAAAAAAACTCGGAATTCCTGTGGTAGCTCTTGTTGATACAAACTGCGATCCTGATGATATAGATTTTGTTATCCCCGGAAATGATGATGCAATAAGATCAATCACTCTTATCGCATCTAAAATAGCTGATGCCTGCATTGACGGACGCAATAAGTATGAAGAAAAGATGCAGTCAGATTCAGACAAGGAGAGTACGGGTAAAAAAGACTCAGGTGAGGATCTGAAGCCGGGTGAAAGAAAAGTAATATCAGACGGTGAAGACGGACCTGTAGTAGAGGTTGTAAAAAAGAAAACATCTTCTGATTCAGAAAGTGAAACAGAATAAATTGTAAAATAGTAATTGGACGAAAACCGGAATTTTTTGTTCAGGAAAAAAATGAAAAATTTTAAATTCAATAATACCTATGTATCTTGAATTTATAGTTTTTAATCCGACTTTTAACCGGGCAAAAAAGTAGGTTTTCGTTCAGCAACTAAAAAAATAAAGGGAGTTTAATATGGCAGATATTAGTGCCCAGGACGTAAAGGAGCTTCGCTATAAAAGCGGTGCCGGAATTATGGATTGTAAGCAGGCTCTTAAAGAGTGTGACGGAGATATGGAAAAAGCTGTTGATTTTCTTCGTAAAAAAGGCCTTGCAACAGCCAAGAAAAGAGCAGATAAGGATGTTTCTGAAGGAAGAATCGAATCTTATATTCACATGGGCGGCAAAATCGGCGTTCTTGTTGAAGTAAACTGCGAATCTGATTTTGTTGCAAAAAATGAAGATTTTATTGAATTTTGTAAAAATATTGCAATGCATATTGCTGCAAGTGCTCCGGAAGCTATTATTCCTGATGATCTTCCAAAGGAAGCATGTGACCGTGAAAGAAAGCTTTATGAAGATCAGGTAAGGGAAATGGGTAAGCCGGAAAATATTATCGAGAAAATAGTCGATGGTAAAATGGAAAAATTCTACAAAGATGCATGCCTTCTTACACAGCCTTATGTAAAAGATCCAAAGCTTTCTGTTCAGGATGTCATAAATGAGCTGGTTGCTAAAATTGGTGAAAATATAATTGTGAATAAATTCTCCAGATTTCAGATCGGAGGTTAAAAATTGTCCGAGCCAGAATTTAGAAGAGTTCTTCTTAAATTAAGCGGCGAGGCTCTAATGGGTGATCAGGGCTATGGTCTGTGCCCTGAGACCCTTAAATATGTTGCTTCTGAGATTGAAGAACTATACAACAAAAATATGGAAGTTGCTCTGGTAGTTGGAGGCGGCAATATCTTCAGGGGCGTTGCTGCAGGAACTTACGGTATGGACAGAGCTCCGGCCGATCATATAGGAATGCTTGCTACTGTAATGAACAGCCTTGCTCTTCAGAATGCCCTTGAAAAAAAAGGTATTCCAACAAGAGTTCAAAGTGCCATATCAATGGATGAAGTTGCTGAGCCTTTTATACTAAGAAGAGCAGTAAGGCATCTTGAAAAGAAAAGGATTGTTATATTCGGCGCAGGAACAGGAAGTCCTTACTTTACCACTGATACTGCCGCAGTTTTAAGAGCTCATGAAATACATGCTCAGCTCCTTCTCAAAGCTACAAAAGTTAACGGAGTCTACGACAGCGACCCTGTTGAAAACCCTGATGCAGTTTTTTATGAAACTCTTACTTATATGCAAGTTCTGGAAAAACAGCTTAAGGTTATGGATATGACGGCTATTTCGCTTGCCATGGATCATGATTTACCGCTTTGTGTTTTTAATTTGAAAAACAAAGGCGCAATTGACAGAATAATCAGCGGAGAATCTGTGGGAACCATAATCAGAAACAGATAGTAACTGGCCGAAGACCGGAATTTTTGTTCAGTTACGGCGGAGGAAAAATTTAACTGCAAAAATACTGGAGTATTTTAAAAATTAAATTTTTTATCTAACTCAGAAATTAACAAAAAGGCAGTTTTCGTTCAGCAACTAAATAGTAAAGAGGAGCAGACCATGGTTAAAGAAGTACTTGAAGATTCAAAACAAAAAATGAAAAAAGCTGTGGAAGCATTAAAAGGTGAATTGCAGAAAGTCAGAACCGGTCGTGCATCTGCAGGCCTTGTCGACGGTATTAGTGTCGATTATTACGGTACTAAAACTCCGTTAAATCAGCTTGCTTCAATTACAGTTCCTGAAAGCAGAATGGTTGTTATTCAGCCCTGGGATGCAACAAGCATTAATGATATTGAAAAGGCTATCTTAAAAGCAAATATCGGAGTTACACCTTCCAACGACGGAAAAGTAATAAGGATTACTGTACCGCCTCTTACCGAAGAGCGCAGAAAAGATATAGTAAAACAGATAAACAAAATCACTGAAGATTACAAGGTAGGCATAAGAAATATAAGAAGAGATGCCAATGATGAGCTTAAAACCATGAAAAAAGACAGTGATATATCTGAAGACGATATGTTTAAAGGCCAGGAAGAGATTCAAAAGATCACTGATGCAAAGATTAAGACAATAGATGATCTGAACAAAGAAAAGGAAAAAGAAATTCTTGAATTCTAATTCTGATAATTTGCAGAAATACGGGCTTTCTGATGAAAATTTTCCGGCCCATGTAGCAGTTATTATGGATGGAAACGGCAGATGGGCTAAAAAAAGGCTGCTCAACAGGGTTAACGGCCATGAAAAAGGTGCCGATGCAATCAGGAATATTGTTGAAGTTTCAGGTGAAATAGGTCTTGATAATTTAACTTTATATGCTTTTTCCACTGAAAACTGGAGCAGACCAAAGACTGAGGTGTCTGCTCTTATGTCTCTTCTTGATAAATTTATAAAAAATGAGCGGGATAATTTTTTAAAAAATAATATCCGATTAAATGCATTTGGTGAGCTTGACAGACTTCCGGATAAAGTCAGTAAAAACCTTTTTGCATTAATAGAAGAGACAAAATTAAATACTGCTTTGAATTTAAATCTTTGTTTAAGCTACGGTGGAAGACAGGATATTGTAAATGCCTGCAGAAAAGCTGCTGAACAAGTTTTAAGCGGCAAAAAAGATATCAGCGAAATAGATGAAGATTTTATAAGTTCAAATCTTTACACAAAAGATATTCCTGATCCTGATATTTTAATAAGAACCAGCGGAGAAATGCGGCTGAGCAATTTTATGATCTGGCAGCTTTCATATTCAGAGCTTTTTTTTACAAAGACTTTATGGCCTGATTTTACAGGTGAAGAGTTTGTAAATATAATAAAAAGCTATCAGACAAGGGAAAGAAGGTTTGGAAAGCTGTAATTCCTGAATTGCCGTAAAACAGAATTTTTGTTATGCATTTTTTAACTTTTTCACAAGGATTATAAAAAGCAAAATTTAAATTTAAGGATATATTTTGGAAACTTCACATATAAACCGTTGGGTTACAGCTTTGATTGCTCTGCCTCTTCTTGTTCTTGTTATTTTAAAAGGAGGGGCTTTTTTATTAACACTTCTGCTTGTTTTTGTTTCAGGAACAGCATTATATGAGTGGAACTCTATAACTTCCCTTGACAGATCTTCCCTTAAAATTCCGGTAATAATACCGTTTTTTTTAATTCCTTTTGTACATTTTGCTTCATTTTATTCAGGTCATTTATACTTTCTGGTTATACTATTATCTGCAGGGATAATTTTGTATGGCGGTCTTAAGTATTTTGACGAATCTGAAGAGCATTTTAAAGGTGTTGTCTACATTTTCTCAGGTTTTGTTTATACATCAGTTTTTCTTTCCTTTCTTGGATTCATACGTCAGGAGCAAAGCGGAGCTGCACTTATATTTTTTGTTCTTGTTGCTGTTTTTGCCTCAGATACCGGAGCTTTTTATGCAGGAAGAACTTTTGGAAAAACCAAACTTATGCCAAGGGTAAGTCCCAAAAAAACTGTGGAAGGATTTGCAGGCGGATTTATACTCTCTATTATGACAGCTGTTGTATTCAAGCTTTTATTTCTTGACTTTGTTCCTTTTTTTAATGCATTGCTTTGCGGTATTGCCGCAGGTATTGCAACACCTCTTGGCGATCTTTTTGAATCTATGCTTAAAAGAGTTTTTAATGTTAAAGATTCAGGAACTATTCTTCCCGGACACGGAGGAATTCTTGACAGAATAGACGGCCTGCTTTTTGCCGCACCGTTTTTTTATATTTTTTTAAATATTTAAGGTTTTAAATGAAACATATTGCAGTTCTTGGATCAACAGGATCTATCGGGTTAAGCACATTAAGTATAATAAGACAGTTTCCTGATAAATTTAAGGTCAGTTCTCTTTGCTGCAGATC
>JBNJDM010000095.1:0-8080 GCA_051744925.1 Thermodesulfobacteriota bacterium | reverse complement strand
AAACAATTTCCTGCTTCAGTTTCAAAGCGATATTTTAAAATCCGATGTTGAAAGACCTGAGTGCATTGAAACCACAGCTCTTGGAGCCGCATATCTTGCCGGTCTTGCTGTCGGTTTCTGGCAGAATAAAGATGAAATTACCAGACAGTGGGCTGTTGAGAGCACTTTTACTCCTCAGATGAACGAAAAAAAATCTGATGATCTTTATTCAGGCTGGAAAAAAGCTGTTGCTGCTGCAAGAAGTTTTAAACAATAAGTTTCAAAATCCCCTGCATAATATTTTAAGCAGGGAATTTTGAGTTTTATACTAACCCGCCATTTTAACAGACTCTGTATATTTTTCCCCGCCTTTTTTTGAAGATTTCTTCCATATATTCATTTTTTCAGCCTCTTTGATCAGTTCTTCTCTGAAATCTGGATGGGCTATGGAAATAAGAGCTTCTGCCCTTTCCCATGTAGATTTACCTTTAAGTGATACTATTCCGTATTCAGTAACAACATAATGCACTGCTGTTCTTGGAAGGGTTACAATTGTGCCGGGGCTTAGAAAAGGTTTTATTCTTGAAACTTTTTCCCCGTTTTTAAGAGTTTTGGTTGAAGTAAAGCATATAAAGGCTTTGCCTCCCGGAGAATGATAAGCTCCGTAATGGAAATCGAATTGTCCGCCTGTGCCTGAAATCTGTCTGGTGCCAGATGATTCAGATGAAACCTGGCCGAAAAGATCAGTTTCTATGGCATTGTTTATCGACATAAAATTTGAAATCGATGATATTACAGAGGGTGTGTTAATCCATTCAACTGAATAACTTGCGCATCCACTGTTGTTGTGAAGAAAATCATAAAGCTCGCTGCTTCCCAGTGCAAATGAATAAGTAGTTTTTCCGGGACAGAACTCTTTGTACTTGTTTGTAACAACACCTGAATTATGCATGTGCATAAATGCATCAACCATCATTTCGCTGTGCACAGAAAGGTCCTTAAGATCCGATTTAGCAAGCATTTTGCCCACAGCATCCGGCATTCCGCCTATTCCAAGCTGAATACAGGCTTTGTCAGGGATTTCATTTACTATGTAGTTTGCAATTTTTTTCTCTTCTTCAGATATTTCAGAAGACGGGAGTTCAAGCATTTTTTCGTGGTCTGATTCTACTATAAAATCTACATCATTTATATGAATAGCTTCATTTATGCCGCCTGGGCAATAGGGTATGTTTTTGTTTACTTCAACAATAACCTTTGATGCTGAATCAGCCTGGGCTTTCTGAACAGAAGAGGCTATTCCGAAATTAAAATATCCTGCACTGTCCATATCAGCTGTTCTTATTATGTATACATTATTTTTTACTTCACCTTTTTTGTAATATCTGGGCCCTTCATGGTAAAGAACTGGAATATAGCTGCAGAGTTTCATGTCGTGTAAGATTCTGTCGCCTGCAGTAAAGTGACAGTTATTGTAGTTGAAAGTCTCCTGTTCAGGATCATTTGCTGCTGTTGCTGCTAGTCCGGGGAAGCCTATTCCTCTGATTTTTATATCCTTTAATTGTCCTTTTTTTTCAGCAAGTTTTTTATCAAGATAAATGGGTGAACACAAAAAATTACCATAATCGACCCAGTCTCCTGATTTGATACATTCAAGAGCTTTTTCCGGTGTAGTTTTTTTTGAAAGATATTCCTTTTCATAAGATTTATTCATGGCGGTCTCCTTGTTAATTTTTGTGTTTGACCACTGTAATGCAACAGGGATGCCATTAAATCCTGAAAAAATTGTCGGTGTATTTTTTTGTATTAAAAATCAGTTTGTTAAGTGTGTTCTTTGGTTTGTGAAAGATTTTTTCCAAAGCTTTTGAGAGGAAAAGACTGTTTGAAAACTTTTTTATACGACAATAATGTCTTGTTTGCAATTTTGACTTTAGTCAATACGACTGTTTTGTCGTTTTATGCGTAAAAAATGTCGCTATCTAAGACCGAATTCAAGCATTTTTCTCTCCAGTGTCCTTCTTGTAATTCCCAGAAAATCAGATGTTTTGCCTCTGTGCTGTTTGTTTTTATCAAGAGCTGAGCTTATAATTAATTTTTCATAGTTTTTAAGGCTTTCCCTGAGATTACCCTGGTATGAAATTTCATAATCTTTGTCTTCTGATATTCGGGATTTCTTCAATTTTTTTGAAAAGGTAAGAGCTTCTGTACCAAGAGTTGCGTATCTTTGAAGGGTATTTTTAAGTTCACGGATATTACCTGGCCAGTCATGATCCTGAAGAATTTCTGCAATTTCAGGAGTAAGAACAAAAGCTTTTTCACCAAGTTCTTTAAGAAAAAAATCGCATAAAAAAGGTATATCCTCTTTTCTGTCCCGCAAAGGGGGAAGATGAAGAGGAACTACATGGATTCTGTAAAAAAAATCTTCTCTTATGAGGTTTTCATCCATAAGATCTTTAAGGTTTTTATTTGTCGCCCCAATAATTCTGAAATCAGGTTTAATAATTTCTGTGGAGCCAAGTGGAGAAAAGCCACCTTCATCAAGAGCTCTTAGCAGTTTTATCTGAAGTGAAGAAGGTATCTCTCCGATTTCATCAAGGAAAAGTGTTCCATTGTGAGCTTCTTCAAGAAATCCTTTTGTATTTTTCTGAGCACCTGTAAAAGCACCTTTTGCATATCCGAAAAAATTGCTTTCCATAAGATTTTCAGGGATTGCTCCGCAGTTTACAGGTATAAACCTGTTTTTTGCCCTGCTGCTTGACTCATGTATTGTGCGTGCGGCAAGTTCTTTGCCTGTTCCTGATTCACCGTAAATAACAACATCTGCATCACTTGCAGCCGCTTTAAGTATTCTTTCGTAAACATCCTGCATTGCAGGAGACTTTCCTATCAGTCTTCCGAATCTGAACCTGTCTTTTATGGAAGCTTTAAGCCTTATATTCTCTTTTGTTAAATTTAATTTTGAAAGTCTTAATCTTTCTTCTTCAAGTTTGATTTCATGGATGTCTGTTATAATGGAAAGCTGTTTAAGCACATTTCCTGACTGATCGCTTATCGGGCTTGTAATAGCTCTGTACCAACGGTTATCCTGCAGTCCTTTGAATTCATATTTTGAATTTTCTCCTTTAAAGACTTTTTTTAATGGGCAGAAGCTGCATGGAGAATCAAAGTTGAAAATCGCTTTGTAACAGGTCTCACCTATAATATCCCGGCCTGTTTTTTTTATAAGCGCATAATTGGCAAATTCAATTTTGTAGTTTGGAAAAACAGTGTAAATAAATCCTTTTACATGATCAATAATTGCACTTAATTCTTCTTCTCTTTCCTTTAGTGTTTTTTCGGCAAGTTTTTTTGAGGAGATGTTTACAAATGTTGCAAGGCTTGTTTTTGTTCCCTTTATCATGTCAAGCTTTATAAAGATGTGCTGAAGTCTTTTGCTTCCGTCTATAAGTTTGCACTCATATTCATTTGGAACAATATTTTCATTTTTTCTCCTGAGATTATGATATTTTTTCATTTTTTCAATATCATCTTCATGAATAAACTCAGGCCATTTTATGTATCCCTCTTTTTTGTTTTCCCCGAATCCGAAAAGCTCTTTTGCTTTTTGATTGGCCATAGATATTGTCATATCTTCTTCAATAAGAATAGAAGGAGCCATCGATTTTTCAAACAGATATCTGAATACAGCTTCGCTTTCTCTTAACCGGTGAATCTCTTTTAAAAGAGAGTTTTGCTGATCAGGGTTTTTATCAGTCAAAATATATACCGTTTTTTTCTTTTATCATGCAGTAAATTCTGAATGTAAGAACAGGCACAAGAGTTCCTAATACTGAAAAGGCATAGTCTGAAACAATTAAAAACAAAGGGTTGGTTATTTCTGCTGCATGAAGGTAGTTTGCTGTTACAAGATAAGGGATTGTAGCAATAAAAAACATTACCATGAAAAGGGCTGTTACTTCCCATGTAAAGCCGGTTGTAACTCTGAAGCTCTCTTTAAGGGCTTCTACAGGTTCCATGTCTTCATAAATTATATAATAATTGTACAAAGAAAGTCTTGCTCCTATTATAATACCCGGAAGAATGAAACATATGACTCCAAGTATAATAAGAAGTCCGTAGATTAAAATTCCTGTGAGCATTCTGGGAAGGTAATTTAAGCTTGTTGTAAGAGCCTGTTTAATATCGATCTGCTCTTTGTAAAAAATCATGGAAAAAACTGCAGTAAGGGTTCCGTTTGAAAAGGCAACTACAACTATTCCAAGTATTAGAACTGCAAAAGCAGGTCCGGCCTGGAGAGACCCGGGTAAAAAGTTGTCAAGAAGTATAAGCGGAAGCTCTGTTATTGCAACGACAATAGCCAGTATCTGTATATTTGTTTTGAAGAATTCAAAGATTTCCTGATAAATTTTAAACAAGGGGTTTGCCTTTCGTGTTTTCTGATTGGTAAGATTTCCAAATAAGTTTAAGCTGGTTTCTTTAAAAAAATGCACAATTTCAGCATTCTTTTTAAACCCGAATTTAGTCTTTATCAATATATTTAATAAAAATTTATAAGATTTTATATGAGCCGGTGGTTAAAATAAAGATAAAATTATAATTTTTACCGTGTTTGATTATAAATATTTTATCTCCAGTTGAAAATTCTTGCAAGAGGTTCCAGGTATTTATTTTTTGTTATTATTTAAAATTGAACACGGTTTATTCCGAAAAATATTGCAAAAAAAAAACATATAAGCTAAATTTATCTTTTTTATTTTGCAATGATCAGGAGGCGTCAGGATGAACGGGGTTAACGAAGATTTTTTTGAGAAACATTCTAAAAATTACCTTGAAATGGCTTTTAGCAGTGAAAGGTCCGAGTATGTGGAAAACCCTGACGGTTATGGTTGTAAAACAGGAGAATGTGGTGATACTATTACATTCTATCTTACTTTATCAGGTGAAAAACTTGAATTTGTTTCTTACCAGGTAAATGGTTGTATCAATACAAATGCATGTTCAGCAACTCTTTCAAAACTTACTGAAGGCAAAAGTATTGATGAAGCCTGGGAAATTACCCCTGAAGATATAGCCGATTATCTGGAAACTCTTCCTGAAGATGAAATTCATTGTGCAGAACTTGCAGCCGGAGCTTTTTTTCTTGCTTTGAATGATGCAGGTAAAAAAGCTACTGACAATGTTTTCTAAATAGTATTAGGCCGAAAACTAGAATTTTTTGTTCAGTTCAAGGCAGATGAAAAATTTAACCGCAGGAATACTGGAGTATTTTGAGGATTAAATTTTTAATCTAACGTAGAAATGGGCAAAAAAGGCAGTTTTCGTTCAGCAACTAAATAAAATTTAATGTTTAATTTTAATTTGTTTTTAATTTGAAAATACGCACCGGAATTTATATAACAGGAGGTCGGCGAATGTCGGAACAGTCAACATTTATGAAATTAAGACAGGATGAGCGGGAAGTAAGAAAGCAGCTTATTATTTCAGCTGCAATGACTTTATTTGAAGAAAGATCCTTCCATGAAATAGGGATGAGAGATATAGCTTCTGAAGCAGGTGTTTCAGCGGCATCAATATACAGATATTTCCCAAGCAGAGATGATCTTTTTGTTGAAGCACTTATTCAGGATATTAATACAATAGAGAATGAACTTGAATTAAGAATCGAGCAGGGTGGTACTCTGGATGAACTGGCAATAGCTGTTGTTGATTATCTTATAGATAATGAGTCTACTTTTCAGATGATGTGTCATTTCATGATCAGAGGCGAAATCAATGAAAGAGCCTTAAAAAAGTTCAATGCAGTGCAAAGATATTTCCTTAATATGTTTGACAAGGCTGTTACTCGTGCAGAAGGTGTTGAAAATATAAGATTTTTTACACATGCTTTTTTTGCATCACTTGCAGGAGTAGTTTTGACTTTCAGAAATTATCCCGGCAGAAGCAAGGAAGAAAGAAGGGCTTATATGCACAGACTTGCACTTCTTATTATAAGGGAAGGAAATGAGCTCGGGGCTGATATTCTTGAAAAAGATATAAAAGATTCAAGAAAAGAAAAAGAAGACAGTTAAATTTCTGATTGACAAAATAAGTAATTTGAATTTATAAATAAATTGACGTTTTTTTAAAGCGTCAATTTTTTTTACTATTTATCGGTCGGTCGGCTGAACGAGGTTGGAAGGTTTTTAATGAAAGACAAAATTACTGCAAGGGCTTCAGAGCTTTTTACTCAAAAAGGGGTTGATAAAACATCACTTGCAGAAATTGCTGCAGCAGCAGGTATAAGTAAAGGTACTCTTTATTATTATTTTTCAACAAAAAATGATCTTGTATTTGCTGTAACTGAAATGCATATGGAAGAACTTACAGGAAATCTTTTTGATCTTCTTAAAATGGACACAACTCCTGAATTAATACTTGAGCAGCTTTTTGAAACTGTTCCCACTGCAGTAACAAGAAGCCGCCTCCACATATATCTTATCAGAGAAGCTGTTACAGACAGCCCTGAACTTTTAAAAAAATTTCACCAGGTTTATGAAAACTGGAAAAAAATGCTCATAGAAAATCTTTCTGAATTTTACCCCGAAGCAGGTGAGTATGAGGCTTTTGCAGGCCTTATAATTGCTGCTGTTGACGGTCTTGTTATTCAAAATCTTTTGGGCATTAACCAGGTTTCGGCTTCTGATTATGTAAAGCTACTCAGTAATTTTGTAAAAAACTGAAATATAAAAAATATTCTTGTCTGTTTGATTGCCATTATATTTGTGAAAAAAGCATGTTTTCAGGTTCAGGTTATGTCTGACGTCTTAATTTGAAAACTGATTTTGGTCTTGCGTTCAAATTACAATAAGGAGGAGTTATGAGGGAGTACAAAATTATAAGGCCTGGCAGAAAATGGTTTAAATCTGCTGTTTGTAAAACAGTTCTTGTTATTTTAGGCAGGGCTTTTCAGGTAATCTCTGAAAAAGACAATGAGATCGCAGAGGAAACCGCTGCATGGCCTGAGGGGTTTAAACTCGAGCTTAATGTTTTGCCTTTCGGGCCAAAACTGATTCTTCAGAAAAATAAAGGCAGGATTAAGGCAAAGGAATTTGATGATAAAACTCCAGATTTATCAGTCAATTTTAAAAATGTCGATTCTGCCTTTTTAATACTTACCCCTTTAATGGGAGTTCCAAGGGGATTTGCAGAACACAGATTTACAGTCATAGGTGATGTTGCAAAAGCAATGTCTTTTGTAAGATGTTTAAATCTGATTTTAGCTTATTTATATCCCGATTTCTTATGTAAAAATCTTATGAGAAGAATTCCCGATATTAAGTTTACAAAAAGAATGACAACAAGAATGTATTTCTACACCATTGGACTAATAACAGGTTTTTAAAAATAAAAAGGAGTAATTATGCTTCCGTCATATTATGAGTTCTACAATCCGGTTAAAATTATTTCAGGCAATAAAGCTCTTGAAAATATTGCTTATGAGCTTGGACTTTTAAATGCAAAAAGACCACTTGTAATAACAGATAAAGGGGTTGAAAAAGCTGGTCTAATGGATGTGTTCATGGATTCCTTTAAAAGTTCTGATATCGAAATAGGACCGGTTTTCAGTGATGTTCCCCCTGATTCTTCAAATGCCACAGTAAACAAAATAGCAAAAATATATAATGAATATAATTGCGATTCACTTATAGCTGTTGGAGGCGGTTCTCCAATAGATACTGCAAAAGGTGTAAATATACTTGTAACTGAAAACTCGGAAGATCTTTCAGAGTTTGAAGGTGCAGACAGGCTTACACACCCGCTCAGGCCTTTTGTTGTTATTCCGACTACAGCAGGAACAGGGTCAGAAACAACTCTTGTGGCTGTAATATATAATGAAGAAAAACAGGTAAAAATGGAATTTACATCAGGTTATCTTCTTCCTGATCTTGCAGTTCTTGATCCACGTATGACCCAGACAATGCCTGCGAAAATAACAGCTGCCACAGGAATGGATGCGATGACTCATGCGGTTGAAGCATATACATGTTTACAGAAAAATCCTGTAAGTGATGCTTATGCATTTTCTGCAATAAAACTTATAAAAAGTAATCTTTTAAAAGCT
>JBNJDM010000094.1:0-8185 GCA_051744925.1 Thermodesulfobacteriota bacterium | reverse complement strand
AAGTATAGGTCCGGATTCTCCAATGACTCCACTTGTAAGAAAAACATACTCAGGCAGATTTTCCAGAGCTTGAAAATATAAATCAACAGGTAAAGCCATCGGTTTTCCCTTAAAAATTTAAAGCAAAGCTTATCTTAAAAAAATTTAATTTGTAGCTGAACGAAAACTGTCTTTTTTGACCATTTCTGCGTTAGATAAAAAATTTAATCCTCAAAATACTCTAGTATTCCTGCGGTTAAATTTTTTATCTGCCTTGAACTGAACAAAAAATTCTAGTTTTCGGCCAATCACTAATTTAAATAATAATTATCCAAAATCAAAATCTTGTTCAATGACTAAAAAACATTTAACCACAGGAATAATAGGACATTTTATAAATTAAAATTTTTCACCTTACATAGAAACAGCCAAAATTGCTGTTTTTATTCAGCAATTGAATAATATAACTGATAACCATAGAGTTCAAGCCTGAATTATTAATCTTGAGATAATTTTAAACAAAAGAAAAGGAATTTATTATCATTCAGATATCCCTGCTGAACTCTGATAAAGTCAAAAGTATACAAATAGACATCGTTTTAAACTTTTTAAAAAGACAAACCTTGCTAAAGACCTTAAAACAACTTTTGAAATTTATAGCATAATTTCTCGCTCCTGTTTAAATATAGAGTAACTTATCAAAACTAAATTATTTTTTACCAATCACTTCCAAGTAATTTTCTCACATAAAACCTTTTAAAAATTGAGATTCTTAAAGTCTTTCCTGATTAAACATCGATTCTGTTACAACAGAATTGTTGTATTCCAGAGCTTTTATTTCAAGCTTTGTATTTCCAAGAGTTTTGCCTTTACTGTTTATTCTGTACATTATTGTTTTAAAAGGAGTTATAACACCTTTTACAGTTTTTAAATCATAATTTATAAGACGTTTGTATAAATAACCGTCAAAGTAAATATCTGCTTTTACAGCAAAATACTCAAACTCACCTGATTTAATGATATAAAAAACAGCTTTATCATAAATACTTTTCCCGGGTTTTGGTACTGCTTCAATCTTGTAGCAATTGTAAGACTCTGCTTTTTCCTCTCCAAGTATTTTATAATTGTAGTTTTCTGTTTTTCTTGACCTTAAATCTTCATAAAAAAAATGTGAGTTGGCAAAGCTTCCGCTTCTGTCTGCAGTTGTAATTCTTTTTACTCTTCCATTGGGCATTTTCAGCCATTGTATATCTTCATCGCTTTTTTTAGTATGAGTAAGTATTTTTGTAATATTTCCTGAATCTGCTTCAGTTATTTTCAAAAGAACTTTTTCGTTTTCACCAGATTTTATAGCAGATAATTCTATTCCTTTAATTTTTTCTCTGCCTCTTTTTTGAATACTCATAATAATTTTTGCTCTTGCTGTTTCTGGAGAAGCTAGATTTTCGCTTTTTTTCATTATATCGTAGGCTGATTCACAGAAAACTGAAACTGGAAAGAATGTCATAAACAATAGTGCAAAACAAATTTTTTTTAGCATAAATCCTCCTTATTTGATTTTAATTCAAAAATTATTTAATCCTGTTGACCTGTAAATTTAAAAATTTTCATAATTTTTTTATTCTTTTTAAGCAAAGGTATATTTGACTTTACTGGTAATAAATTAAGCTTAAAGGCAATTATAACAGCAGGAAGAAAGACAAGAGCCCCTACAGTAGCAGAAATCATTGTGCCGGCTATAAGAAGACCAAAATAAATGATGGGCTTAAAGGTTGATATTACTAAAACAAGAAATCCGAAAGTTAGTGCAAGTGAAGTATAAATAATTGCTTTTCCGGCTGTTTGAAGAGTTTCTCTTACTGAATCTTTTGCATTCATACCCTTTGAGAGCCAGTATTTGTATGTTTTCAAAAAATGGATTGAATCATCAATTCCTATACCTATTGTGATAGAGGAAATTATAGAGGTTGCAAGATCCAGTCTTATTCCAGACCACCCCATTATTCCGAAGTTGAAAAGAACAGCAGAACTTATCGGAAGCAGAGAAAGAAGAGCAGCATAAAAGTTTCTGAAAAGTAAAAAAACAACTAAAAACACTGCTGCCAGGCTGAAGCTCAAGCTCATTATCTGGCCTTTTACTATATATTCTGACAGTTTTACTATTATTTTAGGTTCTCCTGAGGTTTTAAAAGAGTACCCAGCAGGAAGGTTGCTTTCAAGGTATCTGCTTATTTTTTTGTCAATATGATTCATCATACCTGAAGTTATAAGTTTCCCCTGTTTTTCCCATATTCTTGCAAAGATATTTGTATTTTTAAAATTCCAGTCTACATAAGGTTCAAAATCATCTTTCAATCCGTCATCGTTGTCGTCCCGGCCCGGATATACCGAAATATAGCTTTCAATATCTATTTTTTTATTTGGTATTTTATAAAATTCTGGATTGTTATTGTTCATTGCAAGGTGCATTGTTTTTATAAAATCTGTTATTGACTCAGTTCTTCCAATATTTAAGTCTCTGTTTTTTTCAGATGTAAGCCATGCTCTGAATTTTTCAATAAATTTTAGTATTTCAGGATCTTTAATTCCCTTATTTTTCTCAGACTCGATAATTATATTGAGTCCGAATGCACCTCCGTACTTTTCTCCGATCTGTTTTGAACTTTTTATTATGTAGTCATCTTTTTTAAAATATGCATGAACTGAAGTTTCAACAACTATTTGCATAAGCCCTGCAACAGAGAAAACTGCTATAATCATTAAAACAGCAATTGTTTTTTTGCTGTGATGTAAGACAAGTTTTGAAAGTAATCTGATCAGAGAATCGATAAATCCGTTTTTTATTTTTTTTTCAGTTTGGTTCTTTTTTGCTGAAGGAAAAATTGAAAGCATTGCAGGTATGAGTGAGGTAGAAATAAAAACTGCAAAAAGAACTCCTATTGCCGAGAAAACTCCCATTTCACGTACTGACGAGACCTGGTTTAAAACAAGCATAAAAAAACCGAGAAAAGTAGTAACACCTGCAAGTATAACTGTTGAAGAAATATGGGATACCGCAGACTTTACCTTTTCTTTATGATCAAAGTTTTCAGTTGTTTCAGAATCATTGTAATACTGGTTGAGTATATGTATTGAGTATGAACTGCCGACTGCAATCATAAGAGGAGGAAGTGATATCCCTACAATTGTGAGCTTATATCCAAGATGGCCCATAAGTCCGATTATCCAGATATCGGCCATTGCAAGGACTGTAAAAGGTATAACCATACCTTGAAAAGACCTGAAGTTTAAGTAAAAAACAAGGAGAACAACCATAAAAACCAGGGGAAGAAATCTTGAAAGATCTGCTTTCATATACTGATTTATTTTCTGATAAATTACAGGAATTCCCTGAATGATTATATCAAGATCTTTATACTCTTCTGCAATATCGCTGATTTCTTTTACGATAGGGTCATATACAGGGGAATCCTTTAACCTGATCATTATCCCAAAATCTGTTATTCTTCCTGTTTCTTTATTCGAAGAGTAAATACCTTTTTCAAAAGCAGGGTTTCTTTTAAGCCTTGTGAAAAATTTTTCAATATCCTTTTCTGACTGAGGAATAATTCTTTTTCCGTGAATATCTTTTTCTATAAGATTATAACTTATAAGAGCATTATCCTCTCCCTTTACATCTTTTATTGTATAAGGTGAAATTATCAGATCTATCAGTTCTTTTTTCTTTATTTCTCTGGAAGTTTGTGCTTTTTCAAGAATCTTTTGAATATCATTTTTATCAAGAACTTCGGGTTTAAGTTCTAAAATTTCAAAAGTTCTTTTGAGGTATCTTTGAAATGCCCTGTCATCAGAAAATTTCTCGAGCAACTCTTTTTTTTCTACTTTTTTATAATCTGCCGATGTTTTTTTAAGAATCTCAATTCTTTTTTCTTCTTTTGTTTTTTTGTATCTTTTGTATTCCTCAAGATCTATATGAAGATTATTAAAAGAATCTAAAAAATCCGGGCTTTTAAGGTTTTCTGATGAAACAGAAGCTATAATAAATTTACCGTTATTACCGTAAATATCCTTAATTTTTTCATTTAAAATATACTGCTCATCTTTTTTCGGCATGATTGAATCAAGAGAGCTTTCAAATTCAACTTTGAAAAGACCTGAACCAAATATCACAGTTAAAAGAGCAAATAAAAATATAACTTTTAAAGGGTTTCGGGTTATTAAACTTATGTATCTGTACATAATATGCTCTTGAGTTTAAGGGTTTATTTGAATCTTACTGTTTTATCGAGGATCAGCTTTGAATCTGAAGGTATAGATGTTTTAGCCGGGACATAAGTATTTGGTATTGTAAAACCCAGAATTTCGTAAGGTTTCCAAAAATATCCTGCTTTCTCGCCGCTGTCCTGTTTGTTATTTCTGTTTTCATCGAGAAGGGCAAAAATACAGATGTTTTTTAAAAGAATATCTTCTTCGGTTTTAACAGGAATTGACTCTGTTAATGCAGGAAAAATTTGAAGGTTATAATATACTGAAAATTCTCCATCTGTATTCAGTTTTACTGAGGTAAAACCGACTACTTTATCCATTTCAAGCTTATAATCATCACCTATTTCCCCTGTCTCATAAACTGCAGCAAGAAGAATATTTTTCCCATCACTGAATTCTTCATCAGACAATCCACCTTTCTCAAGCCTTAATTTTACAGAGGATGTATGTTCATAATAAATCCTGTCTATATCAAAAAAATAACCCTTTTCTCCGTTGAAAGAGAGTCCTTCAGATTCTTGTCTCAAAACATTTTTGTCTGGTTTTAAAACAGGATTGTATGAAAATTTATCTTTATTAATAAGAACTCCTACATTATCTCCTTCATTTATAGTTGGAAGTCCAGACTCATAGTTCTTATCCCACAGCGCAAAAAGGAATATATTATCTCCGGGACTGAATTTTTTTCTGCTTAACTTAAGATTAAAATCGTTTTCGCCGGGCCCGGCTTCAATAAAATCGAATCTGTCTGAATTCAGTTCATTAATATCCTGAAAAGCCGTAATAATATCATTACCTTTCACAGCTGCTGTAAATACCGGCGGGCTTCCTGCACCATATTCTTCCGGCGGATTAAATAACCCTTTTAATTCTATATATGAATCATCACCACTATAATTGTGGACAGGAATATCAAACTCAATAACTCCGCAGTTGGTGACCTGGCGGTCTACACAAATTGGCTGGATATCATTTCTGCTGGATTCTTTTGTAGCAAAGCCTATTTTATCTCCTTCATCGGGAAAAGAATTGGAATTTTTATCAAGAAGCCCGATTACATATATGTCGGTTGCCGGAATATCCAGACCATATGGTAAAAGGCGAAGAGAAAAACTTCCTGCAGAGTTAAAGTTTTTAATTTTTTTGTATCCAAAAACATTATCAGGATTAATGGATGAAAAATCTGTGGAATAAAATTCTCCTGCATATGCAATAAGAATTACATCTCCTGTTTCATATGAATCAATAATTCCTGTCACTGTAGTATCATGACCGAAATGGTATCTGTTTAAAACAATTTCAGGCTGAGTTTCCAGGTCTGTTTTATACATTGTTTTAAGTCTTTTTTGATCGGTATAAACTCCTACAAGATCTCCTCTTGTAGGGTTTGGAATCCATCCGGAATAATCATTGTCTGCAAATGCAAACAGAAAAACTTCATCTCCGTATTTTATATCTGTTTTTTCAAGACTAAGATCAAAGCTGTAATTTTTCATATCTACCTCTGCTACTGCTTCAATATATGTGTTGGGATCATTTTCAATGGCTTCAATATCATCAGTTTTGGATACAGCAACAAAAACCGGGCCATTAATATTCGATTCATATTTTTGAGGAACACTTATTTTCCCGCTTATTGTTGCGGCTTCTTCCTGACCTGATTCGCTGCACGAAAAAAAAGATAATACAATAAGTACAAATAGAATTATTTTGTATAATTTTTCAGAATTCATAGCGAATTCTCCATTCTATAAAATCGTTGTTATTGTATCCATTGAAAACACTTTCTTCTGGGGCTTTGATAAATGTATATCTTATTTCAGATAAAATATTATTGGTCACACTGTATTTTAGTGAAGGCAAAATAGAGTAAAAAGAATCAGAACTGTTTATAATACCTGCAATAGAAGTCTCAAGTTTTTTGCTGAACAGTTTTTCGCTGATTTTTAAACAAATGAGGTCAGAGAAATAAGGATCTTCTAAATTATCGTCAAAAAAGCCTGATTTACTCCATTCTATAGTAAAGACACCTTCTTTGCCCGGTGAAAAAGGATAGAAAAAATTGAAACCTGCAGAAAAGGAATAAAACTCTCCCCTTTCTGAATTAAAAGGTAAAATGGTTTTTATAGGTTCTGTTTTCAGATTCTTTTTGCAAACCCCGGATTTGTCAGGTGAATAAACACCTTCAAACTGAAAGACAAATCTATTATATGTATTTGAAACGGCTATACCTGCAGCTGTAAAAGGTCTGACCCGGGGCTTTACAACTGTATATACTGTATCACCCGGAATTGACTCAGTTTTGTACGGAATAAAAACAGGGAGTTTCTGTGGTCCTCTGTACAGACTAAACTGGACGTCAAACCCTTGAATATTTTTATAGTATTTAATTCCAACACCAGCTCCTGAAATATCTGCATCAATTTCCTCCTCTTTTTCCAGAAATATTGGAAAAGGCCCTTCCTTGTAATCTAATCCCCAGTAACTTTTCGAAACAGGGACTTTTGACGGAATATGGAAAGGGACAATCACAACTTCAAAAGAATCGCTTCCTCTGAAATATTCAGCTGAAAAAGAGGGTACCCCGATTTTCAACTCACTATCTTCGTCTTTAAATATCAGGTTTCTTAAATCATAAGGGTTAAAATAAGAGGTCGGATTTATGACATCGGCTGTTCCCCAATGATAAACCTGATTCCCAGCTCTAAATCTTAAATTCCCCTTATTTAAATTTATGTATAATTCTCTAAAGTTAAAATCAGTATTTTTTGAAGAACAGGAAAGATTTCTGTTGAGCTTATTATCATTATTCAGGGCATTTGTATTGTTTTTATAACCTGATCCTTTTTCTAAAATATTGTATAAATTTACATCACCCTTAACAAATAAGTCTGTTCTGCCGTATTTAAAATCAATATTCGATTTAAGTTCATATTTTCTATAGTCCTCATCTTGTTCTACAGAAGATTGCTCTCTGTATTCTATATATCCGTTAATGGTCCATTTTGCTTTATTTTCATCAAAACTTCCAAAGTCAGAAAACGGGTCATCGCCTGCAAAAGCTTTTGGAATAAAAATTAAAGATAAAATCAAACATATATGGCCATTAAATTTCATAGTTTTATTCCGTTGGCCAGAACATCTGATATAAGAAAAGCTATTTTTTCATCATCGTATTCTTTGAACTCTGCAGACGGAAGAATATTGTTAATAATAAAAAGAGGAATAATGGATGAAACAAAATATTTCAGGTAAAAAGGATAGTCGAGTTTTTTTATTTTTGTTCCTACAAGTTTCTCTTTTACCTCACCATGAAAAACTGATCCGGAAAACTCCATAAGCCTGTTCATTATTCTGTCAGTGTTGAAGCCTCCGAACTCTATAAGGTCTATTAGTATAAGCCTGTAAAGATCCTGATTCATATCAACCACTTTTTTGATCTCCAGAATTATTTTATCAAAATTTTCAGGAAAACCTGCATTTAAAAGAGGAGGGATTTTTGACAGTGATTTAACTATATTTTCAGGATCAATAGTCTGTTTAAAAAGCTCTTCTTTGTTTTTAAAGTAATTGTAAAAATTACCAAGAGAAAGACCTGATTTTTTCGCGATCTCTCTTATGCTTGTAGCTGAATATCCTTTTTCTGCAAAAAGCTCTTTTGCTGCAGAAATTATTTTTCCCCGCGTATCTACTATTTTCATTTTTATCTCCTGGTATGTTGGTACGAACGTACGTTCATGTAAAAAGTACAAAAAATTTAGTACGTTGTCAACATTTAAAAATTTTCAAAAAAAGTTAGATGGACTTTTTTTTAAACTGATCAAATTATCTTTTAAAAAGTAGATTCAGAGGCATAAAAATGAGCATTTTTTAAATCTTAAAATTTACAACTTTATACTAAAAAACGGCTTACGATAAAAATTCGGGTTTTCAGTAAATG
>JBNJDM010000093.1:0-8240 GCA_051744925.1 Thermodesulfobacteriota bacterium | reverse complement strand
ATAATACTAATTGAAACAATGTTTTAATCAAACGTTTTTTATTTCCTTTTTGAAAATTTTTTAATTCGGGTGGTCAGTTTAAAAACAATTTTATATTAGACAAACTCGGGGCTTCTTTTATAGCAATATCTCCTGAACTGCCGCAGTATGCGGCTGAAACTGCTGCAAATTTTGGTTTAAATACTGAAATACTTGTGGATACAGACAATAAGGTAGCAAATCTGTTCGGCCTTGTTTTTCAGCTTCCGGAAGTTTTAAGACCTGTTTACAAGGATCTTGGGATTGATATACCTCTTAGAAACGGAAATGAATCGTATGAAATTCCGGTTCCTGCAACCTATGTTGTTGATCAAAACGGAATAATAGTTGAAAGTTTCATTGACCCGGATTACTCCAAAAGAATGGAGCCTGACAAAATCATAGAAACACTGAAAAAATTATAATATATGAGCTAAATAAGACACAATTCAGATCTAAAAATCCGGTTTATTCCAACTTTACTTAAACCGGATTATTTTTTTATTGGGCAAAAAAACTCAATCTTTCAAAATTCTTTTTATTCATATCAACCCCATCTTGTTCGCCCGGAAGTTCAATTATTTTAGGAACAGAGTCAAATCTTTTATCATTTACAATAAGCTCAAAAATTGTATTTCCCATAAGCCCTTTACCTATATGTTCATGCCTGTCTACCCTTGTGCCGCATTTTTTTTTGCTGTCATTTAAATGAATGCAGCCTACCTTTTCAAGGAGTGACAAAGATTCAAGCTTATCTGTAAACTTTAAATATCCTTCTTTTGTTGAAATATCATAGCCTGATGCAAAAATATGGCAGGTATCAAGACATATACCCACCCTGGACTTTTTATCAATATTTTCGATTATTTCAGCAAGATGCTCAGGCCTGTGACCAACACAGTCTCCCTGCCCTGCCATTGTTTCCAGAAGTATGTTTGAAGATCCGCATAAATCATCATTAAGCAAAAGATTTAAACTTTCACTAATACGTTTTACCCCGCCTTCAACAGAAGTCTTCATATGTGAACCAGGATGGAGAACAATATTTTTTATACCGAGTATATGGGATCTTTCAAGCTCGCCTTTTAATGCTTCAAAAGATTTTTCTCTTTTTTCGTGATCAGGTCCTGCAAGATTTATAAGATATCCTGCATGGGATGTTATATTTTTAACAAAAGAGCTTTCCTGTCTTTTAAAAAATTTTTCTGTTTCTTTTGTTTCTAATTTTCTTACTTTCCATGTATTTGAATTCTGGGTAAAAATCTGCATTGCACTGCATTCATATTTATCTGCATGGTCAAAGGCTTTATCAACTCCTCCTGATATGGAAAAATGAGCTCCCAGAAGAATTTTTTTCATTTGAATCTTTAATCCTTTTCTAAAATTAACCTTAATTAAAACTTGATTTAGTTCGACAAAGATTTAATAAAGGCAGGCTCTTTTAAAAAAGCCTGCCTTTATAGCAGGATAAGGATTGAATGGAGTTAAGGCAAAACTTCAAAACAAAATATTTAATGACTGGCCGAAAACCAGAATTTTTCGTTCAGCAACTTTTTAAAGGCTTATTACCGCATGATCTGTTGTAAGATCTATAAGTTCTGCTGCTGTGGCAAGCCTTGCACCCTCTATAAGGTCATCCTGGGTTATTTTTCTTGCCTGTGCACAAGGTGTACATGCAAGAATAGGAACCTCGAATTCCTGAAGATGAAGCAAAAGATCTGCTGCAGAATCTCCTGTTGCCGCATAAAGATTTTCTGCAAGTCCTTCTTTGGCTACAAATACAGCATCATCAAGAAGAAAAACCTTTACGTCTTTTCCCTTTTTCTGGGCAACTGTTGCAAGATGAATTCCCCTTGTGGACCTGTTCGGATTATCAAGTCCGGCAGCAATAACAATAACAACCTTATCAGTCATTTGATTTCTCCTTTTAAAATTTTTACTTGTCATCTGAATTAAGCAATTTTCATGTATCCGCATTTACCGGGTTAAAACTGCCTTATAAAAAATTAATATTAAAAAGCTCAAATGCTCAATTCAGGTTTAAAGATATGAAACAAACAGAAAGGTTACAAAAAAACTCATCAGATATTTTAAAATCTGACTATTTTATATCTTAACATATATAAACTTAAAATTTCTATATATATGGAAGAGTTTTTTTATCTGCGGATCTAGAGCCTGTGAAGATTAAAACGTGATAAGATCTGCAAAAGAGGGTAGTTTTAACCCCCTTTTGCAAAATATTTTTTTTAAGCTTCCTGAAGAGTAGAATCATCTACTTTTCTGCCGATTACTTTCAAAAACAGAGCCATGCCTATTATTCCCGCTACAATGGAAACCCAGGGAGACACACCAAGACCTGTTGGAATATAACCGAATACAATTGAAAAACCTGCAACTGTAAGTGAATACGGAAGCTGGGTTCTTACATGATCTATATGATCAGAACCTGAAGCTGTTGAAGATAAAATTGTTGTATCTGAAATAGGTGAACAATGATCTCCGCATACAGCTCCTGTAAGAACAGCACCCATTGCTGAATACATAAGAACGGTTATTTCTCCTGAAGCTCCTGATACTGCAGCTGCAAGAGGAATTATGATAGGCATCACTATAGCATTGGTTCCCCATGAAGTTCCTGTTGCAAAAGCAATAAAAAAGGCAAGAACAAATGTAAGTATTGGAAGAAAACCGCTGGATAAAACATCTTTGGTATTTGCAATTATCCATTCGGCAAGATTCATCTCATCGATTACAGATTTAAGGGCAAATGCAAGTGTAAGAATTATTACAGCTATCATCATTGTTTTAAGCCCTGCAACCCATGCGTCAACGCCCTCTGCAAGTTTGAATTTACCTGAAATACGTCCCATTATTATGGCAACTATTGAAGATATAAAAGCTGCCCATGTCAGAACCACAGAAGCATCAGCATCACCAAAAGCCTCCCTGATTGTTTTTCCGGGTTCATGACCGTTATACCAGAGACCGACCACTGTAATTACTGCAAAAAGAGTAATAGGAACAATAGCTGTCCATACAGATCCTTTTTCATCTTCATCAGGCATCAGATCCTTGTCTTCAGAAATCATAGGAGTAGAGCCTTCTGCATAAACCTGACCTGTTGTTCTTGAGCGTTTTTCAGCTCTGAACATAGGCCCGAAATCCCTGCGCATAAAAACCACAAGAAATACAAAGGCAAGTGTAAACAAAGAGTAAAACCTGAAAGGTATTGTATAAATAAAAGCAGCCATGGAATTTCCTTCAATACCCACAGTTGCAAATGCTGTAGCAATAAGTCCAAGCTCCATTGCAACCCAGGTTGAAATGGGACATATTGAAGAAATCGGTGCTGCTGTTGAGTCTACAATATATGCCAGTTTTTCCCTTGCAATATTGTATTTATCTGTAATAGGCCTCATTGTATTACCGACAATCATGGAGTTTGCATAATCATCAAAAAATATTGCTACACCCATAAGTGCAGTTGCTATAAGTGAAGATCTTGTATCCTGAGCCTTTTTAGCTATTGACTCAGCTATTGCTCTTGTTCCGCCGGTTCTTGACATGACGCCTACAAGCCCGCCTATTGCAAGACAGAAAACAATAACACCAACATTCCATGCATCTGCAAGAGAATTTGCAACTATATACTTTGAAAAAGTATCAAGAAGCCCTGTTAAAGGATTCCAGTTATTTACAATTGTTGCTCCTGCAAATATTCCTATTGTAAGTGATATTATTACCTGTCTTTTCCATATTGCCAGAACAATAGCAAGAACAGGGGGAATCAGAGCAAGTGCTCCGTAAGTAAAACTGACCGCTTCAGCCTCCATAAAACTTTCCTCCAGGGTTGAAATTTATAATTTTAATTTTATTTAGTGTTTGAACGAAAACTCCCTCTTTTGCCTGTTTTTAAGTAAAATGCAAAATTTAAACTTTAAAATACTTTAGTATTCCTGAAGTAAAAGTTTAAATTTTTGATAACCGAACAAACAATTCTTGTTTTCGCTCAATCACTATTTAGTTTCTGAATTGAGGATTTCATCTTTTTAAACTCAATTTTTATGCGGCAAACCTAAAGATTGCTCAATTCAGGTAAAAATCAAATTGAAGATATACCCCAGTCTTTGTTTTTTGCAACCAAAAATTTAATGCTTTCCAGCATTTATCAAGCAGGCTGACCATAGAATATATATTTTTATGTTTTCAAAAAGCCAAACATAGATTAATATATATAACATCGTTTATATTGTCCAAATAAACGCACCTGTAATATTTATCCATTGAGTATATAAAATACAGATAATACAAAGTTTTGTACGGCTTTCAGAAAGACTGCAAATGAAGAGGCTTTCTATGACATTTAAATCAGTTCGAAGAAATTTTTATCATACTGAAGAGGTGCATGGTACCTGCGAAGAAGTTTTTCCCCTTTTCTGCCCGGTGAAAAGCTTTGAATGGATAGCAGACTGGTCAGCACAGATGATTTATTCAGAGAGCGGATATGCTGAACCCGGATGTGTCTTTAAAACATATGACCCTTACGAAGGTGAGGAAACATGGATTATTTCTGAATACATATTCCCCTCGGAAATTAAATTTGTAAGAATGAATTCACTTAGAACAATAATACATTCAATCTTTTTTTATGAAAAAAGCAAAAACAGAACAATAATAGAGTTTTGCCAGGAAATAACAGGACTTAACAGTCAGGGCAATGAATTTACAGCTGATCTTGAAAAATCTGAATTTGTTGAAATGACCGAAGTTCTTGCCTGTCTTTTAAACAATTATCTTAAAGATTTACTTCGCAACTGAAAAACAAAGCCCATGAAAAATATCTCCCCAGCCGGATTTTTACCCTGATAAGTCCTGACAAGCTTTATTCTGAATCTGTAAATAAAGAGTTCAAATCTCCTGATCTGTAGGAAAATCCCATCTGATCTATAATAAGTTGTGCCTTCTCTTTTTCGGTTTTATTTATTAACTTTTCTGGCATGAGATTTTGCTCAAGACATAAAACAAGCTGCTTATCTATTGTGGTATGGTTTAGTGCAGCTGCTGTTTTAAGCCTTGAATAAAGGCTGTCAGGTATGTTGTCTATTCTGATGGAACTCATAATACACCCCCGTGTTATTGTATTATGGATTTAAAAAAATCCCGAAACTCATCCAACCGGAAAATTACAAAAATTGCATTGTTAGTTTTACGAAATGATTTCAGAAAAATTTTACAGTGAAGTAAGATAAAAAGGTTACTGCTGAAATATATCTAAAGACTTTCTTTTAAAAATATTTAATTCAGGCTACAGGAAAATTATATAAAAATCTATGATATTTTAAAACCTGATTCCTAAAAAAAAACTCTTATTACACATTGGCATAAAAAAACCTCTCCGGCAAATTTTAAAGCCGGAGAGGTTTTAATGTCATATAAAAAACTCAAAAAAGTTCTTACTCTCTGGTAAAAAGATCATAACTTATAAGAATATTAAGTGCATGGCGGATCTGATTATCTCTGTCAACTGACTCAAGTTTCAGTCCGTCACTGTGAATACGATCTTTATCAGGAGATTTATCTTTCTCTTCATCTTTGTCTTCAGACTCTGACTCAAGATGATTCTTAAGATCCCTTTCCTTAAGAACTTTTACTTTCTCTTCATCTTCATCTTCTTTGGAAGGCTTGTCATATTCGTATTCTATATCAGGGGTTATTCCTTCGGCCTGTATCGATTTTCCGGAAGGTGTATAATACTTTGCAATTGTATATTTAAGTGCAGAACCGTTTTTAAGCGGCTTTACAGTCTGAACCGAGCCTTTACCAAAAGACGAAGTTCCAAGAACAATTGCTCTTTCATGATCCTGAAGAGCTCCTGCAACAATCTCTGATGCTGAAGCACTTCCTCCGTTAATAAGCACAACAACGGGAAGATCTTCTTCATTACCATTTTTCTCGGCTGTGTATTCGCTTACTACCTGACCGTTCCTGCCTTTTATAGATACAATAACACCATCTTCAAGGAAAAAATCGCTTATTCCGACTGCCTGATCAAGCAATCCTCCGGGATTGGATCTTAAATCAAGAACAAGCCCTTTAAGATTTCCTTCAGCTCTCAGTGCATCAAAAGCATCTCTTAATTCATCAAGTGTTTTTTCCTTAAAACTTGATATCATAATATAACCGTAATCGTTTTGAAGTTCTGCATACTTGACGCTTTTGATGGGAATAATATCTCTTTCAAGTTCAAAAACAAGGGGCTCTTTTTCATCTTTTCTCTGAACAGTTATCTCTACAGGTTCACCAACAGGACCACGCATAAGTTTTACAGCTTCCCACAGACTCATATCTTTTGTAGATTTACCATCTACTCCAATTATAATATCACCTGTTTCTATACCAGCCTTAAAAGCAGGGGTATCTTCAATGGGTGAAATAACAGTTATGTGGCCGTCTTCCTTTGTAATAACAATTCCGATTCCGCCGAACTCACCTTTTGTATCAACCTGAAGCTCCTTGAATGCTTCCGGAGGAAGATAAGCCGAGTGAGGATCAAGACTTTCAACCATTCCTTTTACAGCGCTCTCAACAAGCTTTTGCGAATCCACATCCTCAACATAATTCTCCTCAATAAGGCTTAAAACATCTGAAAAAACCTCCAGCTCTTCATACGGAGTATTATTATCTTTTGCAGAAAGGGTCTGATAAAAGCCGGCGCCTGTCAGAAAGACTCCTGAGACAATTAAGGTAATAACCACCAGCTTCCATGAATTTTTAATATAGCTCATTTATACTCCTTTTTATTTTTTTAACCATTTTGCAGGATTCAAAGGATCTCCGTGATGACGTATCTCAAAGTGAAGAACAGGCCCGGACATAGACCCTGTCTCGCCAAGGGTTGCTATAACCTCATCTTTTCTTACGCTGTCTCCTTTTTGCTTAAAAAATTCCTGCACATGGGCATAAACAGAATAATAACTATCCCCATGATTGATTATCATCATATTTCCGTAACCTTTAAACCACTCTGAAAAAACAACCTCTCCCGGAAAAACAGAACGCACAGGTTCGCCAATATCTGCTTTAATACCTATGCCACTTTTATAAGCATATCCATTATTGCTGGCTTTGGCACCAAATCCTGATACAATTTTGCCTTTAACCGGTATATTCAAAAGACCTTTATGCGATTTAAAAGATCTTAGTTTATTATCTTCAAGCTTTTTTTCCTTTTTTCTGAGTTCTATTATTTTTTCATCAAGGTTTTCAGCAGCCTTTTCCAGGGATTTTATAACTGAAAGCTTAAGCTTTTCTTTTTGCTGAATCTGACTTAACAAAGCTTTCTTTTTTTCTTTCTCCTTTTCCTTGATTCTCAGATATTTGGAAATTTCTCCCTGAAGTTCTTCAAGACGTATGCTTTCATTTTCAAGGCTCTTTTTTAACTCCACATACTCTTTTCTGTAGTAAGCATATTCCTCTATAAGTTTAAGGTCTGATGTAACTATACTTTTCAGAGCCTTCCGTCTTTTAATAAAATCAACAACAGAATCTGCTGAAAATAAAAGATTCACCTGACCTACATTTGAAAGCTTATACAAGGAAACAATTCTTTTTTCTACAAAAGGTTCAAGCCTTTTTATCTCTTCTTCAACCTTTTCTATCCTTTGTTTTTCTTTTCTTATTTTTTTGTTAACATCAAAATAATCTTTTTTTACAGAATCGAGTTTTTTTTCAGCATTGTTTACAGCTTTATCAATTTCATTAAGCCCGGAAAGAATATTTTCAGATTTTTTTTTATATTCTTCAAGCTCACTTTTTTCTTTTTTTATTTTTTTTTCAATTACTTTTTTTCTTTTTTCTGCATCAGCATTTTCACCACCGCCTGCAATTTCAATATATCTCGGCCTGTTTCTCAGATAACCTGTTTTTGTGTTATATACAGCCTTAACCCAGCGTCCGTTTATATCTCCGATTATTTCAGCTTTGTCACCTCTGGTAAGAACAGCCACAACAGGAGAATTTAACGTTGAAGATTTTCTCATATTAAGCTTTGAGCTTTTCACAACAGCAGTATAAGCATGCAAAGAGCCTGTTAAAAATAAAACAGCTGCTGAAGCAAGCAGTATCGGTTTTATGTATATTTTAAAAACTGCTTTATAGAGATATAACATCCAAGCCATCCGACAATAGTAGAACAAAAAATTATAATTAATGATGCCTGC
>JBNJDM010000092.1:0-8290 GCA_051744925.1 Thermodesulfobacteriota bacterium | reverse complement strand
ATCAGGTCCAGGCCCCCTGGGATCTGTTACCTGTCCGGTAGGATAATCTCCATAACGATCTTCACACCATTCCCATACATTTCCTATCATATCATACAATCCCCAAGCATTTGGTTTTTTCAAACCTGTTCTTTGAATTCCGCAACTTGCACAACCAGTTTGTTTTTCATACCAGTCCGAACAATCAAAGCCACCTGAATAATCTACACAGCTGTTCCCACCGTACCAGGCAATTTCATCTAATTCAGGTGCCCCCTTTATTGTTGTATCTCCTGAATATAATGCTGTTTGAGTTCCAGCCCTTGCAGCATATTCCCACTCTGCTTCTGTTGGAAGACGATATGTAAACTTTTTATACTCATCAAGTTTATTGAGTTTTTTTATAAATTTCTTTGCTTCTTTCCATGAGATATACTCAACAGGACAGTCATCTCCACATTCATCAAACCTTGAAGGGTTATTCCCCATAACTTTTTTCCACTGCCCCTGGGTTACTTCTGTTGTCTGCATATAATAACCTTTGGTTAAGGTTACCTTATGCTGCTTTTCATCACTGTCGCGACCAGGCTCGGATATTGGAGAGCCCATCATAAAAGTTCCTGGTTTTATATAGACAAACTCCATACCAAGATAATTGGTAAACCTTTCCGGAGAAGCTTCTGAACCGGAATCGTTCCAAACAGGTTCAAAATCGTTTTCAAACCATGAAAAAGATTTATAAGGTAAGAATAAAAGAATAATCAAACATAAGAGAGTTGTTTTTTTCATTGCTAAGGCCTTTGAATATTTCAAGATTTTTGTAACTTATTTTATTTTTTTTCTTATCATAATTTTTTAAAAATTTAAAAGAAATCTGTTTTTATGGATGTCCCCGGAAATCGAGAATATATAGTCGCGCTTGACAACAATAACGCTGAGCGTTATTATTTGTTTATGATAAGAACTTTTAAATGTAAATACACAAAGGCTCTCTCAAAAGGCGAACGTGTCAGGCGCTTTGTAAATATAGAAAAGGTTGCCCGCCGTAAATTAAGACAACTGGAAATTGCTGATAATCTTGAAGATTTAAGAGTTCCGCCCGGTAATCACCTTGAATTGCTTAAAGGTAATCGCTCCGGTCAGCACAGTATCCGCATTAACGAACAATGGCGTATCTGTTTTGTCCGGACTGATGCCGGTGCAAAGGATGTAGAAATAATTGACTACCATTGAGGAGATTTTATTATGAACGAACTTAAACCTGTTACCCCTGGTGAGATTCTTCTGGAAGAATTTCTTAAGCCTATGGGTATCAGTCAATATCGTCTGGCCAAAGAAATCGGGGTTCCAGCTCAGCGTATCAGCAAAATTGTTTTAGGAGAACGCTCCATAACTGCAGATACAGATTTAAGGCTGTGCCGTTTCTTTGGATTATCCAACGGCTACTGGCTTCGTGCTCAGGCAGCTTATGATACCGAAGTCGCAGAACTTGCTTTGAAGGATACAATAATGAAAATTAAACCCTGGTCTGAGCATAGTATTGGCCATAGTGCTTAAAAAACCGGTGAAAAATCAAAAAAATATTAGGGAACAGTCTGAACAGCTGCAGATGATACATATCTGACCTCAGGATTTTGAAGAAAGGATATTAGCCTGTGTGCCGCATAAGACTTTTTTCCTTTTACAAAAGAGGCTTTTGTTATTTTTTTAAACTCAATAAGGTTAAGGGGTTTATCCGAATAAACAGCAATATAATAATCAAGAACAGCATGTCCGTTTTTTATAAGGCCTGCTTCAAATACTGAAGAGCTTTTTTCAGGGTCCGGATAAGTAAGATTTTTTTTATCGATTTTTATATTTTCACATAAAAGGGCTGTCCTGCCGTCTGAATAAAGATTAAATAAAGATACAAAGCCTTTTATATTATCTTTTGCGTCTATTCTGAGCCTGAAAAGATCGCCTTTTTTAAGCCTGTTATCAAAAACAATATCACCTTTATTATTAACAACACTTATTTCAAAACCTTTAGATTCAACTGCAGAAAAATCTGTGACCATAAAAATTTCAGGTATTATAACAAAATCTGTTCCTGCTCTCAGAAACCATGAGCCTGTCCTTCTTTTCAGACTTAAATCAAGTTCTTTTTCTCCTTTTCCTCCAAAGCCTTTGAATATTTTTTTCAGCTGCTGTGCTGTATATGAAGAATTTATTACCGGGCTTGAATTAAACTTAATATTATATGGAATTTCAGAGTTGTTCTTTTCAAAAGTTTTTTTAATTTTTTCTGCAAGAACTATATAAGGAGGTCTTAAATCGAGTTTATAAGCGGCATAATATATACCATTAACAGTTTCTTTTCTGTAAAGCTTTGCTCCTGTTATCTGGTTTTTTGAACTTAAACTTATCTGCTGTTTTGCAAAGGAGGCTACAGTGCTTTTATTCTTTTTTCTGATAATATCTATTTCTTCTTCAACAAGAGAACTGATCTGGCCGGAAAGCTCTGAAAAAGCAAAAGACCTTGCCTCAGCAAAAGATTGTCCTGAACCTGCGCCTGTAATTATATAATCACCTGAAGATAACTCAGTAAACCACTGAGGAGGTTCTGGTTTAACCGGATATTTAGTAAGAGGAGCTTTACACCCGAATAAAAAAATTAATAAAATCAGACAAATTAAATTTTTCTTCATAAAACAGACCTTTGATTCTGGTATACTTAAACGTTTTTTTAAAAAAATTATTTTAGCCTGTTTAAAAAGAAAATCAATCTAATAAAAATTTTTACAGCCTTCGATAAAGAGTTTTGCGCCCTATTCCAAGTATTCCTGCAGCCTGACGCTTATTGCCGCCTGTTTTTTCAAGTACATGTTTTATATATCTGCGTTCAAGCTCCTTAAGAGAAATAAAATCCTGATTTTCTATATTAAATCTGTCTTTATCTTCTTTAAAGTTTTCAGGCTCTGTATGAAACTTACGTATTCTTGAAGGAAGATGCTCTGCATGAATCCATGAATCTGTTGAAAATGTCACTGCACGTTCAATTGCATTGCTCAGCTCTCTTACATTTCCGGGAAAAGGGTATTGTTCAAGAAGTTTTAATGCATCAGGAGTAAAACCTGAAATCGGCTTATCAAGAGCAAGAGAAAACTGTTTCATAAATCTGGCTGCAAGAAATTCTATATCCTCTCCCCTTTCTCTTAAAGGCGGAACTTTTATTGTAAAAGTCTCCAGACGAAAAAAAAGATCCTCCCTGAAATTTCCAAGACGGACATCCTCATCTATATCCCTGTGAGTTGCAGCAACGATTTTAACATCAACAACCTCCTCCCTGTTTTCCCCTATCCTACGGATACTTCCGTCCTGGATAATTCTTAAAAGCTTGGCCTGAAGAGCCAAAGGCATTTCTGAAATTTCATCAAGTAGCAGAGTTCCTCCGTCAGCTTCTGCAAAAATACCTTTTCTGCTTTTCTCAGCTCCTGTAAAAGCTCCCCTGGCATGACCGAAAAATTCACTTTCCAGTAAATGCTCTGGAATTCCTGCACAATTCACAGGTACAAAAACTCCGTTTCTTCCTTCACTTTCATTGTGTATTGCCCTTGCAACAAGTTCCTTGCCTGTTCCGCTTTCTCCCAGAATCAGAACAGGGCCGCGGGCAGAAGAAACCTGGCGAATCTGATCAAAAAGACGGCGCATAGGCGCACTTTTGCCGTATATTCCATGAAAGCTTTCTGCAGACAAAAGTCCCCTCATCTCCATAACAGCGGCCTGAAGCCTCTTTTTTTCAAGCACCCGTTTTACGCTTAACATAAAATGCTCTAAGTCAAGAGGTTTGGTCAAAAAATCATCTGCACCTGCTTTAAGGGCTTCCACTGCTTTTGGAATAGTTCCGAATGCTGTAATAATAAGAAACCCTGGCGGAAAATTATAATAACCGCTGCTTAAAATTTTTTTCAGAAAATTAAGGCCGTCGATTCCGGGAAGCTTAAGATCAGAAACAATTAAATCAGGCAGACCTTTTTCCATAAGCCGGACAGCTTCTTCAGCCGAATCCATAAGTACAGCTCTAAATCCGGCATCTTCAACCTCTTCTGCAAGCAGAGCTTTAAGCCCCTTATCATCTTCTATTATCCATACAATACTTTCGGATATATCCGGCTCTTTCATATATTTCCTCCGTTCTTATTACTTTCCTGACTTCTAACAAAAAATCTGAATGAAGCACCGCCCATATCACTTGTACCTACTTCAACAAAACCTCCGTGTTCCTCAGCAACTGTATAAACCACTGACAAACCAAGACCTGTACCTTTTCCAACCTCTTTTGTTGTATAAAAAGGCTCAAAAATCCTGTTATATTCTTCAGGCAAAATCCCTGGACCGTCATCATCAACAGTAAACACAACTCCATTTTCAAATCTTTCCCATGAAAGCCTTACACTAACGCCTGAATCAGACTGAACTGCATTATTTAATAGATTAATCAAAGCCTGCTGAACTCTTACATTATCCACAAATATCTGCTTTTGATCCTGATTTCCCTCAATTTTAAGAAGAGAACCGTTTTTTTTAGCCTCATCCTCTACTGCCGAAACCACAGATTCGGCAAGCTGAAAAGGTGTTGCAGGAGCACATCGTAGCGAGCTTTGTCTGCTAAAATCGAGAAGCTGCCTTATTATATGTTCCATGCGCTCAACTTCAGCACGTATTGAAGTAAGAACAGATATATAATCATTTTCAGAGTTTTTGTTTCGCAAACCCCGCTGAGCTCTGCCCTTGATTACACTCAAAGGGCTCCCAAGCTCGTGTGCTGTGCCTGCTGCAAGTCTTCCTATAGCAGCGAGCTTTTCAGCGTGACGGAGCTCTCTTTCAAGTTTCTGCTGATTCATTCTGTGTTCCAGAATTGTCTGCTCCGCTTTATCAATACTGTTAAGCATATAATTAAAAGACTCTCCGATTCTGACTATTTCTCTTGGTCCCCTTACATCAAACCTGTGAGCCCTGTCTCCGCTGGCTATTTTTGACATACTCGACACAAGCCGTCCGAGATGAACTCCAAGGGCCCGGTGATGACCATATAAAACCACTGTAGAAAGAATAACAAGAAGCCCTGCAAGGCTTAAAAGACCCTTTATCCTCAGAGATTTCAAACTGTCACTGAATTCACTTTTCTTTCTTGTAAGATGAAGAAGCCCAATTATCCGCCCTCCTGAATCATTAAGAGGGACAAAATAAGAAAAAACCTCCCTGCCTGCAACACTGCTGTATTCACCTTGTCTTTCACCTTCTGCAGCTAGCTCGGACAATTTATCTCTGCTTGGATCAGGCTCTGTCTGCCCAAGCCTTACAAGCTCTTTACCCTGGTTATTGTAAACATATGCACTGTAAACCCTGCCTATGGCAAAAACAGATTCAAGGGACTGCTCAATACTTCCCATCCGCTCTTTCTCAAGAGCATAACTCAAAGGAAGCTGAACTGCCCTTGCTACAAGCTCCAGATCTTTTTGCATCTTTTTTTCAATCTGATTTTCCATTGAACTGAGCCAGAAATAGCCGAAAATTCCAAGTCCGGCTATTAAAGGAAGCACAACATATATAATAAGGACTGCCTTAAATCCGGGATAAGCCGGAAAAACACTTAAAAACTTCATAACTCCTCCGTTTGACACACCACATTAACACATGTGTCATATGGATACAATATCCACGACAGTTAAAAGAACACAAACATAACGCAAAATATCTTTACATTTCAGATAGATATAAAAACAAATCTCCATATTCACATAATGGCACAGAACATGCAATCGTATACACAAGATGCAATATGCGCTCCATTTTAGCAGTAAACATGCATACTGCACTTAATTTTTAAAAATAAAACTCAAACTAAAAAGGAAAAAAACATGATGAAAAAAATGAACTTACTAACAGCTGTTTTTACATTGAGCCTTTTACTTATGACTGCAATCCCGGCTTTAGCTCAGGACGACCAGTATCAGGAAAATGCAGAGTCAGGTAATATGGGTACAGAAACAGAAATCACAGACAGCCAGCTCGAAAAAGCTGCTGAGGCATATTCAAATGTAGCTAAAATAAGTAAAGAATTTCAGGCATCTATTCAGGGAGTTGAAGACCAGGATAAAATAGGTGAGCTGCAGGAAGATGCAAATAATAAAATGATAAAAGCTATTGAAGACGCGGGACTTGAAGTAGAAACTTACAATACCGTTCTTGAACAGATCCGTTCAGATGAAGAGTTAAGATCTGAATTCATGAGTAAACTGGATAACGGTGACGGTGGCATGCAATAGCAAAAGCTATAATATAATTTTATTAGCTCTTATCAGCCGGCAGTTTTCTGTCCGGCTGATTTATTTTCTTCTACCCAAAATAACAATCAATTCAGCATAAGCAAAGAAACCTGGATTGAAAAGATAAAAAAGGCATTAAAATTTGTTGAAGAATACTTTTCCATGACACAGGACAGGTTTATAAATAAATATTTTAAAAATGAAAAAAATATTATTACAACTGCAATGACTGCAGAGCATATACGGTTTCCGTGATGCGAATATAAAATTCATACGTAAGTTTTAAAAAGACTGTACAGCAAAAAAGAGCTGCCTTATAGAAAACTACAGATCTAATCATCCAATAATTGAAGCGTCAAAACATTTAATTTCTTTGAATAAATCTAATGTAACAGGAACATTGAATGTCCCGGGTTTTAATTTTTTTATAAAAAATTTGTTTTTTAATCTCTTAATATACCGATTTATTTGATATATTATAACTGCTTATCCTGAAAAAGTTTTAAAATAAAAAATTGCTAACACGAGGAGGCCGCAGTGCCTGAATCAAATGACTCCCGAATCAACAGCGGCAATATTCCTGAACTTCTTAATCAGGACCTCTTCAACACTCTGCCAATAGGTGCTTTCACCTCCACGCCCGATGGCCGTATAAGTTCAGCCAATGAGGCTCTGGCAAGAATGCTTGGATACAAAAACCCGGAAGAACTTGTAGAATCGATCACAGATATTGCCACACAGATGTATCACGACCCTGCTGATCGTGAGCAATTCACAGACATGCTTAAAAAAAATGGTGAAGTATCAAACCACGAATGCCGGTTTCAACGCCGGGATGGAAGCATTTTCTGGGGTTCAATAAATGCTCGTGAATTACAGAACGAAGAAAAAAATACAGCTGCCTGGCAAGTTTTTATTACAGATATTACAGAGCAAAAAAATACAAAAGAAAAATTAAACCAGCTTGAATGGATGCTCTCAGAAAATCCGATTTCCAATATCGAAGTTGAAACAGAGGTTCTTGACCAGGGATACGGTGACCTGACAGAATTAAATCGTGACGGGATTATACTCAAATCCATAGGACACAGCCACCTGAAAAATTTTGCAAATGAATACCTCGAATTACTCGGAACATCTTCTGCCATATACGAAGCAAACGGGGACTACGCTTTCGGGATTTTCAGCTCGGGATGGTGCCGGATGATGGACAGCGCCTCCCGTCGTCTTTGCAATACTCCGGATAACACTGAAGCACTTAACTCCGGCAAATGGTTGTGCCATGAATCCTGCTGGACTAACTGCGCTAAACCAGCCATTGAACAAGGTAAACCCGTGGACATTAAATGCCACGGCGGTATTCAAATGTATGCGGTACCAATATTTGCCAGCGGGAATGTCGTGGGAGCAATCAATTTCGGATATAAAGATCCCCCAAAAGATCCGCAAAAACTGAAAAAAATTGCAAAAAAATACCGACTTGATTACAACGCCCTGGTTTACGAGGCTAATAACTACCACTCCCGTCCGCCATTTATTATTGAGCTGGCCAAAAAAAGACTGCATTCTACAACCCGTATCATAGGCTCAATAATTGAGACAAAACTAAAAGAAAAGGAACTGAGTGAAAGCGAAGAAACTTTGCGCACAACTCTTTACTCCATCGGTGATGCTGTAATCTCAACTGATATTAATGGTTATATCACCACCATGAATCCGGTAGCAGAATCACTTACCGGATGGAGCGAAAAAGATGCAACCGGACAGCCGCTGAAAAAAGTTTTCCATATCATAAATGAAGAAACCCGGAAGCCTGTGGTAAGTCCGGTCACAAATGTTTTGAAAAGTGGTCAGATTGTGGGGCTTGCCAATCATACACTGCTGATTGCAAGAAATGGAAAGGAAATCCCCATTACCGACAGCGGCGCTCCTATCCGTAATGATTCCGGTGAAATTAACGGAGTGGTAATGGTGTTCCGGGACCAGATCAAAGAACATGAAGC
>JBNJDM010000091.1:0-8465 GCA_051744925.1 Thermodesulfobacteriota bacterium | reverse complement strand
CTGGAAATGCGCTCCAGATACTTTATCAGAATCAGATATTAAAATCGTCCGGATTAAGTTCATAAGCTATTACAATAAGACGGTCATTTTCACCTGAAAGCACAGGCAGGTCATCACTTGTTTCAAATACAGGGTTTATAAAGTACTCATCATCTCTTACAAAGCCTGCCGGAATAAACGGCTTTTTATGTTTAACCATAAGAGTATATATATCTTTGTATGTTTTATTTTTTAAAAAATAAGGGATTTTAGGAAGAAAAACCTGGGGAGTACCTTGTTCGGAACTAAGAAGCTCATCAAAGACATCCATGCTTCCGGGATGATAACAGCTTTGCGCAATAAGCTTTTCTGTTATATCTCCAAGACATACAACCTCATTTATGATGCTAAAATCTATATATTCCCTGTTTACAGAATTAATAAGCTCCATAACTGTGTGTATTTCCGGATTAAGTCTTTCTATCTCCATTGCAACAAGAGTTGAAGCCGCATCAGCAAGATCTCCGTGACGAGGATCTGCAAGAATAACAGCAGCACCAAAATTGTGAACATTTAAATTTTTAAGGGTCTCCGGATCTCCGGGGTCTCCATATACAACATTGTACTGATCAACTTCCAGGTCAGGGTGGAGATTTTTATTTTCCAGCCAGAACTCTTTATCAGGAATAATAATTGTAATTTCATACTTTTTATTTCTGGAATTATTAATAAGCTCATTTACAATATTTTTCAGATTTTTATTGGCATTACATATTACTACTGAGTTATTTCTTAAATCTTTGAATGATGAATTACAGCTTAGATCATATGATCTTGCAATCTTATGAGTCTTTTTAGCCAGCTTAAACTTTCTTTTTTTTCTCTTTTTATCAATCAGGGGCATGGAATAAGCTATCACCATCAGAAAATCACCAGGATTAAGAACAAAATCCCCATCTGTACAATTATTTTTAAAAGCAAGCGGATTTATACTGCATTTATATTTTTTTGTATCAGAACAGTATCTGTAAACTCCAACAGGTATAACCGATTCATTGTTTTCAAGAAAATATTTCTGAGCCTGATTAAATGTTTCCGGATTAAATTGTGAAGATATTTCTATTGTATAAAATTCACTTGAATCAGATGAAAAAGTCATTATTGATCTGTAAATTTCTGTGACACCGGGATTTAAAATTCCCTGAGATATAAGTTTTTCCATGTATGATGAGCTTACAACAAAATCTGCGTTTTTTATTACATTTTTATATTTTATACTTTCAGGCTTTTGAAGCTGTATTGTAACAGGTACATCAGGATTTACTGAATTAACAGCTATTGCCTTCATAAGGGTTTTGTTGTCAGAGACTAAGTCTGTTTCTTCGGACAATGCAATTATACTTCTTGCTGTTGTTATATCTGCATATTTTAAAACATCAGGATGAATAGGTCTGCCTTTTAAAACAAGAACCTTTTTGTAGATATGAGGCACAGAAACCATAAATTCATCTGCTTCTTTAAAAACACAGAGAATATAGTATCTGCCGTTAAAAGCTGTATAAATCTGGCGTATTATATAATCGAGATGAGAGTTATAGCCCAGAATAACAATATGATTTTCCATTCTGAGATTTACAGGCTTTAAAGCAGCTTTTCCTTTTCTGTTAAACTTTCTTACAAGAATGGAAACCATCTCTGCTGTAATCATACCTACAACACAAACACCTGCAATAAGGAGAATTGTAACCTCTATTTTACCTAAAAGAGACGCAGGCTCCTTATCCTCAATCCCTGAAATCAAAACTATCACCATATGCCAGTAGGATTTCCAGTAATCAGTATAAGGTGTTGTTCCTGAGGCAAATTCAGTTTCTGTAAAATATACAAGATTGGCGCCTACAACCAGTGCCAGTATGCACAAAACAAAAAGATTAAAAAGATTGTCAAGCTGATATTCATCCCTGAAACCTGAAAACCAGTTTCTTATATTATTAAAACTGTTGTACAGATACTGGTTATACCTTATCAGCTTTAAAAGCCTTAAAAACCTTGCAATTCTGAAAAGTCGCAGCAGCATAAAATTATTGCTCAGAAGAAGGAGTGAAGGAAGGATAGCAAGTAAATCTATTACAGCAAAAAATGTTAAAGGGTATTTAATTTTATTTTCAGAAAAATACCACCTTATAAGATATTCAAAAGTAAATATTACTGCAAAAAATACCTCGCACCCAATCCAGAAGCTTCTGTATTCCGGAATTAAATAATCTAAAGGTATTATAATACAAGAGATTATAATACATGCAAAAATAAATTTTTCAGCGGCTTTTCTTATTGAATCCAAGCTCAGTATAATCCCGTTTTTATTTAATAATTATCCAGAACAAATGATAAGATCCGATGCACAATTTATTAGCATATTATTATATTCCTGTACAACAGTCTGAAATCTTAACCTGCGTTTATTTGTACACAAGGTTATTTAAACAAAACTGAACAATTATTTACTCTCTCAACTTTTCCCTGTTTACAATATCGCTTAAAGCCATAAACATGCTTGGTACAAGAATAAGGGTAATCAATGTTGCAAATAAAATTCCAAATCCAAGACTTATTGCCATAGGAATAAGAAACTTTGCCTGAAGACTTGTTTCAAATATCATCGGTGCAAGGCCAAAAGAAGTGGTAAGAGAGGTTAAAAGTATGGGTCTTAACCTTCTTTTACCTGCTTTTATAACTGCATCAAATACACCCTCCCCTTGTATTATATTCTGCCTTATCCTGTCTATCATAAGAAGAGAGTCGTTTACTACAACACCTGTAAGAGCTACTATCCCAAACATACTGAGCATTGTTAAATCGTATCCCATAATAAGGTGGCCTATTACAGAACCTACAAACCCAAATGGTATTGCAAGCATTATAAGAAAAGGCTCTGTATAGGAATTAAAAGGAAGTGCAAGAAGAAAATAGATTGCAAATACAGCAAGAATAAACCCCTCTCCCATACTTCCCATGGACTCCTTCTGTTCTTTTTGCTCTCCGCCCATTTCAAATTTGAGGCCTCTATATCTGTTCTCAAGGGTTGAAAAAAGCTCATTTTTTATAGCATTTGTTATTTCTGTAGGATTCCCCCTTGCCGGGTCAACACTTGCTTCAACTGTGACTGTACGTTTCTGATCAACCCTTTTTATTGTGCTGTACCCCCTTGTTTCCTTAAGATACGCAGCATCACCAAAAGGTATTTCTCCTCCTGAAGGAAGCTTAATTCTCATATTGTAAAGAGATTCAAGGTTTTTTCTTTTTTCTTCGGAATACTTTATCATTACAGTTACTTCATTTCTTTCAATCTGAAGCCTTAAAGCCTCATCCCCATAATAATGCCCTCTTATCTGGGCTGCAAAATCATAAGGTTTCAGCCCAAGGGATTCAGCTTTTTCAGTAAGTTCAAACTGAAATTCTTTCTTCCCCCGGGAGAGATTATCTTCAATATCAAAAACACCAGGATATTTTGAAAGTCTGTTTTTTAATTCATCACTTACTTTTTCCAACACTTCAAAATTTTCATGACTGGCCTGGATTGCAATATCAGAACCCATATTCACAAGATCTGTTGTAAATACAAGAGAATCTGCTCCGGGAATCTCACCTGTCTTTTTTCTCCACCTGTCTCTTATCTCAGATACAGGATAATTTCTCTCTTCAGCTTTCTGAAGACTCATTATAAGCTGGGAAGTATTTGTTAAAACAGAGCCGTCTTCTGCTACTGGCCCTCCCTGGGGAAGAGTTCCTCCGACAATGGAAAATATACTTTTAAGCATCGGCTCTCCAGCTCCTGTTTCATTTTCCACCTCTTTAACAGTCTCTTCTCCCATGCGGCTTATATACTTTGTAATATCCCCGGTCTGTCTTACAGAAGTTCCCGGAGGCATCTTAAGTGTTGTTATAATATAGTCTCCGTCAACAGCAGGCATGAAGTTGAATTTTATAATCCCTCCTCCGGTAAGTCCCACACAGAGAAAAAGTATGGCAAAGCCTGATGCTATTGTGGAATACCTGTTTCTTACACAGAAATTAAGAGCCTTATTATACGGACCATTTATAAATCGGGTGAGCTTAGTGTTAAAATATTTCTGAACATATGCCATGAATCTGAAAAAGAAATTTTCTTTTTCCTTTTTGCTCCTTCTTGATAAATGGGCCGGAAGTATAAAAAGACACTCCACAAGTGAAAAAAAGAAAAGTGCAATAACAACTATGGGCACCTGTTTTATAAATTTACCCATTACCCCTTCAATATATGCCAGTGGAAGAAAAGCAGCCATAGTTGTAAGAACAGCATAAACTACAGGGATTGTTATCTCCTGTGCTCCTCTTACTGCAGACTGGAGAAACGGCTCACCCTCCAGCCGGTGCTCAAAAATATTTTCTCCAACAACAATTGCATCATCAACCACAATTCCAAGGGCAAGAATAAAAGCAAATAATGACATCATATTTATTGAAACATCAAAAAAAGGGATTACAAACAAGGCTCCGAAAAAAGAAATGGGAATACCGAGCATTACCCAGAATGCAAGCTTTATCTCAAGGAAAAGGCCTAAAACTATCATAATAAGAATAAGACCTAAAAAGGCGTTCTTTTTCAAAAGATTAAGCCTGCTTTCAAGAAGAACGTTTGTGTCGTTTACAATATCAAGAGCTACGCCTTCGGGCTGAATTTTATTTTTTTCTTTCACATATTTATTAACAAAATCAGATATTTCCCCGGGTTTCTGGTCACCTGTTCTGAAAACTTTAACAATGGCAGCAGGCTTTCCATTATGAATTGAATATTTTTCCTTGTCCTTTAAGCCGTCTTCTATTTGAGCAATATCCTTAAGCTTTATCTGGGCACCTGTTGCAGAAGATATTACAGTAATATCCCTGTACTCATTTCCCCTGTATTTTTTTTCAGTGGTTCTTAAAAGAATATCACCAGATTTTGTTCTTATCTTTCCGGCAGGCAGGTTGATGGAAGAACGGCCTACAGCAGAAGCAACATCAGATGGAGAAAGATTGTATTTTCTCATTTTATCCTCTGATATGCTCACAGTTATCTGGTAATCCATAACCCCTGCAAGCTCTGCCTGGGTTATGTTTTTATTCTCAAGAAGCTCTTTTTTTATTGTTTCGGCTCTTTGTCTTAAAGCCTTTTCATCTATATCTCCGTAAACTATAACTGAAATCACATCCTGTTTTGTATCGACCTTGCTTACCACAGGCTCTTCAGCCTCTTCAGGAAAGGTTGTTATTCTGTCTACTTCGCTCTGGATCTCCTGAAGAAGGGTATCTGCGTTTATATCAGTTTTCAGCTGAGCAAGCACAAAACCTGCATTTTCAGATGCTGTTGAAGTAATCTCCTTTATTCCGTCTATGCCTGAAATACTCTCTTCAAGCTTTAAAATTATACCTTCTTCAACTTCTTCAGGACTTGCTCCGGGATATTCAACAGAAATCTGAATATAATCGAGTGTAATCTCGGGGAAAACTTCCTGCTTAAGGTTTACTCCTTTTACAATGCCACCGACTATTATTGCGATCATAAGAAGGTTTGCTGTCACATGATGACGGGCCATCCATTCTATTGCATTTTTCATTGGTTACTACTCCCCTTTTTTCTTTCTGAGAAGCATTCCTTCAACAGCTCCGTTTACAGGAGTTGTAATTAATTCCGTACCATCTTTGAATTCTGCTTTTATTACTGATTTTTCATTGCCATGTCTTATGAGCTCAACATCTCTTATTCCAAGTCTTTTATCATCTCTTATTATCCAGACTATACCGCTTCCTCTTAATGCTTCAGAAGGGATTTTAAAAGAATTGTCTATTTTTCTCCCTTTTATTTCAGCCTTGACAAAACTCTGATCTGCCAGAAGAAAAGAACTCTTTTTATACTTTTCATAAAGATTTTCAATTCTCACAAGGAGCCGATACATTTTAACGCCAGGATCTACATCAGGAAGAATCCTTACAAGACTCCCCTGAAATTTAAAATCTGTTTCAGGTATACTTAATTTAACTTCTTTATTTATAAAATCCCCGTTTTCATCTGTTATATGAGCAAGATCTGAAACCGGTACAGGAAGAATAATATCTCTTTTATCGGATGGAATTAAGGTTACAAGCGGATTTGTCTGAGATGCAAAAACACCTTTGGATACTCGTTCACTTAGTACAAATGAATTAAAAGGGGAGTATACAACAGTTTTTTCAAGATCTTTTTCAGCCTTTTCAAGATCTGCCTTTGCAGCATTAAGGGAAGCTCTTGCAGCCTTTAACTGGGGACTAAGATAAACAAGCTGATTTTGCGGCTTTTTATCCGGATTGAATCTTTTCCACTCTGTTTTTGCACTTTCTGATTTGCTTATAAGCTGCTTAAGTTCAGATTCTGCTCTGGCAACAGCAGATTTTGAGCTTTCAATAACTCTTTTATAATTGAAAGAATCTATTTTAAAAAGGATTTCACCCTTTTTTATATACCCGCCTTTTTCAAGCTTATCATTTACATGAATTATTCTGCCGGAAACCTCGGGTGATATTTCCGCTTTTTCAAATATATTTACAATTCCTGTAAGAGATATCTTAACAAGGTGCCCGCTTTTTTTAAGCTTTACTGTATCTACAAGAACACCTTGTTCCTTTATCTCTTTTTTTTCCGGAATAACACGGTTTTTTACAAGATAAACCATTATTCCAAAACCTGCTCCGAGTATAAGAACTGAAGCCACCAGATTAAGGATTACAGTTTTTTTCCTGCTCATTTCTGATTCTCCTGATCCATAATATATTTTTCAGTCCAACCTGCTCCTGAAGCCTTTGCAAGCTCAATCACATAACTTATATATGATTTTTTAAGATCTGCCAGCTCCCTTTCCGGAAGAATAGTCTCTATTTTTGCGCTAAGGAGCTCAGGATAAGATATTGATCCCAGTCTGTATCTTGTTTCAGCAAGCTCCTCTTTTTCTTTTGCAAACCTGACTGAAAACTCCTTATCTTCAATTTTTAAGCCTGCAGCCGATATATTGTTAATTGAATCTTCAACTTCTCTGAAAGCTGTAAGTATTTTTTTTCTGTATTTATAAAATGAAGCTTCCCAGTCAGCTTCTGCCTCTTTAACAGCTGCTTTTCTCCTTCCCCAGTCAAGAACCGGAGCAAGAAAATTTCCTGCAAGAGACCATGATGTTGTACTTACAGCTGATCCGGGATCAGGCATAGTTCTTGATCTTGTAAGATCTGCAGCTATGTTGAATGATGGAAATCTTTCTGCAACTGATTTGGCAACTTCCTTATTTTTAATTTCCAGGTCTATGAATGCTGATTTAACATCCGGCCTTCTTTTGATTATTTCTGAGGGAATTCCTTCAGGGTGCATATCTTCAATTTGAGGAAAACTTTTTATATCAAATTCATAGTCATTGAGCCTGAATTTACCTGAAAGAAGAGTTATCCCTGAAACTGCAAGATCTTTTGATCTCTTAACTTCTTTTATTGAAGACTTTAAATCTTTAATAGTTTTTTTTATTGTTAAAAAAGAAGAATAATCTGAGATACCTGATCTATATCTTTCCTCCACTGCCTCCTTACGCTTTTCCAGAAGGTCTAAATTCTTCTTCAGAAGCTCTTGTTTTATATTAAGGGCGGCTATTGTGTAGTAATATTCACATATATTTGATGCAAGACTGATATATACAGTTTTAAGTTCTTCTATACCTGCTCTTTTTGACAGAAGGGCAATATCTCTCTGACTTCTTATCCTTCCGAAAAAATCAAGCTCATAACTGACTTCAGCCGAAACTGAATATCTGTCATATTTGCCTGTTGTACCACCGCCAATATCTTTGTTTTCCTCGGTTCTGCTCGCAGCACCGGATATATTAACCTGGGGATACAAAACAGCATCAGACTGAATTATAAGCTGAGTTGCAGACTCAAGATTTGCCATCGCACTTTTTATATCAGGACTGTTTTTAAATGCCGATTCTATAAGCCTGTTAAGTTCTTTATTTTCAAATTTTTTCCAGAATCCTATTCCATTTTTTATAAGTTCAGGAGATTTTTCCTCTCCTTTAAACTCTGAAGGAATATCTGTTTTTTCAGGCGGTTTCATATCAGAGCCAAGGCAGCCTCCAATAAATACTGCCAAAACAATTATCAGACATATTCTTTTCATTTCGATTCTATCCCCTTTGTTATAAAATCTATTAAGCTTTCAATTATTTTTTACGGATCTTCTTCCTGGAATGAGCTTTGGTCAGGAATCGATTATTTTCTGTATTATATCTTTTACACTCAATTAGTTGCTGAACCAACATGGTTTTTGCATCATTAATGAGTTTCCTGTTTAAAAAATAATACTAATTGAAACAATGTTTTAATCAAACGTTTTTTATTTCCTTTTTGAAAATTTTTTAATTCGGGTGGTCAGTTTAAAAACAATTTTATATTAG
>JBNJDM010000090.1:0-8644 GCA_051744925.1 Thermodesulfobacteriota bacterium | reverse complement strand
TTACTTTACTGTGCAAAAAGAAAAATGCCTGAATTATCTTAAAGTAGAAAGTCCTGAATTAAATTCCAATTTTTATTGTGTAATTGAATCAAAAACTCAGCTGAAAAAAAACGAAGTTGAGTTTGCCCGCAGATTTCTTGAAAAAATATCCGTATTTTATTTTGAAACAGAGTCAGGAATTGTTGATCCTGTAAAATTTCAAAAACTTGTATCAGATGAGGAGATGTACAGAAGTGTTTTTGAAAATACAGGCACAGGAACAATTATAATCGATTATGAAATGCTTATTTTGTATGCAAACCAGAAATTTTGCCAGCTTACAGGTTTTTCAAAGGAAGAACTTGAAAATAAGATGAAATGGTCAACCTTTGTTTATAAAGATGACCTTAATAAAATGCAGAGTTATCATTACGGAAGAAGAAAGAAAAAGAAAAACATACCCGAAGAATACGAATGCAGGGTAGTAGATAAAGAGGGTAATTTAAAATATATTTATATGAAAGTCGGTATGATACCGGGAACCGATAAAAGTATTGCTTCATTCATGGATATAACACACAGGAAAGAAGCTGAAATGAAGCTTAAGGAGAGCAAGTCCCAGCTTTCCGTTATTGTTGAAAATTTTGAAGGCCTTATTTATATAGTCAATGAAAACTATGAAATTGAGTTTATGAATAAAGCGCTTGAAAAAAGGGGGAACACAAATGATGCAGGAAAATGTTTTAATTTTCTTCACGGGTTTGAAACTGTCTGCCCATGGTGTTGTATATCAAAAGCTTTGGATGGTGAAATAGTAAAAGATGAAATTTTCAGCCCTTATGATAACAGATGGTATTCTTCTGTAACATCTCCTCTTTTAACTTCTTTTGACAGGATCTCAAGGGTTCAGACAATCCTTATGGATATTACAGAAAGAAAGCAGAATGAGGCTTTGTTAAAGGAAGATGCCGAAAATCTGAAAAATGAAAATAAAAAACTAAAGTCTTCAATCCGTGAAAGATACAAGCTCGGAAATATAATCGGCAAAAGTCCTAAGATGCAGGAAGTTTATGAGCTTATTTTAAAAGCTGCAGAATCAAGTGCTCATGTAATAATTTACGGAGAATCAGGAACAGGAAAAGAGCTTGTTGCAGAAGAAATTCACAGACTTAGCAAGAGAAATAAAGAAAACTTTGTACCTGTAAACTGTGGAGCTGTTTCGGAAAAGCTGATTGAAAGTGAATTTTTCGGATATAAAAAAGGTGCTTTTACAGGAGCTGATTCAGATAAAAAAGGATTTCTGGATCAGGCAGACAAAGGCACTCTTTTTCTGGATGAAATCGGAGAAATAGGTCTTAACATGCAGGTTAAGCTTTTGCGTGCCATTGACGGAGCAGGTTATACTCCTGTAGGCGGAACAAAGGCTAAAATTCCGGATCTCAGAATAATAGCTGCAACAAACAGGGATTTGAAGGAGCTTGTAAAAGAAAGAAATATGAGGGAAGATTTTTTTTACAGAATTCATGTTATTCCCATAAGACTTCCTTCACTTAAAGAGAGGATGGATGATATTCCTCTTTTGACAGATCATTTTGTTTCTTCATTAAAGCTTGATAAAAAACCTGCAATTACAGGGCGGCTCCTTGACTCTTTTCAGAAATATGAATGGCCTGGAAATATCAGAGAACTCCAGAATGTGATAAACAGATATGTTGCTATCGGTGATCCAGGGGTTCTTGGAGAACTGCAGGCTCTTAATGGAGAAGAATCTGAAAAAATCGATTTTTCCGGAAATCTTCAAAAGCTTGTTAATGATTATGAGCAAAAAATTATTTTTAAAGCTCTTGAAAAAAACAGATGGAATAAAAATAAATCTGCAGAGGATCTTGGTATTCACAGAAAAACCCTTTTTGAGAAAATAAAAAAGTACAAAATATAATCCTGAGGTTTTTAAGTTTCTTAATGTAACCTTAAGGTTACATATGCTTAAGAACCGGTGCTTGCCCGCGGTCAGTAATTCCCTTCCAATGTTTGTGTTACTTTATGGTTACATGTTGTTTTTTGTGTATTTCCCCTTGAGGTTTATAAAGCCAGTATTGAAGGGTTTTTAAGTTTTTAAAACCGAAAAACATTGTTTGTGGCACAGATCATGCTTTGTTCTTCTTACCAGGAAATTAATTCAACTTTTATTCCGGAGGAGATAGCATGGACAACTCATCTAAATATTCAGGTAAAAAAATAAGTGCAGATGAAGCGGCAGGTTTGGTTAGATCTGGTGACTGGGTCGATTACGGTGCATTTTGTGCAGCTCCTGTAACAATTGATAAGGCGATTGCAAAAAGAGCAGATGAACTTTTAGATGTTAAAGTCAGAGCTCTTGCCTTTCCCGGTATTGCGGCTGTGTCATCAAAGGAAGATAAAGACAGTCCTTTTATTTATAATAACTGGCATTTCAGCGGCGGCGACAGGAAAGGTCATGACAAAGGCAACTGCCATTTTATTCCATTTGTTTACCATGAGGGCCCGGGGCATTATTATGAAAAAAATATAAAAAACAATATATGTATTCTTTCTGCCTCTCCCATGGATAATTTCGGAAATTTTAATTTTGGAATTGCCAACTCGTTTCAAAGAGCAATGATTGACAGTGCAGAAACTGTAATAGTTGAGGTAAATGAAAATATTCCTGTATGCCTTGGAGGTGCAGGTGAAATTATTCATATTTCAGAAGTAGATTATGTTGTTGAATCTGACAATCCCCACCTTTTGACTCTTCCTGAACCAAAAATTTCAGAAACCGACAAACAAATAGCTGAAATTATAGTGGAGACACTGGAAAACGGTTCCTGCATACAGCTTGGAATAGGGGGAATGCCCAATGCAGTGGGTAAACTTATTGCTCAGTCAAATCTTAAGGATCTTGGTGTACATACAGAGATGTTTGCAGATGCATATCTTGATATGTATAAGTCGGGAAAACTTACAAATACAAAAAAAATTAAGGACAAAGGCAAGTCAGTATATACATTTGCTCTTGGAAGCCAGGAACTTTACGATTTTCTTCATTTAAATCCTGAATGTGCAAGCTATCCTGTGGACTATACAAACAATCTTTCAGCAATTTCCGCAAATGACAAAATGGTATCAATTAACAATGCAATAGAAGTAGATCTTTACGGCCAGGTCTCTTCAGAGTCATCAGGCTTCAGGCATATTACAGGGACAGGAGGGCAATTTGATTTTCATTACGGAGCGTATCATTCCAGGGGCGGAAAATCTTTTATCTGTCTTACCTCAACAGTAACTGACAGTAAAGGTAACGTAAAATCAAGAATTAACCCTGTTTTTTCTCCGGGAACAATTACAACACTTCCAAGGAGCATAACCCATTATGTTGTAACAGAATACGGAATGGTAAATCTCAAGGGCAAATCGACATGGGAAAGAGCCGAAGCTCTTATAAGCATAGCTCATCCGGATTTCAGGGATGAACTTATAAGAGAAGCTGAAAAAATGAATATACGTGTCAAAAGACCTTATTGTGTGGTGAATTCTGATACATCGGCAGCATGAAAATACTCCCGGGTTGCAGTGATTTGAAAACGAAAAATGTATAACATATTTTAATGAAAGGAACCTTAAATGGCACAGCTGATTGCAGATAAGAAAGATATTGAATTTGTCCTTTTTGAACAATTCAAAACAGAAGAAGAAATTTTATCAAAGGATGTTTTCTCAGAATTTAATACAAAAACAGTGAAAATGATAATTTCCGAGGCAAGAAAACTTGCAATCGATGAAATTCTTCCGATTCAGAAGCTAAGCGATGAAGGCTGTGTTTTTGATCAGGGAAAGGTAAGTGTACCAAAGGAATTTCACAAAGTTTATAAAAATTTCTGCGAAGGCGGCTGGGTTTCAATGCCTGACAAAGTTGAATGGGGCGGACAGGGGATGCCTGAAATCGTATCAAAGGCAGCAAACGAGTATTTTTACGGAGCATGCAACTCCTTTATGCTCTACCATATGCTTACCCATGGTGCTGCAAGGCTTATTGAATCTTTTGGAACTGAGCAGCAGAAAAAAGAATGCCTTGAAAATATGTATTCAGGGAAATGGTCAGGAACCATGCTATTAACAGAACCTGAGGCAGGCTCGGATGTAGGAGCTCTTACAACTACAGCTACAAAAAATTCTGACGGAACATATTCCATAACAGGAAACAAGATTTTTATTTCAGGTGGCGAGCATGACATGGTGGAAAATATAATTCATCCTGTTCTTGCAAGAATAGAAGGTGCTCCTGCGGGAACAAAAGGAATTTCCCTTTTTTGTGTACCAAAATTCAGAATTAATTCTGATGGAACCCCGGGTGAATTCAATGATGTTGTTTGTACAGGAATTGAAGAAAAAATGGGACTTCACGGAAACTGTACATGTTCACTTACCCTGGGTGGGAAGGATGGCTGCATTGGAACCCTTATAGGTGAAGAAAACAAAGGCATGGCTGCAATGTTCCAGATGATGAATGAAGCAAGGCAGATGGTCGGGCTTCAGGGGCATGCAAACGCTTCAGCCGCATATATGTATGCACTTGATTATGCAAGGCAGAGAAAACAGACAAAAAGAATTCAGGACCCGGCAGGAACTCCTCCGGCATCAATTATTGAGCATCCGGATGTTAAAAGACAGCTTCTTTTGATGAAATCTTATGTAGACGGTATGAGAAGTCTTATTTATTACAATGCCATGTGTCAGGACAAAAGACATCTTGCAGAGTCAAAGGAAGAAAAAGAATATTATTATGCAATGGAAGAAGTTTTAACTCCAATAATCAAAGGCTATATGACAGACAGGAGTTTTGAGGTCTGCTCCCATGCAATTCAGGTATACGGCGGATATGGATATATTGAAGAATATCCTGTTGCCCAGCTTTTAAGAGACGCAAGAATTTTCCAGATTTATGAAGGAACAAACGGAATTCAGTCCATAGATCTTATAGGAAGAAAGCTTGGAATGAAAGATGGTAAGCCTTTTATGAATTTTCTTGAAGAAATAAGACTAACAGTTGAAGAGGCTTCAAAATTTGACGAGCTTAAGCCTATGTGCGACGAAATGACAAAATTTCTTGAATATTACGGAGAAACAGCACTTGATTTTGCAAGAAAACTCAAAGGCGATGAAGTTTTAAATGCTTTTTCATTTTCATTCCCTTTTCTTGAGGCAACAGGAGATCTTTCAATAGCCTGGATGCTTCTTTCAAGAGCAAAAGCAGCATATCCCTCAATAGGCAAAAAAAAGAAAACCGATCCTTTTTATCTGGGGCAGGTTAACACAGCAAGATTTTTCATTAAAACTATTCTTCCTGTAAGTCTTGGCAAGCTTGCATCGATTGAAAACTGTGACAAAGCAGTAACCATGATGGATGATTCTTTTTACTGGGGAAAATAAGAGGTCGGCAAATGGAGAATAAATTAAAAAAGGAGAGATCTGAGTATGTTATTGATATTATCCACAGAACCTTTATGCATCATTTTTTGTGGTTTTCAGAAGTAAGACATCAGATGGGTGATGATATTGCTTATGAAACTCTTCACAATGTTTTTGAAAAAAGTCTTCAAATCCAGATGAAAAAAATAGGCAGAGTTCTTGATTTTGAGATAAAGGACGGTATTCCCCTTCCCCTTCTTTCCATGGAAGAAGAAAAAATGGAGAGTCTTATTGAGACTTTGTCTTTAAACTGGATTGTAAATGACGGAATGTGGTTCCAAAATATTGAATTTGAATACGGAATGAATGATGCAAAAAGGTGTAATGATTCCTGTTGGTCAAATTTTTCACCATTTGAAGCAAGGTCAATAAAAAAGCTTCTTGATATCGATGAAAATCCAGGTCTTAAAGGTCTTGAAAAAGCACTTGGGGCAAGAATTTATTCAAATGTAAACACCCAGTCTGTCATCTGGGAAAATGATAAAAGTCTGGTTTTTCAGATGAACAAATGCTGGGTTCAGGAAAAAAGAAAGTCAAGAGGTCTTGATGATTATCCGTGCAAGTCTGCAGGTCTTGTTGAATATGCATATTTCGCAAGAGAAATTGATAAGCGGATTAAAACAAAATGTATAGGCTGTCCCCCGGACAGTCACCCCGATGACTGGTATTGTGCATGGCGGTTTTACATAGATGATTAAAAAGAGCCTGGTTTGTATTCTTACTTCCTGTCAGGTTTTTTCTTAATAATGGTCATATTGATCTCCTCCTGGGGCATAGCAATCTTTTTTTAAGAGGGGTTGCTATGTACCTGGTTGCTCAACTGAAATTGTTTTTTGTAAAATTTGGAGTTAGATTTAAGGCTTTATTGTTTAATTATTTCAGTATGTTGTGTATTGATTTTGTAAATTGGCTTACAGGCTGTTCAAAGTGCAAATTTCATTAAAGTGTATAAGCGACCCTTAAATAAAGGAGTTTTAAATGAAAAAGAACAGGTGGATCATCTTATTAGCTGCAGTAATAATGAATCTATGTATTGGTTCGGCATATGCATGGAGTGTTTTTCAAAAACCTTTAATGTCAATGTTTGACTGGACTACAACTCAGGCATCACTAGCTTTTACTATTAACTTGTCATTAGTTCCTTTTGCTATGATAGTTGCAGGGAAAATTCAGGATAAAAAAGGACCTAAATTAGTTACCTTTGTTGGTGGTTTAATCTTTGGACTGGGAATTTATCTTACTGGAAAAGTCAGCTCTGTTTTAACATTATACTTAACATATGGAGTTTTAGGTGGGGTAGGTATAGGGACAATTTATGCCTGCACAGTTGGAAATACTATAAAGTGGTTTCCTGATAAAAGAGGTCTTGCAGGAGGACTTACAGCAGCTGGATTTGGAATGGGTGCTGTTGTGTTTGCTCCTGTAGGAGTGAATTTAATAGCTAAGTATGGAGTTTTAGAGACTTTCAGTATATTCGGAATAGTTTATACTACGGGTATAATAATAACATCTTTTTTTATGCAGGCGCCGGATAAAGACTGGAAACCTGAAAACTGGGAACCTTCTCCTTCAGTAGCAAATTCATTTGGAAATGATAAAAAACCTTTGGAAATGATTAAGTTACCCAGGTTCTATCTGGTTTGGCTAATGTATGCAATCGGTTGTATGGGAGGCCTTATGATCATTGGACACGCCTCTCCAATAGGCCAGGATAGGATTGGTTTAACACCAGAAGTTGCAGCCGTTGCAGTTGGCTTTTTAGGCCTTGCAAATGCAGTTGGAAGGATATTCTGGGGAGCAATATCAGACAAAATTGGAAGATATAATACTTTAGCGTTTATGTTTACAACCAGTGCTGTTTGTTTGTTGATATTAAATGTAGCCTCTGCTTTCGTACCATTTTTGATTGGTGTTTGTGGTATTGCAATGAGTTTTGGTGGTTATTTAGGCATTATGCCTTCAGTTACAGCAGATAATTTCGGTGCAAAAAACATTGGTATAAATTATGGTATTTTATTTACTGCATTTGGACTTGCTGCCTTTTTTGGACCAAGACTGGCTGCGTCAGTTAAACAGGCAAGTGGTGGAGATTATACTTTAGCATTTATAATAGTCTCAGCAATGAATATTGTTGGAATTGTGTTGGCTTTATTTATTAAGAGACAACAGAAAAAGATTAATGAAAAAATTATTAATCTTGAAGAAATAGCTGAACCTGTAAGTGATGGTGTCAGCACTGCACCTCAGGCGTAACAAACCTTTAGTTTAAAAATGTAATAAAAAAAACATGCTTTGATACAAATTTACTCAAAGCATGTTTTTTTGTTTTACTCTTTTTCAACCTCCCTCTTTGTTTAGACTTTACTATTAAGAATAGATGGTAAGATCCAAAAGCAAGTCAAAAATTTTGTTTTTACCTTAATACGCTGTGATTTTGTTAATCAGGTTTATTTCAGTTTGTATTTTTAAAAAATCTTTATAATCTTAGATTGCTCTAGTTGAAGCCTTTAGGTTTTGTAATTGCTTAATTCAGGACTGCCAGGGGCTGAATGAATTTATCTTCTTAAGATATAAATTGTTGAAAACTTATAAAAATCTGTGCTTTAATATCAAAACAAAATTTAACTGCACTGTATTTTTAATGGAGTTTTCTGATGGTAGATTCCAGGCTGTTCAAAAATAATTTTTTTACCGATGTAAACGATTTTAAATACCTCATATCTTCTGCTACCGAAGTTGCAATTATTGCAACAGATGAAAAAGGGCTCATAAGGCTTTTTAATAAAGGTGCACAAAAGATGCTTGGTTACGCTGCATCTGAAGTGGTTGAAAAAAAGACGGTCGATTTTATTCATTATAAAGAAGAAATCAGGCAAAGGGAAAAAGAGCTTTCTAAGGAGCTTGGTAAAAAAGTTGAAGGTCTTTCAGTTTTTTCTGCAAAACCTCTGCTTTACGGAGCTGAGCAAAGAGAGTGGAGATACAAAAGAAAAGACGGCCGAAAGATTTTTGTTTCTGTTTCAGTTACTCCTGTTTATGATGAATGTGATAGTTTAAAAGGTTTTCTTGCTGTAGCTTCTGATATTTCAAAACGAAAAAAAGCAGAATCAGCACTTAAGAAAAGTGAAAAAGCAGTCAGGGATATGGCAGATAATATTCCCGGAGTTGTTTTTCAGCTTTA
>JBNJDM010000089.1:0-8741 GCA_051744925.1 Thermodesulfobacteriota bacterium | reverse complement strand
AGAGGATCAGCTGTTTGAATTTTAAGTTCAAGAGTTTTTTCCATAACATCAGCGCTTGATGATGGAAATTGGGGCTGAACAAGTAGCAGTTCTATTTTTTTTTCTTCTGCAAATCTCATAATTTCTGCAAGATGTTTAGGACCTGGAGATTTTCCCTCTGATTCTATCGGTATCTGATTAAAACCGTAATCATCCATAAAATATCCCCAGGACGGATGATATACAAAAATGTCTTTATTCTTCGCATTAATAGTCATATTCAAAAGTTTTGCATCAAGCTGTTTTACTTCATCTGCAAATTTTTTATAATTATTAATAAAGTAATTACTATGTTCAGGTAAATGCTCAATTAAAACAAAAAGCATGTTTCTTGCTATTTTTAAACCGTTTAAGGGGGACATCCATACATGGGGGTCATTAAACCCGTGATCATGATTGTGGCTGTTTTCATTTTTATGATCTTTGATATTTAAAACATCTTTGTCAGGTTCACGTTTAAAGATTCCTTTTGAAGAATCTTTAATTTTAAGATTTTTAAAATTTTTTTTTATTTTCCCAATCCAGTTCTTTTCAAAAGGAACACCAATTGTAAAATATATCTCAGCATTACCAAGATCTCTCATCTGCCCGGGTGTTGGATTGTAAACAGCAGGACTGTTTCCCGGAAGAACCATTACTTTGACGTCTGTATATTCTCCTCCGATTTTTTCTGCAAAATATTTCTGGGGAAGAATACTTACAAAAACATCGGTTTTTTTTGCGTAAGAAAAAGCCGGTAAAATAAAAAATACGGTTATAAGTAAAATTATTTTCTTCATTTCATCTCCATTTTATTGAGGTACAGGATCATTTATACGCAACCTGTTATTGATTTTTATAATTTTGAGTCTGTCTTCAGAATCTCTGCCGCATCTTATAAGCCTGTCTGAAACCGCTGCCCATGCCGTAAAAAACGAAAGACGATTAAAAGCTTCTTTTGCATATGCAGAACAGCTTGGATACATACTGCACTTTCCTTTTCTTACAGAAGAAAAACTGTCAAGATTTTCTCTGTAAACATTCAACATGGTTGATGCATAAGATTCATGTGCAGTTATATTTTTATCTGTCATGGAACAGCCTGCAGATAAATACAGAATAATAAAGCCAGTTAATATTTTTTTTATATATACCATAGGTTTATTTCAATATTTTATAAAAATTATTTGCAAAATTAAAGTCAGAGTACGTCAAATTTACCATTTAAAGAACTAATAAAGAAGTTTTTAATGGTGTTTTTTCGGATCCATGGAAAGAAAAGACGGTAATTTATATTTCGTAACAGCCCGGTTCCATCTGTTTACAAGCTGTTCATGCAGGTAAAACTCCAGACCTTCATAAAAACATGCTTTATCAAAATCTATAATATAAATATCTTCATCATTTGAAACAATTACATTTCCGGGATGAAAATCGGGATGAAAAACTCTGTTTGAAATAATTTGATTAAAAACAGGAAGAAATTTTTCTTTAAATATAGTTTCTCCCTTTTTTTTATCCATAAGACAGTATTGTGCAAGTGTATAAGGGCTGTTTATGTATTTTGTTACTATTCCGCCTTTATAAATACAATTTCCTGAATAATATGCAGCTACTGGATCAGGAACAGGAATATTCAGTTCCTGCATTTTCTTTAAAAATAAAACTTCATTAACAGGTCTTATTCCGTGTTTAAATTTTAAATAATGTCTTTTATTAAAAAACCTTAAAAAACCGCCTCTGAAATAGTTTTTAAAAACAACCATTCCAAGTTCAGGAATATTTTTTATAACTATTTCTGCTCTCCCACCAAGAGGTGAAGGACTTGTAAGTATTTTCCTGTTGGAATTAATTACAGTGTTCTGAAAAGGAACTATATTTTTTGAATCAAGTTCTTTAAGAGATAAAATAGTATAGTTTTGTGCAGAGTAGGAAAAAAAATCTTTCAATTTATATTCAGCCGTTTCATTAAAAATTCATCAAAGTCATTGCTGTAAAACTCTATTTCAGCATCCATTACTATAAGTTCAAATGAAGTATCTATATCAATATTTTCAATCCTGCAATAATCTTTTAATGTTGTCATAAGAGTTGTACAGCCTGAAACTTTTGCTTTGTTCATAATAAGTTTTATATCTTTATCCGTGTATTGATGATGATCATCAAAAAAAAGATAATCTTTTATATTGTATCCGTCTTTTATTGCTCCTGAATAAAAACTCATATTATTACCTATTCCTGAAAATAAAAATATAAACTTATCAGGATTTTTTTCTTTTTTTTCATTAATTATTTTTTCAGGAAAAGATTTATGAAAAGAGTAAAAAATATAATTTTTATTGATTTTCTCTGTTTCAGCTCTTGTATAAACAAGGGCATCAGCCCTTTTAATATTCTCTTTTTTCTCCCTTAAAATCCCCCTGGGGAGTACAAAAGAATTTCCAAAAGGCTTTTTGTAATCCAAAAGAACAATATCAAGGTCTCTTTTAAGTTTTAAATGAGAAAAACCGTCATCAAGAATAATAATATCAGGGTTAAACTCAGATTCTGCTTTTTTTACTGATTCAACCTTATTTCTGCCGCACATAACAGGTATATTTTCAAGTTTTGATGCAGTAAGATAAGCTTCATCACCTGCCTGACGGGAAGAAACAGAAATTTTGCCTTTGTTTATTACTACACCCCCTGTTTTCTCAAACTCACCTTTATACCCTCTCATAACAACAGCTGAAGAAAACCCTTTTTTTGAAAGAAATCTGCATAAATAAGCTGTAAAAGGAGTTTTCCCGGTTCCGCCTGCTGTAATATTTCCCACAGAAATAACATATGCTTTTGATCTGTATGATTTTAAAAAAGCTTTTTTGTATAAAAAGATTCTTGAATCAATAATAAAACTGTATATTTTTGAAAAAATAAAAAGAATAAATTCTGCTGAAAAAAATTTGTTTTTCTTATTATCTGAATAAATTATATGTTTAATTTTATTAATCATGAGCTTTGTATAAGTTTTTTTTCATAAAATATAAAAAAAGCAATCCCTGCTGAGCCAAAGACTAAATTAGCTGTCCATGCTGCAATAAAAGGATGCAGGCTTTCTCCGTAACCAAGTGAAATAAAAAAACTGTAAACTGACCAGTACAATAAAGAAAGAAAAAGTGAAATTCCTGTACCAAGGGGAATTTTTCTACCTGTTGATGAATGAAGTCCGATTATTGAGCCTATTACCCCCATAACAAGACAAACAAAGGGAAAAGCTGTTTTGGCATGAAAATCGACAATATATCTGCCTGCATCATAACCTTTTTTATTAAGCTGGTTTATATATTTATACAACTCTTTAAGACTCATTTCATCCGGCATTTTAACCGCTTCTTCAAGTTCATCAGGTGTAAAATTAAAGTTAAGTTTCTTTTCTGATTCATGAATAATTTTATGTCCGAAATCTTTAACTATATTGTCTGCATAAAAAATATTTTTTAATACCCAGGCTTTATTCTCATAAACTGCAGTATCAGCATGTGTTCTTTTTTCAAGCATGTTATTATCATTGAATTCATTAATTGTAATATTTCTGATATTTTTTTTCTCATAATTAAAATAATCTATATAAATTATCCGGTTGTTATCTTTAAGCCAGATATTATTTTTTTTTTCAGTAATTATGTTTCTTTTTTTTATTTTTGTAAGCTCAATATAATTTAATTTTGAAGCAGTATAAGGCATTACAGAATCTGAAATAAAAAAAACAGAAAAACTCATAAAAAGACTAAGAACTAAGACAGGAAGATAAATCCTTTTTAAAGAAATACCGCTTGAACAAAGTGCAATAATTTCGTTGTTTTTATTCATAAGTCCGTAATAAATAACTGCAGCTACAACAATCGATACTGGGGTAAGATGGACAATTACAAAAGGAATTTTTAAAAATATAAAAAAAACACCCTGCAAGGCTCCAAAACCTGATTTAACAAATTTATCAAGGTTGTTTAAATAATCTATAACAAGAAAAATAAAAATCATAAAAATTTCAATAAGAAAAAAGATCTTTAAATAACCTTTTAAAATATATTTAGTTAAAAGATTCATTTTAAAAACCCCTGAACATATTAAAGCTCAAGTTTTTCTCCTTTACTGCCAGATACAGAAAACAAATCCCTATAATAAACATTATAATATTCGGTATCCACATTGCTGCTGCTGGTGGGTATATTTCAGGCTTTGATTCACCAAGAGACAGCCCTAAAGCAAGAATGATGTAATAAAATGCAAAAAGACCAAGACCGTAAATTACAGCTGATGATTTTTTCCCTGATTTATTTTTCAGTCCAAGTGAAAAAGCTATAATTCCAAGAAAAATTGAGGCTGCAGGAAGAGAAAACTTTTCATGCATCTGCATAAGTGCGGAATAATAACCAGAGCTTTTTTTTTCATAACTTTTAATATGATTTACAAGCTCAGAAAAATACATTTCATCCTCATCCTTACTGTCTAAACTTCCAGGTTTTTTACTGTCCGGAATTTCAAGCATGAAACTGTATTTACCAAAATTGGTTTTATGAACAGAATTTTCACTGTCATCTATTTGGACGATAAATCCGTTATAAAGATCCATAACATAACCGCTTGCCTGCTGAACAAGCTCTCCTCTGGGTGCAGTAATTGTAACAGGAGCTTCACCTGTTGATCTGTCTTCAATAAATACATCTTTAATTTTATTTTCTTCAACTTCATTTATATAAAGAGCAAATCCCTCAAATGAATCTATAAAAGTTTTTTCTTTAAAAGAGACAGAAATATTACTTTCAGCTATTTTATAAGCTTCTTTCTTAAATGAGTATTTACCCCATGGAAGCCCGTAAAAAGTCATAAAACCGGAAAGAAGAGTTCCAATAATGCAAAAAATCAATACAGAAGGCAAAAGCCTTAATACAGAAACTCCGCCTGATTTAAGAGCAAGAATTTCATTGGAACCTGTAAGTTCAATAAATACAAAAAGAACAGCCATCATTACAGACATGGGAATTGTATACTGAAGAAAAAATGAAAGAGAATATAAAACAAGTTTTGCAACAGATATTAAAGAGACATTATAATTTACAAGCATGTCTGCAATATCTAAAATCCTTGAAAGAAGAAAAATAAAGGAAAAGAATACAAGACTGACCAGAAAAGGCGGTATAAGTTCTTTAAAAATGTATTTGTCCAGTATTTTTATCATAAATATCTTTCAGCAAAAATTTTAGATAAAGGATCAGAGGTGACTTTGTAGCATTTTTGAAAATCTTCTGCCAGATTAGATTGAAGAGCCGTTTCAAACATTTTTTTTATTTTAATATTTTCCCGGGTATTTTCCATGAGTTCATAAATCATTACACACTGAGTTTTACCTTTTACAGTAACTTTTTCTATCTGCCTTGTTAAAAACTCATCACTTATTCTGCTTTTTGTAAATTCACTTATTAAAATGCTTGTATGGTATTTTTTATTAAGATCCTGAAGTCTTGCGCAGAGATTAACACTGTCTCCTATTGCAGTATAATTGAACCTGTTGTCTGCACCTGTGTTTCCTACAACTGCAAAACCTGTATTAATTCCCACACCGATATTAAGATCAAAACCGATATTTACCCTATGTTTAAGTTCATCAGATTTCATAAATCTCATCATTTCAAGTGCGCTTTTGCAAGCCATATCTGGATGATTATCTATATTTAAAGGAGCATTGTAAAATGCCATTACTGCATCCCCAATATATTTGTCAACAAAACCGTTATTGTCCTGGATAATTTTAGTAAGTGGATTGAAAAGCTCTTTTAACATATTTACAAGCTCATGGGATTTTAATGATTCTGATATTGAAGTAAAGTTTCTTATATCAAGAAAAAGTGTTGTAATTTCTTTGTCCTCTCCTCCGAGCTTGAGATCTTCAGGATGTTCAGCAAGCTGTTTTAATAAAACAGGTGATACATAAGCAGAAAAAGCCTGTTTTATAAATTTCGATTCTTTTTCCTGAAATCGTGATAATACAGCTTCAGATAAAAATAGAGATATTATAAACGCTGAACCCGGAAAAAAAGTATTAATCCATAAACCGGAATTTATATATAAGATTTTTGAAGTAATAATAAAAAGGATTAAGCAGAAAATATTAATTGAAATTCTTGGTACGTTTTTTTTTAAAACAAGGGAAAGAAAAAAAGGTATAATACAAAGCAATGCAGCTGAATAAACAGTATAGATTTTTTTTTCATCTATAAGATGATCTGACAATACATTGGATATAAAAGTATAATGGAGTAAAGGTCCTGGAACTGCACCAACAGGAGTAGATCTAATATCTGAAATTCCGGCCTCTGTAATCCCGACAATCACAATTTTATTTTTAAAAATATTATCATCGGTTTTTCCTTCAATTATATCTGAAAAAGATACTGTTTTGTAATCATCCAGGTCATAATAATTAAGTCTTTTTATTCCGTTTTTATTAAAAACAATTTTTTTATTTTCTATTTTTCCTGTAATTGTATTTTTATCAGAATTTAATGTTATATCGCTGTTTAAGTAAAATCTAAGCCCCTGAATTCCAAGTGTTGGATAAACTGAACCATCATAAACAAAACCAAGCGGATAACGCCTGAATATACCGTCTTTATCAGGAAAAGTAGAAAAAGCGGCATTTAAAGCACAAGCTTTTAGAACAGGTTCAATACTTGCTTCAGCAAAATTAGCTTTTGGAAGAGCAATATTTTTTGATTTAATTCTTTCAAGAGTAGAAAGGGATAAAATTCGTTTTCTGCTTGTGTTCATTACTTCAGTTGCAGTGTTTCTTAAAAAAAATCCGCAGACAACATTATTCATTGATGAAATAGCTTCAGCTAAGGCTGCATCTTCTGATTGACTGCTTGTTTCAGAAAAAGTCATATCAAGAAGAACAACTGATGCATTGTCAATTTTTTTTAGCCCCTCAGCAATAACAGATCTGTTCCATGGCCATCTCCCAAGCCTGTTAACACTTTTCTCATCAACAGCTGCAAAAACTATATTTTCATCAGGAATGTTATCTGAAAGGCTGTAATTAAAATCATCTGTTTTTTGAGACAGTTCAAAAAAAGGAGAAACTTCATAAATAAACAAATATACTGCAGCAGAAAAAACAATTAAAATTAAACAGAAAATGTATAAAAACTTTTTCATTTCAGCATAGCCCTGAATTTATCAAACTCTTTGCTCATTTCCTCAGAAATATCTTCTTCTTTTGCCCTGGAATCAGAAAATGAAACCATTTTATCTGGCTTTAAATCGAATTCATCTACATATTCCACAAATTCTTTTCTGTTTTTTTCCTTATAATCTGTAAAAGCAGATTTTGTTTTTTCCATGAACGATTCAAAAGCTGAGAGATCCTCTTTTCTGTGCAGTTCAAATTTATCTTTTAAAGACTTAATATTTATAAGTCCACGGTCAAGTGCTACAGACTGAGAATCTTTATCTGCATTTACAATAAATTCTGTTCCTTTAACTCCTATAACAGCAAAAGGAGTTTTTACCTGAATACCTTTTTGTTCTTTTTTTTCTATTGAATAAAAGGTTTTGCCCTCTTCCTGATTATATACTCCGGCTTCATTTATTTTAAATTTTGAATTTTGTTCTATAATGATAAACGAACTTTCACCTGATTTTATAACAGCTGTTGATTCTTTACCTGTAATAATAAGATCTCCGGGAATAACACCCTGGTTTTCTTCAGCAAAATTTTTTCTGAATCCATCTTTTTTGATTATAAAAACATCACCTTTAATTTCTGTAATAGTATTGTTGGCTTCGCAAAAACCGTTATTTATAACTAGAACTGAAAAAACAAGAATTGAAATAAAAAAGCAGGTTTTTTTCATTTTTACTCTCCTGGATTAAAAATTTTTACAAGTTAGTTGCTGAACGAAAACTGCCTTTTTTGCCCGGTTCTTAAGTTAGAATCAAAATTTAATCCTCAAAATACTCACACATTCCTGCGGTTAAATTTTTCATCTGCCGTAACCGAACAAAAAATTCTGGTTTTCGGCCAAATACAAGTTATGATGTTTTTAATAAAACCTTTATCTGGCTATAGCTTTTATAACTGCCCTTACAGGTGCGGGATATCCTTCTACAGTTTTGTCCTGATCATTTGGATCAAGAAAATCTTCAAGAGATTTGTCAAAGGTCCATTTTGTTTTTCTTTGTTCACTAAAATCTGTTTTTGAAATATCAAGACAGGTGATATCAGTAAATCCTGCTTTTTTAAGCCAGATTTCAAGTGTTTTAATGCCTGGAACAAAATACACATTATTCATATTAGCATATCTTTTTTCCGGGATAAGAGCAATCGACTGATCAGACTCTATTATAAGATTTTCCAAAATCAGTTCTCCTTTGCTTTTCATAGTTTCCCTTATTTTATAAAGCATATCAAGCGGAGATTTTCTGTGATACAAAACGCCCATAAGAAAAACTGTGTCATAAAAATTTTTTATAACAGGTACTTCTTCAAAAGCTTCAGGAATACAAGATAAATTATCTAAATTGATATATTTGTTTACAGCCTGAAACTGATAGTAATACGGTATAAAAGGCTCTATTCCAAGCCCGAATTTAACACCTTTTCCTGCTGCTTTAAAAAGATAATATCCATTACTTGAGCCAATATCCAGAACTATTTTATCTTTTAAATCGATTTTATCGCAAAA
>JBNJDM010000088.1:0-9020 GCA_051744925.1 Thermodesulfobacteriota bacterium | reverse complement strand
GCCTGAGTTGCGCGAATGTTCTCATTTTTACGCTCTCCGATTTTCTTTGAAAGATCATAATGATAAAGATTAAAACTTCCACCGCATCCGCAGCAGCGGTTTGCCTCGTTTAACTCTTTTAATTCATATCCGGAAGACTGATTTATAAGCTCTCTTGGCTGTTTTGATACTCCAAGGGATTTATCAAGATGACACGGGTCGTGATAGGTTACTGTTTTTTTGATATTTTCTGTATTAAGAGCTTTAATCTTTAATTTATCAATGAGAAATTCACTTATATCGATTGTTTTTGAAGCAAGATCTTCTACTTTTTTTAGAAAATCTTTGTCTTCATTTTCAAGCATTTTCGGCCAGGTTTTCTTTATTGTGGCTGTGCATGTAGCACAGGGAGTTATCAGATAATCAAAGTCATTTTCTTCAAATGCTGTTATGTTTTGTTTTACAAGATCTCTGAAAGTCTTGAAATCCCCTCCGGCTATTGCAGGAATACCGCAGCATGCCTGATTTTCAGGAATAAAAATACCTGATTCATGGTGTTGTAACACTTTTACAGTTGCATGCCCTACGTTTGGATACATCTTGTCAACAAGGCATCCTGAAAAAAATGCTGCTTTAAGACCAGACTTTCCGGGCTCAGAATTTAAATAAGGATAATCTTTTCTGAACGGTTTTTTGGACAAAAGGGTTAAATGCCTTTTTCCGATTAAAGGAGCAAGAATTGCACAGCTTGCTGTTCCTCCTGATTCATTTTCATTTTTTGTTATAGAACCCTGAAATTTTGCACTAAGCTCAGTTAAAAGATTAAAAAGTTTCGGATGTTTTAAAAGCCCTTCAAAAATGAGTTTTTTGGACGGAGAAAGTCCTTTGTAAGTTGTTGTAATTACCCTTGCTTTCATGAAAATATCCGTGATTTTAACGCCGCTTGGACAGTTAGCCTCACAAGAGCCGCATAAAAGACATCGGTTCAGCTTTGAACTTACCTGATCAGCATCTTGTATCATCTCACGCCCGAGATGTTCCAGCAGGGTGATTTTCCCCCTTGTAACATCTGCTTCAAGCATTGTTTCAGAAAATACAGGACATACAGACTGACACATTCCGCACTTCATGCATGCCGCCATCTGATCGTCGAGCTCCATAAGCATTGAAGCAAGCCTGTTCAGATCTGTCATCTATAATTCTCCTATGATCTTGCCGGGGTTAAGTATATTACTGGGATCAATAGCTTTTTTCATTTTAAGAGAATATTCAAGTGTTGCTCTGGATGTCTCTTTTTCCATCCATTTTGACTTTGCTTTTCCTATTCCGTGCTCTCCTGAAAGAGTTCCTTTAAGTGAAAGAGCTTTTTCAAAAATATCATTTACAGCATCTTCTACTTTTTTATACTCTTCTTTATCTCTTCTGTCACAGAGAATAGTCGGGTGAAGGTTGCCGTCTCCTGCATGACCGAAAGTCCCTATTGCAAGATCATATTTTAAGGCAATTTCGTTAATTGCTCTTATCATTTCAGGTAGTTTACTTCTCGGCACAGTTGCATCTTCAAGAACTGTTGTTGGTTTTGCCCTTGCAAGGGCAGGCAGAGCATTTCGTCTGGCTGCCCAGAGATTTGCCCTTTCTTCGGCATTTTCAGCTGCATTAACAGATAATGCTCCGGCTTTTTTGCATATTTCAACTATTTTTTCAGCATCTTCAGCCACTTCTGCAGGGTGACCGTCTACTTCTATTAATAAAATAGCTTCTGCATCAGTTGGGAGACCTACTTTTGTATAGTCTTCAACATATTTTACAGTTACTTTGTCAAGAAATTCAAGGGTACAAGGAACGATTTTGGCTGCAATAACAGCGGCCACTGACTCCGATGCCTTGTCAACATTGTCAAAGACCGCCATCATTGCCTTTTGTGCCCTTGGAGGAGGAATAAGCTTTAGAATTATATTTTTAAAAACTCCGAGTGTGCCTTCGGAGCCGACCATTAAGCCGCCGAGATTATATCCTGTAACGCATTTTACAGTTCTTGAGCCGGATTTTATGAGTTCTCCTCCTGCATCAAAAAAATCTATGCCCATGACATAATCTTTTGTTACTCCGTATTTAAGACCGCGCAATCCGCCGGCATTTTCTGCAACATTACCGCCAAGTGTAGAAACAGCCTGGCTTCCGGGATCAGGAGGATAAAAAAGCCCTCTTTTTGATACTTCAGCTGCAAACTGAGCTGTTATTACTCCTGGTTCAACAACTGCGTAAAGGTCTTGTTCATTTATTTCGAGTATTTTGTTAAGTCCGTTTGTAAGAAGGACAACTCCTCCTTTGTCAGGAATTGTTCCTCCTGAAAGATTTGTTCCCGCACCTCTTACTGTCAGAGGAAGTCCGTTTTCACTGCAGAGTTTTACTATTTTACCGAGCTGATCTGTGTCTGTTGGTTTTACAACAATGGCAGGAGTTACAGGTTCAAGAACGGCAGAGTCGTAAGAATATGAGTGAAGGTCTGCTTCGGACTGCATTACCCCGTTTTTTCCAACAACTGCTTCAAACTCTTTTATAAGCTTTTTGTTTATCATTTAAAGCTCCTTTTTTATTAAGACCCTTAAAAGTCTTTTATTCCGGCCTATGAAAGACTGAACTTTCATAAACCGGAGACTGTACTTTTAATTTAAGACACTTCAGCTGTTTTTAAACTCTTCAGCAAACAAATCTTTAAAAAAGATGCGGAAGAAATACAAATGAAAGAAGTGATGTAACTATTCCGACAATCAGCCCGTATAAAAGAAACGGCCATACTGTTTTTCTTAAAATAAGGCCTTCTTTACCTGAAAGTCCGACAACTGCACATGCTGCTACAATATTGTGTATACAAACCATATTACCCATTGCTCCGCCAACACCCTGGGCTGCAACTATTATCTGGTGGGGAAGATCAAGCGAAGAAGCAACACCCCATTGAAATTCAGCAAAAAGAAGGTCTGAAACTGTATTTGATCCTGTAATAAAAGACCCGAGCCCTCCAACAAAAGCAGCAAACATCGGCCATGACTGGCCTGCAAGATTTGAAACAGCATCTGCAAGTGCAAGAGGCATAGAAAGGTATCCGTTGGGGTTTAAACCAGAGTCATCAATTCCTGACCCTCTGAATATGGAGACTATGGCGACACTGAAGAAAAGAGCTATGGCAGGATTTTTCATTTTTATGATAGCGTCTTTCCATGCCGTTGCTACTTGCTTTGAAGGAATTTTATGTATAAACACAGTTAAAATTGCAACCAGTGTAAAAGGGATTGAACCCGGCAGATAAAGGTATTGTATTGCTGCATCTACAGATTCAAAACCTAAAATGTTGTTAAATGTAAGTGATACTCCTGCAAGCCATGATTTAAGGCCAAGCTCGGGTATACGTGTAAGAACAAGTATAATACCTATCAGAACATAAGGAGTCCATGCTTTGAACTGGCTCATGTGTGCTTTAAATTCTGTACCTTCTTCAACAGTTACAGTTCCTGTCCATTCATCTTCCCATGTTGATCTTGGTCCGAAATCCCAGTTTTTCTCAGGAAGACAGAATCCTTTTTTTGCACCGAAAATAATCACAGCAAGGCCTATAAGACCGCCAAGGAGAGATGGGAATTCCGGTCCTACAAGCCAGGCTGTAAGTAAAAAAGGCACAGCAAAAGCTGTTGAAGAAAAAAGGCTGAATTTCCATGCTCCAAAACCTTCACTCCATTTACGGTTTTCTCCGAAAAAACGGGTCATAAAACCGAGCATAAAAAGAGGAAGAATGTAAATCATTGGAAGATGCATAATGGTTGCCCATTTACCAACAAGAATATTAAATTCTCCCATGGAGGTAAAATTGATTCCTGCTGCTCCTGATCCTACAGCAGAATTTACAAGCCCTGTAAGGAACTTGAATCCTAGTATAACAGGAGTTCCTACTGCTCCGAAAGTTACCGGAAATGAATTAAATACAATGCACATTACTATGGCTGCAAGAGGAGGAAAACCAAGACTTAAGAGAATGGGAGCTGCAAGTGCAGCAGGTGTTCCAAATCCTGCGGCGCCTTCAAGAAAAGCAGTAAACATATAACCAATTATAAGAACCTGAACTCTCCGGTCCCGGGAGATACCCTGAAAACCGTTTTGAATGGTTTCCATGGCTCCGCTTTCCTTGAGCGTAAATAAAATAAGAATTGCGCCAAACACAATTATTAAAATACCTACAGCAGTAATAATTCCCTGAATACTCAAGGCAGCAACATATGATACCGGAAGCTGCCATACAGCAACTCCGAACAAAGCGCAGACAAGCCAGGCAAGAGGCATTGCCTTTGTAGCAGGCCAGCGCATTCCGACCATAAGTACAAGAGCCAGGAGAATCGGCGCAAGTGCTATAAGGGCTAGTAGATTAATCGACATTTTTCCTCCTTCTTAAATCTTATATCCGGTTAATTTCCAAGGGCTTATCCCTTCTTTTTATTCTTCCGGTGAGTTTACCGGAAGAATATTTTTCTTTCAGGCTTTGTTAGCAGACTTTCCCAGGGTTTAAGATGCATTTGGGGTCGAATGCTGTTTTAATGTTTTTCAAAAGGTCCATTCCTGAGGTACCCTCTGACTGCTCAAGGTACGGTTTTTTTGCAAAACCGATTCCGTGCTCTCCTGAAACTTTTCCTCCGATAACACGTGCTTTTGAATAAAGATCATCAAAAACCTTGTTAAGTTTTTCTTCCCAGACTTCATCTGAAAGCTGATCTTTAAGTATATAAATATGAAGATTACCGTCTCCTGCGTGTCCAAAGCTTCTTATCCGGATGTCATGCTTTGTTTCAAGATCCTGTGAAAATTTTACAAATTCAGCTATTTTGTTACGCGGAACAACAACATCACATTCATCCATAACTGTTGTTGAAGCTTTGATTGCTTCAAGAAAGGCTCCCCTTGCTGACCATATAGATTCTTCACGCTCTGCTGTGTTTGATATAAGAACATCTATTGCTCCTGAATCAAGACAGATATTGGCTGCTTCATCATAAATCTGTTCAATCTCTTCCCTGGAGTTACCGTCAAATTTAAGAAGGAGGTAAGCATCTGCTGAATTGTCAGGAAATGTTTTGCCCAGAAACTCTTCTGCAGCTAAAATTACGTCTCTGACCATGTACTCAATGGCAGTCGGAGTCATTTTAGATTTTATTATTTTAGGAACTGTATCAATTGCCATTTCAAGTGATGGAAAAGGTACAAGCAGGCTTATTGCTTTTTTTGGAAGCGGAATAAGTTTTAAAACTGCTTTTGTAACAATACCAAGAGTTCCTTCTGCTCCGACAATAAGATCCTTTACAGAATATCCAGAGCTGTTTTTAACAACCTTGCCGCCAAATTCCCTTATTTCGCCGTTTGGAAGAACAACTTCAACTCCGCGGACAAAGTCTCTTGTTACCCCGTATTTTACAGCTCTCATACCGCCTGCATTGGTGCTTATGTTTCCGCCTATGGTTGCGCTTTTTTCACCGGGATCAGGAGGGTAAAAAAGGTTGTGTGATTCAACGTATTTGGAGATTTCCATTAAAAGAACACCCGGCTCAAGCGTAAGTGTAAGGTTGTCTTCATCAAGTTCAATAATTTTATTCATGGTGGAAAGATTGATCATTATTCCGCCGAGGGTGGCTACAGAACCGCCCACAAGGCCGGTACCCGATCCTCGTGGTACAACCGGGATATTGTTTTCATAGGCATGTTTCATAATTTCTGAAACTTCGGATGTTTTGGAAACATTAACAAGAACATCAGGAGCTTTTCTTAAACCTGCAAGTTCGTCACGTGAGAAATCTTCGTTAATGTCATCGCCGGTAAACACATTGTGCTCACCGACTGTATTTTTCAAAAAGGCAATATCTTTTTCTGTGAGTGTATTATACATATGCCATTTCTCCCTTTTCTGATTTCTGGGCTATTATATCACAAAGACTCGGAATAATCTCGTAAAGATCTCCAATTACTCCATAATGAGCAGCACTTAAAATCGGTGCATTTTCATCTTCATCTATTGCAATTATAGTTGTTGAGCTCTTCATTCCTGCTACAAACTGAATAGCACCTGAAACTCCGCAGGTAATAATAAGTTTCGGTTTTACTGTTCTGCCGCTGAGACCTATCTGGGTATTTGCATCAGCCCATCCTGCTTCAATAAGAGGTCTGGTTGCTGCAACTTCAGCATTGAGCATTTCTGCAAGCTTATAAATCAGAGACATGTCATTTTCATTTTTTACGCCTCTTCCTGCAACAATGATGTTTTCGGCCTCTTCAATACCTTTAACCTTCTCTTTTTTCTTTGATTGAAGAATTGTTATCTTTGATTCCAGCTTTTCCTTTTCAAGAGAGCCAATTGTTATTTTTCCGGTCGGATATTCAATAGGTTCAGGTTTATCAAATATTTTATACCTTACAGTTGCAAACTGTGGTCTGTGGTTTGGAGTCTGAATATGAGCCATAACATTGCCGCCGAAGGCAGGGCGTATCTGATCAAGATCCGAATTTTCCTGAATATCTAAAATTGTGCAGTCTGCTGTAAGGCCTGTTCTTCTGCGTGCTGCAACTCTCGGAGCAAGTGATCGCCCGGTTGTGGAGCCTCCAACAAGAAATACAGACGGTTTTCTCTTTTCTATAAAATTATCAAGTGCTGCTGTATAAGGTTCAATTCTGAAGTTTTTAAGTTCAGGATAATCGTAAACAAAAACTTCATCAACCCCGTATTTTAGAATTTCTTCAGCCTTGTCTTTGATATTGTGTCCTGCAAAAACAGCGTAAACAGGCTGTGAAATTTTTGCCGCCATTTCCCTTGCCTTGCCTATGAGCTCATATGTTACAGGATGGATATCTCCCATGTTATGATCTACATAAACAGCTATTCCCTTCCATAGAGATTTATCAATTTCTATTACTTCATCTTTTATAAATTCAAAAATTTCAGGATATTTTTTTACGCATATCTGACACATTTTACATCCGGAATTAATATAAAGTTGATCCTGATATTCAATTGAATCAAAAGGACATACAGACATTATTTCTTCGGGATTATCTACTTGGGTTTTTTTAACTTTTATTTCAGCCATGGTTTTCCTCCTTAAATATATTTCATCTCTTCAAGCTTGCTGAACAAGGTTTCTGCAATTTTTTCACCGTCTCCACTCAGGATTTCATGGTCTGTGTTAGGATCAGGAGGAAAAATTCTTACAACCTGTGTGGGAGATCCGCTTAAACCGTAGTGGTTTTCGTTTTTGTCATTATAATTTTCAAGAGAGTAAACAGAAACTCCTTTGTCTTTGGTTTTCTGTTTAAGTCTGTAAGATGGGAGTCTTGGCTGAAAAATTCCTTTTTCAACAGTTATAAGGCATGGAAACTTTATTTCAGCAACATCAACAGTCTCAGGCATATCAACTTCAACTACAATTGAGTCATCTTTAATCTCTATTATGCTTAAAACGTTTGTAATATGAGGAATATTTAGAAATTCAGCAATTTCCGGTCCCACCTGGGCTGTATCTCCGTCTGTGGTCATTTTTCCGCAGATTATAATGTCTGGTATTTCAACGCTTTCTATTCCCTGGGCAAGTGTGTATGCTGTGGCAAGTACATCTGATCCGGCAAATTTACGGTCTGAATATAGTCTGCCGTTGTCGATTCCCATCATATAGGCTTCTTTTATAATCTCTTCGGCCTGGGGAGGCCCCATGCTGACAGCTGTTGTTTCAGCACCTGTTTCTTCTTTGATCTTAAGAGCAGTTTCAAGTGCATAAAGATCATAAGGGTTCATTTTAGAATCTATCCCGTCCCGGATCAGGTTTCCTGTTTCTTCCTCAATTTCTACCTGAGTTGTTCCGGGTACCTGTTTAATGCATACTGTAATTTTCATATTCTCCCTCTTTGTTTTACTTTAAGTTAGAAACTTCAGAATAATTCACCCTGTTTTTTATTTTTATCCTGTTTGGCCATGACAACGCTGTTCACTCTAAAGCTGCAGTTTTTTAAAGAATTTATTTTTTTAAATTCTTTACTTTAAATTATAAAAACTGCTTAATGAGGTAATAGAATATCAGGTCTGATGGTCTGACCAGTTTCACGGAATTATAAAGTTTCACAGAACTTATGGCCGACCATTGAAATAAATTTAGGGTCTGATGGTCTGACCAATTTTATTACAGTTTAAATTATATTCAGATATTGTCAATAATAATTTTAAAATGTGTTAGGGTCAATTTTGAAGCAGCCTCTGAATCGCCTTTAATAATCGCATCACAGATTCTGCAGTGAATTTTTAAAAGTTCTTCACGATTGTCCTGCCACTGAAAAATTAAGTCTCTGGCCTCCTGTATAAAAGACTCCATAATTACAGATGCAGCTGTCATTGTGGTTTTGAGCATATAATTGCCTGAGATATCAACGATTTTTTTGTGGATTTCCATATCTATGCGAGTACTTTTTTTTTCATCATCTGAGGCTTTGAGCTGATCAGCAAGGTCAGCAAGTAAGACTGCATTTTCCGGGGTTATTCTTTTAGCTGCCAGTGCGGCAATTTCAGGTTCGAAAATTTTTCTGTATTCAAGAATATCATGGAAAGAGCCTTTGTTGAGCTTGAACATTACAGACAAAGGTTCAAATACCTGGTAATCAAAAACTGAACGGATATAGTTCCCGCCACCCTGTCTGCTCTCAACAATACCTATGATTTCAAGGGCTCTTAAAGCCTCTCTTACTGAAGAACGGCTTACTTTGAAATTTTCAGAAAGCTCACGTTCAGAAGGGAGTCTGTCGCCTTTTTCCAGGCTTCCCTCAAGAAGCATATTCTGAATTCGTTCAACAACCTGCTGATATATTTTCTGATGCTTGATTTCATGGAACATATTAACTTCTTTACTTTTAGTTAAAGCAATAAATTTATCACCGGATGAATTTATGTCAATTCTTTTAAGATTTAATTATTTTTTATTACATTATAGATTATGTAAATGATGTCAAATTTTTGCTGATGTTTT
>JBNJDM010000087.1:0-9043 GCA_051744925.1 Thermodesulfobacteriota bacterium | reverse complement strand
GCATCTGCTGATACAACAGATGTTTCAGCAGCAGAGACATAGCTTTTTGTAAGCTGAACTATTCCAAGCCCTGCCAGGGCAACAAGAAAAGATGAAATAATAAGAACAGCTATAACCTCAACCAGAGTAAAACCTTTTTGACTAAACCTTTTTATCATTATTATTTTCCTGACCAGAAAATGCTTGTAACAGATACTGCTGAATTTGCCGGGTCTGTTACAGTTATTTTAAGAAATCTTGATGAACCTGATCTGTCTGAACTTCCGTTTTCATTGAAAGGATGAGAATCATACCATACTTTTTCTGCTTTGAATCTTCCAAGATCATTATTGTTTGTACCCGAATCTGAAATCTTTTCGTTAAGAATTTCAAGGGCACCGTCTGCATCAGAATCTCCTGAGGCATCAATGTAAAGACTGCTCATGTAAAGCCCTGTAATATTATCCATTACCTGGTTAATATGATGAACAGCAGCTGTCTCATAAGCAGATTCTCCTGTTCTTGAAAAAACAGACTGCATAAATGTAATTAAAATACTTGCAAATAAAGATGTTACAATAAGAACAATTATTACCTCAACAAGGGTAAAACCGTCTTTTTTAAGAGGGTTTTTCATTTTATATAACCTGTTTTATAAACTGTTACAGACTTATTTTCACCAAGAGAAAAAGTAAATTCTTTAATATTACCATCAGAATCAGAAGGATCAGAAGGATGCCCGAAATTATCAAAAATTATGTCGTCCCCTGAAATACTTATATCTTTTCCGCTTTTAGAGTTAACAATCAGATTTTCTTCTCCGGGAAGATGTTTTTTATCAGAAGTACTACCTGAAAAAAGGAAATAACCCGACTCAGCTATACCTATACCCCAGTTATCCTCAGAATTTAAAGACTTTGTTCTTGCATACTGAAGATGGGTTTTAAACTGATTGTAAAAAGCTTCAGACCCGGCTTTTTCCTGAAAATCGAAACTGTTTGCAATTACAATTAAAGAAATAATTCCTATAACAACAAGTACTGCTGTTATTTCAACCAGTGTAAACCCGGCATTTTTTTTCATAAATCTGATCCCTGTATAAATAACCTGAGTTGAAAATTGCTCAATTCAGGAATAAGTAAAGCTTTAACTTTTAACCTGGAGCTGGATATAAACGCTTACTATTATAATTTCAAAAAGTTATAAATTCAATCAGATTAAGAAATATGCTCTTAAATAAATATTTTTACGGCAGATAAAATTCTGTTTTTTCAGGCTCATTAAAACTCTCCTGCTTCTTCTTTATCCTGTCTCCCATAAGTGAAGCATCGCATAAAATGGCATCTTCAGGACATTCTTTAACGCATTTAAAACATGTGATGCAGTTTTCTTTAAATACAGGATAAGGATCAAGCTCTATTGCTTCAACAGGACAGAGTTCAGCACAAATGCCGCACTGGGTGCACAGTTTTTCACTTATCATTTTTTCAGGCATATGGTTTTTTGCAGCTGCAAGAGAACTCTTTTCCATTTCAAGTTTGGTCTCTTCAGGCTGGTGCTGAACATCTTCCGGTTTTAACTGTTTTTTTGGGATATCTCCATTTTCAAGACCGGATAAAAGCTTTTCTACAAATTCTTTTATAATTTTTTTATCCTCTGAATCAGGATGTCCATCACCGATTACTTCCTTACTTTGCCAGGTCATTGAATGGGGTGCAGGTATTTTTAAAGCCCCTGAAAAAATAAAATTGTTTTCAGTTAATTTTTTTCCAGCATCATAAAGAGCTATTCCGCTTGTTACACATCCCCAGGTTACAAAAGGTATGACAGGGATATTTTTCTTATTTTCAATAAACTCAATCAGCTCAGGTATATGAGGAAGCATGCGGTTTACATAAACAGGAGAACCAATAAAAAAAAGCGTATTTTCCTTTTCAAGAGCTTTTTTCACAGGTTTAAAACTGTTTTTTCTTCCAACCTCAAACAATGATACTTCAATACCTTTTGATTCAAGCTCTTTTTTTAAAGTAAGAGCAGATTCCCTTGTTGAACCTGCAGGAGAAATATAAGCAATAACCGCATTTTTAAATTTATCCATATATCACCTCTGTTATTATTATTAAAATTATTGTATTAGTAAATTTAATATACTCCAGTAAAAAATTACGCATTTTTCAAGGCTAAACTTTAAAAACATACTTTTTAATATAACATATCTAAGGTGACTTAAGATTTATGCCGTTTTTTATAAGACTTTTTTCAATTTATGATAAACTGCTTTCAATCGAAACCTTATCTTTTCTTACAGAAACAGATCCGTTGTTTGAAGATATAGATTTTGAAAAAGAGGTTACCAGTACCCATAATCAGTTTATTATTAAAAAAAAAGGTCTGGAAGCTGCATTAATAATTGAAAATCTTCCCGCAAAAAAAGATGAAGACAAATTCAAACTCGATAATATAATAGAATATGCCTGTGAAAAAAAACCTTTAAAATCAGCAAAATGGGTGAAAAAATATTTAAAAAAAACATCGGTTTTATACGAGTTTATTCCGCTTGCAGATCTTGAAACAGAAGAAGACTGGGAAATTTTCAGTCTTCTTTATATTGAAGCATGGGCATATTTAAGGGGAATATTCCAGATAAAAAACGAAGGTTTTACAAACGAATCAGGGGATATAATATTTTGGGACTTTCCCTATGATGCAACAGGTTCAAGGACAGCTGCTTTAAGAACCTTCACAGGAAGATGGAAAACCTTTGAGCTTGATATAGAAGACAACTCTCAGAAAAATAAATTTCTCAAAGGTAAAATACCTGAAAAATCGAAAATAATATACCGGGGATAAACAATAATGACAGATCTTAAAAAGGAACTCGGACTCTGGGATGTATGGATTATTTCAACAGGAGCCATAATAAGCTCAGGCATTTTTATACTTCCCGGGTTTGCATTTTCAATGAGCGGGCCTGCGTCTGTATTTGCATACCTTTTTGCAGCTTTTTTTGCACTTGCAGGTCTTCTTTCACAGGCTGAACTTTCGACTGCCATGCCCAAAGCAGGCGGAACCTATTTTTATATAACAAGAAGTATGGGACCGGCTGTGGGAACAGTTTACGGACTTATACTCTTTCTTGCACTTTCCCTGAAAAGCGCTTTTCAGCTTATAGGCATGGCTGCTTTTACAAAACTTTTTGCAGATTACGATATAAGACTTATTGCATTTCTTCTTATTATTATTTTCTCCATTATAAATATTACAGGAGCAAAAAGTGCGGTTAAAATTCAGGGGCTTCTTCTTATTACAGTTCTTGGCGGTCTTAGTATTTTTATATTTGCAGCTTTTCCGAAAATAACCTTTGCCCGGTTTGATCCTTTTTTTGAGTCAACATATGAATCATTTGCCGCAACAACAGGTTTTGTATTTATATCTTTCGGAGGTCTTTTAAAAGTTGCAAGCATAGGAGAAGAAGTAAAAAACCCTTCAAAAAATCTTCCTCTGGGAATGATCCTTGCACTTGCATGCGTTGTTTTTGTCTACACTATCACACTGATTACAATATTCGGACTTACAGAAAAACAGGTGCTTATACAAAGCCTTACACCGATTGCAGATGCCGCATCAGCAACCGGAATTAAATATTTACCCCACTTTATTTCAGTGATTGCAATTCTTGGTTTTTCTGCAACTGCAAATACAGGGATTCTTGGTGCGTCCAGATTTCCGTATGCCCTGAGCCGGGATAATCTGCTTCCACCTGTATTCGGAAGAGTAAACAAAAAATTTTCAACACCTGCAGCAGGTATACTGCTTACTGCATTTTTAATGACTCTTGCAGTACTTCTTGATATAAAATTTCTTGTTAAAGCTGCTTCATGTATACTTATTCTGGCATATATTGTTACATGCCTTGCTGTAATAATATTAAAAGAAAGCAAAATTCAAAACTACAGGCCAGATTTTAAAAGCCCGCTTTACCCCTGGCTTCAGATAACTGGAATAGCAGGTTTTTCAGTAATGCTTTTCAGTCTTGGATTTGTTGCATTTGGAATAACCCTTGGCCTTATGATGATAGGATTTTTAATATATTTTTTCTACGGAAGAAAACAACTTGACCACAGAAAAGACCATGCTCTTCTTCATCTTATTTCAAGACTCACAGCAAAAGAAATATACTCAAGAGAACTTGAAACAGAATTAAAAGAAATAATTCATCAAAGGGACTCGATCGTAAAAGACAGATTTTACGAGATTTCTGAAGAAGCGGAAATACTCGATATTGAAAAACCTGTTACATACGATGCTTTTTTCAGACAAGCAGCCAATAAAATGAGCGATCATCTTAGTGAATCACCCGGAAAACTATACAGCTATCTTATCCGCAGAGAAGCTGAAAGCTCAACAATAATAACTCCTGACGTTGCTATCCCGCATATTATACTGGAAGGAAACAACAAGTTTCACATTCTTATAGCAAGATGCAAGCAAGGAATTATATTCGATTCTGAAGATTCAAAGGTAAAAGCAGTATTTATGCTGTTTGGAACAAAAGATAACAGAAACCTTCATTTAAAAGCACTTGCCGCAATAGCACAGATCATAAAAAATCCTGAATTTATAACAGAATGGCTTAATGCCAAAGACTGCGAAGCTTTAAGAGACATAGTTCTTTTAGGTGAAAGATTTCACACAGAAGGGGGGGAGTAATGATTGTAAAAACTGGTATTAAGTTTCTCTTATTATTTGTTTTGTGCTTTACAGCCTGTAGCCTGTACGCTGAAACTCCGGATGACCTTGAAAAGTGGAAAAGTTTTGTTGTTCACGGAGAAGAAAAATACTACTGCCCGCCTCTTTTTAATGATGACGATAAATTCTACTGTTCTTTTCCCGGTATTTTAAACATAGATATTTACAAAAACAGAATAGATTTTAAACAAAACTTTACTCTGTTTCAAAAAACAGGTGTAAAGCTTCCCGGAAGCAGAAAACATTTTCCGGATAATGTAAAAATAGACAATAAACCTGCACCGGCTTCTTTTTTTGAAGGCTCTCCAGCAGTTTTTCCGGAAAAAAAACATTTTACAGTAACAGGAAGTATAAATTTTGAAAAAATTCCTGATTTTATAAAAATTCCTGATTCTGCAGCCGGTTTTAACATAAGTCTTAAAACCGGCCTGGTAAAAGATCCATACACAGATCACTCAGGGAGACTCTGGCTTAACAAACCCTTTGAAAAAAAAGAAAAAAGCCCTGAAAATTATACAAAAGTAACAGTATTTCGAAAAATTAAAGATTCCATACCTTCTGAAATAGTATCTTTATACAGGATTAATATTTCCGGATCAAAACGACAGGAAAAGATTTCTGCAGGAAAAATTCCCGGAAAAATATCTTATGTTAAAAGCCCTGTGCCTTTAAGAATAAACAATGATAATACATTTACAATTCAGGCTGAACCGGGAACATATGAAATAATCCTTAAAAATTTAATACCGCGTCCTCTTACACAGGCAGGACCTTTTGAAACCGGATACAAAGAAGAAATTATAGTACATGAAAACTCTCCGGGAGTGAGATCAACCTCATGGAAAGGCCCTGTGCCTGTTGATCCTTTAACAACATCCATGCCCCAGTCATGGAAAAAATATCCTGCTTATATTCTAAATCCTGATGAAAAAATTAAAATAAAAGAAACAGCCAGGGGTAAAGATATTAAAAAACCTGATCTTAACCTGAAAAGGGAAATATGGCTTGATTTTAAAGGAAGCGGAGCAACAGTAAAGGACAATATTACAGGGACTTTATACACCAGTTTTTTTGCAGGGATTGATAAGAGCAAAGATCTGATACCCGGGAAAATAGATGTTAATGATCAAACCATGATAATTACGGAAAAAGAAAATTTAAGAGGAGTATTTCTTAAAAGCGGTGTTACAAACATTGAATCTGTATTACGAAAAAATACAAATGAAAAAAACTTTACAAAAGCCTGGAACATAGATTTTGCTGATATTTCAGGCAGCATTAATATTCCCCGCGCCTGGACTCCTGTATATGTATCAGGGGCAGATTTATCAGGAAGACCTACTTTTATTTCAAAATGGACTCTTCTCGATTTTTTTGTGTTATGCATCCTTTTTTTGTCAGCTTACAAAATATGGAATTTAAAATGGGGAATCATATTTTTTATATGTCTTGGAGCAATTTATCATAAATTTTATATTCCGCCTTACTTATGGATTTTTCTTATAATATCTGCAGGCCTGCTTAATAATCAGAATATAAGAGAGTTTCTAAACACGAAGAAATTTATAAAATTTATCTTTTTTTCAGCATATGCAGCAGCAATGATAATCGTTTTAAGCGCTGGTATAACTTTTACCTATAAAAACCTCAGAAACGCTGTGTATCCTCAGCTTGATCAGAGTCAGCCAACCTATTATCAGCCAAAAAAACAAACAGTTTACGACTCTGCTTCTCCTGAAATTTTAAGAAACAGACTTTCAGAATCTTCAGGTACAAAATCGTCTGTTCTGAGAAAATCATATGTTGAAAAAGAACCTGTTTATAAAACACCTGCCAAGGATTACGGATATACTCAGACAGGCCCGGGAATACCTTCATGGAAAAATAAGAAAATATATTTTACCAATGGATCTGAAAATATGAAAATACATGTACTTTCTCCAGTTTTTACAAGAGTCTTTTATGTAGCAAATGTTGTTTTTCTTTTAATAATAATATTTAAATTTATTCCTGTTAAAAAAATATATAAAAACAAAGGCTCTTTTTCATTTAACAGCCTGATTCTTTTATTTATCTTTTCTTTTTTCGGACTTTTTTCTGTATTTACGCCCGATTTATCAGCACAGTCGTATCCTTCAGAAAACCTTTTAAATACTTACAAACAAAGAATTCTGGAAAAAAAGGAATTTAACCATGATCTTATATTTATAAAAAAATGTTCCATAAATGCCTCAGCATCAGACTCTGACAAAATAAAAATGGAGCTTACATTACTTATAAATGCAGTAAGAGATTCTGTTTTGCCCCTTCCGGATACAGACGGCACCTTTGTCTTAAAAAATATAGAATTAAACGGCAAAAATCACGATTATATATTAAAAGATAAAAACAAGATCCTTACATTTATACCTGAAGGAACTCATAAAATTAAGCTTACAGGAGAATCTGTAAGTGAAAGCATAGACTTGAAATTTTCTCCTTTACCCTCACGTTTGAACCTTAATACCCAGGGTATTGAAACGCAGGGAGTAAACAAAGATTCATTCAGTGACAATATAAAACTTATGATTCCCAAAAGTGCAACAAAGGAAGAATTTAAATCATATACAGATACAACACCTCTGCCTGTTATAACAAGGGAGCTTTTTTTAGAAAAAGAATGGAAAATAAAAACAAAAGTACAAAGATTTTATAATGAAAATACAGATCAGAGAGTTGATGTCTCCTTAAACCTTTTAAAAAATGAAAAAATACTGAAACAGACTTTTAACATAAAAGATAATTTATATAATTTTTCACTCATGCCTGGACAAAAATCTTTTGTTTTTGAATCTGAAATTCCTGTAAACTCAGATATAAAAACCAAATTTGGCAAAAACAGTTTTTTGTCGGTAAAATGGATTATACATGCAGATCCTGTATGGGAATATGAAGTATCTGGTATAAAACCTTCGGGAACCGATGTGGCAGAAAACATATACATTCTTAAACCAGGAGAAAGTGCCGAAATTAAAGTATCAAAGCTTAAACCTTATCAGGGAAGATTTTTAAGCATAGATTCATTTAATTTGGTATATGATACAACAAAAACAAAAAACAGTCTTAAAATAGATTCGCTAATAAGATCAAGCAAAGGCAGAACTCATCAGATTCAATACGACAACACCCTTCTTACTCCTGAAAAAATCATTGTAAACAGCACAAATCAACCTGTATCAGTTAAAAACAATGCTTTACAGATTCCTCTTTCGCCGGGAAGCAACAATGTTGAAATAATATTTAATGAAATAGATAAAAAAAGATCTGCATTTTTACCTGAAATTATTACTTTTCCTTTTACAGATCCCGGAACTGAGGCTGTTAACATTAATCAGAAAATAAAATATCCTAAAAAAACCTGGGTTCTGGGGGCTTTCGGACCTTTATCCGGTCCTGCAGTCTTATTCTGGGGATATTTTATTACTGTTGTTATTGCAGCACTGATTCTCTCTAAACTGCCTTCCTCACCGCTTAAAATGCACCAGTGGTTTCTTTTATCAGCAGGATTGAGCCTTGTTTCGCCACTGGAAATAATTATTGTGTTTGCACTCTTTTTTATAATCGAATACAGGAAAAAATTAACCCCTGACAATTCAGCCTATTTCAATCTTATTCAGACCGGAATAATTCTTATGATTATTATTTCAGCTGTTATTGTATACAATGCTGTTTCAAAAGGACTTCTGGGAATTCCTGACATGCAGATATCAGGAAACGGTTCATGGCACACCCAGCTCAACTGGTTCACTGACAGAACAGATGGAAAGCTTCCTCAGCCATTTATTATTACAGCTCCTCTGATTTTATGGAAAATTGTAATTTTTGTATGGTCTTTATGGACTGCATCTTTTCTTATTAACAAAGCTCCTTATTTTGCAGAAGCTTTGAAAAGCGGCGGTTTCTGGAAAAAGCAGGATATAAAAAAACCGAAATTTAATAAAAAAAGAAAAAAGAATTCTGCTTACAAAGATCCTGAAAACGGGTCTTTTTTGTAAAATTTTCTCACGGAGGCGCGGAGGCACGGAAATTCAAAACCGGACTAAAATCAGCCTTAATATCTCTGTGCTTTAGTGCCTTAGTGAGAAACCAAAAGATTTGATCTCACCAAGGCACAATGACACAAAGAAAACCAGCAATGCCTTTCCGTGCCTCTGTGCCCCTGTGAGAGACCAAAAAAATTTTATATCAAAATAAAAAAATATCAGGCTTTTTGTTTTTATACTCAGGCATAAGCATTCCGGCTTCAGCATTTATATAAGTAGGATCAGCTATATGA
>JBNJDM010000086.1:0-9088 GCA_051744925.1 Thermodesulfobacteriota bacterium | reverse complement strand
GAACTTGATGAAGATGAAGAACTGGTCGACGCAGACGAAATAGAATACGGAGATGAAGACGAAACCTTGTCAGAACCTCCTGAACTTGGGCTTCCATCCGAAAGTCTCGGAGAATTTGAAAACTACCTTGATAAGCACAATATTGAATCAAGACGGCTTTTATCTGAAAAATTCGACAGTTATCTCGGAGCAATGGACAGGTACTATAACCAGTTCCTTATTATTGAAGAAGGTAAATATAAAAAAGGTTCACCCTGGCCTGTTCCTGAAATTGATAAAGAAACTATATCTCAGATCAATACATTCTACATGGCTGCATTTCCTGTAACAAACGCATTATTTGAAATATTTACAGAAAAAACAGGATATATAACTACAGCCGAGGAAAAAGGATATTCCACAGTTTTTGAATCAAGATACAAAACTGTTTATGACTATAAAACAGGCAAACACAAATCTATATTAAGTTCAACCGGCAAAAGCGGCATTGTAAAAGGAGCCTCATGGCACCAGCCTTTCGGACCGGGAAGCGATCTTCATAAAAAAAGGTCACACCCTGTTGTTCATATTTCACTCAAAGACGCCCTCTCCTTTTCCGCCTGGATAGGGAAAAAACTCCCAACCGAAGCTGAATGGGAAGCAGGAGCAAGAACAAAAAAAGGATATCCTTTCCCCTGGGGAAACCAGTGGCAGGAAAATGCCTGCAATACAGAAAACTCGGGTAAAGGAGATACTTCCCCTGTTGACGAATATGAAAACGGAATAAATGAGCTCGGCATATCTGAAACCCTTGGCAATGTATGGGAATGGACAACAGAAAGAATTGAAAAGCATAATAAAACTTTTTATATTGCAAAAGGAGGCAGTTTTGTGTCAGATCAGTCTGTAAGACTATGGTCAAGATTTTTTTTAAAACCCGATTTTACAGCTAATATATTAGGCTTCAGATGCATTGTAGATTAAAAAGGAGAAATTAATTTGGATAAAATACAATCAAGAATTGAAAAAATAAGAGAAAAATTTAACTCAGAAGAAATCGACGGAATTTTAATTTTTATAGCAGAAAACAGATTCTACTTAAGCGGATTTGAGGGCGAAGACTCTCAATTTGACGAAACAGCAGGAATACTTGCAATAGGTAAAAACAAACTTATTCTTGCAACCGATTCAAGATTTACATTTGATGCAAAGACCCAGGCTCCGTTATATGAAGTCTATTGTTATAAAAAAGGTCTTGCAAAAGAACTTCCTCAGATTATGGAAGCAGCCGGAATAAAAAAAGCAGGCTTTGAATCTGTAAGAGTAAGTTATGATCTTTTTGATAAAATGAATAAATCTGTAAAAGAAAGCAGAAAAAATCTCAGCCTTAAACCTGTTTCAGGAATAGTTGAAAATTTAAGGCAATTAAAAGACGAAGATGAAATAGATCAGATAAAAAAAGCTCTTGAAATCGCTGAAAAAGGTCTTTTAAAAATAAAACCTGATTTAAAACCCGGAATGACTGAAGAAGAAGCTTCCTGGCTTCTTGAAAAAACATTAAGGGAAATGGGTGCTCAGGGACTTTCTTTTTCAACAATTACAGCTTCCGGAATCAATGCTGCAAAACCACATGCTGTTCCTTCTGCAAAAGCTTTTAAAGAAAAAGAAACTGTATTGTTTGACTGGGGAATATTAATAAACAGGTACTGCTCTGATATAACAAGAAGCTTTTATCTTAATGAAAAAGATGCTGAATTTGATAAAATATTTTCCATTGTAAAAAAAGCACAGGACGCAGGAACTAATGCAATAAAAGCAGGTGTAAAAGCAAAGGATGTTGACAAAGCTGCAAGGGATATAATTGAAAACTCAGGCTATGGAAAGTATTTTGGTCACGGACTTGGACACGGAGTAGGACTTGCAGTGCATGAAGCTCCAAGACTCAGCCCTCTTACAGATGAAGTCCTTAAAGAAGGAATGGTTGTAACAATAGAGCCGGGAATTTATATCCCTGAATGGGGAGGAATAAGGCTTGAAAATATGGCTGTGGTAAGAAAAGACGGTGCCCAAATTTTAAATACAACCAAACCTGAAGATTTTATTTAGTAATAAACTAAAAACGGGCTTTTTCATCTTACATAAAAATGATCACAAAGGCGGTTTTCGTTTAGCAATTATTTAAACAGGAAAAAAATGAACAATTCATGGGAAGATGAATTAGAAAAATTTTATGAATATATTCTCATTGAAAAAGGTCTTTCAAACGAGACGATTTCTGCTTACTCCTCAGATATAATGCAGTTTGCAGATTTTCTTGATAAAAATTCAAAAAAAAATATTTTAACAGCTGATCAGCAGGATATATCAGATTATCTTCTTTTTCTTGCACAAAAAGATATAAGACCGAGTTCAAGAGCAAGACACCTTGTTACTTTAAGAGGTCTTTACAATTTTTTTGTTTCAGAAGAGATTCTTGAAGTATCCCCTGCTTCAAAAACAGATCTTCCAAAATGCGGACTTAAACTGCCTGAATACTTAAGCCCTGAAGAGGTTGAATCTCTTCTTAAAGCACCTGATATGACAAAACCGACAGGAATAAGAGACAATGCAGTAATCGAACTTTTATATGCCGCAGGAATAAGAGTTTCAGAACTTACTGGCCTTAAAAAAGAAAATGTTTTTTTTAATCCGGGATATATAAAAGTATTTGGGAAAGGAAGCAAGGAAAGGGCTATACCTGTTGGAAGTTTTGCACTTAATTCCCTTAATGATTATCTTGAATTTGCAAGGGGAAGGCTTTTAAAAACAAAATCTTCTCCTTATATGTTTGTAGGCCAGGGAGGAAAGCCTTTAACAAGACAGGGAGTCTGGAAGCAGCTTAAAATATATGCAAAAAAGGCCGGAATAAAAAAAAATGTTTCACCCCATATTTTAAGGCACTCCTTTGCAACCCACCTTCTGGAAGGCGGAGCCGATTTAAGATCTGTTCAGATTATGCTCGGCCATGCAGATCTTGCAACAACACAGATTTATACCCATGTTTCAAAATCAGGGCTTAAAAAGGTTCATGACAAGTTTCATCCAAGGAATTAATCAGGAAACAAAAGAAAAAAGAAAGTAAAATGAAAGAAATAACAAATACTGAAAAAAACAAAATTATAGATTTAATAAAAAAAATCGAATCAAAACTATATATTTACAATGAAAATTCAAAATTTTATATTTCAGACAAGCCTTGCAATAAATATCCTGATTATATAATTCCTGAATTTAATTTTTCTTTGCAAAAAAAATTCTTAAAAAGATTCAATCTTAAATATCCTTATATTGCAGGAGCTATGGCAAAGGGGATTTCATCTGAAAAAATGGTGAGAGAACTTTCCAAAGCCGGATGTCTGGGAGATTTTGGTTCAGCAGGTCTTTCTCATGACAAAATTTTAAAAACAGCTGAAAGCCTTAAATCAGACTCATGCAATTTTCTTGTAAATATAATTAATATTCCCGGAAATCAGGAAAACGAGCTTAACCTTTTAAAAGAACTTTTAAAAAAAGATGTAAAATCAATAAGTGCCGGTGCTTACATAAGAATGACAAAAGGTCTTGTATATTTCAGAGTAAAAGGGCTTAAAAAAGAAAATAACCAGATTTTAATACCGAATAAAATTCTTGCAAAGATTTCAAGAAAAGAGGTTGCTGAAAATTTTTTAAAACCGCCTCCTTTAAAAATCATAAAAAAGCTTGAACAGGAAAACCTTATAACAAAAGAAGAAGCTGAGCTTTCACAGCATATCCCCATGTCTTCGGATATTATTGCTGAGGCTGATTCAGGAGGACATACAGATAAACAGCCTGCTGTCTCACTTTTTCCTGAAATTTTATATCTTAAAGACATATATCAGAAAAATTATCCAGACATATATTTAAGTGCAGGTCTTGCAGGAGGCATAAGTACACCCCATTCTGCTCTTGCAGCTTTTTCAATGGGAGCTGATTTTATAATGACAGGCTCCATAAACCAGTCATGCACAGAAGCGGGAACATCCGACCTTGTCAAAGAGATGCTTTGCAAAGCAAAACAGGGAGATTTTGAAACAGCTCCTTCAGCAGACACTTTTGAAATGGGAGGGAAAGTTCAGGTTCTTAAAAAAGAGAACAGGTTTGCTTCAAGGGCAAATTTTCTTGGAAAAATCTACCAGAATTCAGATTCAATAGAAGATATTAATGAAGATGACAAAAAATTTATAGAAAATACAATTTTTGAAAAAACCCTTGAAAAGGAATGGGAAGATACAAAAACATATTTCAATAAAACCGATCCTCAAACAATTGAAAAAGCAGAACAAAATCCCAAAAAAAAGATGGCTCTTATTTTCAGGTCATATCTTGGTCAGTCATCATGGTGGGCAATAAAAGGGGTTGAAAACAGAAAAAACGATTTCCAGATCTGGGCAGGACATTCAATAGCTGCTTTTAATTCATATGTAAAAAACAGTATTCTTGAAGATTTTAAAAACAGGAAAGCTTCACAAATCGCATTGAAAATATTAAATGAAGCAGGTATTCTCTCAAGAATAAATTTTATAAACAGTCTTGATATTCCGGTTCATTTTGATTTAAAAGACTTCTGGTAGTATTTGAAAAGATGTAACTATCCAGACTGTAATTAATGAATCTCACGGGGGCACGAAGGCACAGAAAAATAGTGGTACTTTGTGTATTTCATTGGTGTTAAAGATAAACTCTATGAATATAAAAATATTAAAAGGCTTATATTGTGATTTAACTTTTTTAATTTTACAAAGATAATTTTGTTAAGCGAAGAAGTAAACGCAAGTTCAGCATAACATTTTTCAAAACCAGTTTGTCCGGATTTTTAAAATCCGGCCGCCGGAGGCGCATTTACCTCTGTGCCCCTGTGCCTTTGTGAGAGTTTAAAAAAAACAACTTAGATTTAAGTAATAAATTTCATGGAGATAAAATTGACTATAAAAATATATACAGCATCAGCAGATACAAAAGAAAATCTGAAAAATAAAATTAAAGCCAAAGATTTTACAAAAGATCCGGCAGATAAAGTAAGAGCAGCATTAATAACTGACAATGATTTAACAATAAATGATTTTATTAAAAATATAGATACCGAATTTGAAAAAGAAGAAGATTTTATAAAATCTGAAAATTTTTATCTTTACTCAGGCAAAAAACATAACAAAGCATGTTTTCTTTTTCCTGGTCAGGGAAGCCAGTATACAAATATGGGAAAAGATATAAAAGAATTATTTCAATCAGATATTTACAAAAAAGCAGATGAAATATTTTCAAAAGTTTCCAAAAAAGACAAATCTCTTACACAGCTTCTTTTTCCTGAACCTGACAAAGATTTAAAACAGGCAGAAGAAGAATTGAAATCTACAGACATTGCACAGCCTGCAATAGGTCTTACTTCGGCTTTATATACCCAGGCTCTTAAAAATTATGGAATTTACCCGTCTGCAGCTGCAGGACACAGTTTTGGAGAATTGTCTGCACTTTATTCAGCAGACTCTTTTAATTTTGAAAACTTTATTTATACAGCATCACTTCGGGGAAAACTTATGTCTGAATGCTCAAAAGATAAAGATTCAGGCAAAATGATGGCAGTACTCGGTTCTGCTGAAAAAATAAAAGAGGTTATAGAAAAAGAAAATCTTGATCTTATAATTGCAAACTACAACAGCCCCAAACAAAATGTTGTATCAGGTGAAAGTGAGGAAATAGAAAAAGCAGGAAAAATATTCAGAAAATATAAACTAAGGGGAATAAGTCTTCCTGTGTCCGCGGCATTTCACTCTCCCCTTGTAAAAGATGCAGCTGATCCTTTTTCAAAATCATTAAAAGAAACCGAATTAAAATCTCCAGAAATACCTGTAACTTCAAATACAGCAGGAAATTTTCATACCAAAAATACTGACAACATAAAAAACCTTTTGTCAGATCAGCTTATAAGCCCTGTTCTTTTTACACAAAACCTGAAAACTCTTTTTGAAGAAGGTTTCAGGGTTTTTATTGAAGCAGGCCCTAAAAAAGTTTTAACAGATCTTGGAAAACAGTCAGACTTATCCGATGAAAACTTCTTTTTTGCTTCAGCTGATGAATCAGGAGGGAAAAATCCTTTAAAAGACTTTGCATCTGTTCTTTCTCTTTTATATGTTCTTGGATTTAACCCTGATACAGACAAATGGAACCAAACAAATTGAAAAATGCTCAGGTACTTGTAAACCGTTATCTTGAGCTGGAAAGAATTTTAAATATTTTCTGCTCAAATTTTGATTATTGTGTTCCATACTGCATTAAGCTTCAGATTGAAGAAAATGGTGTTGCAATCGGATGCTGCCAGAACAAATATTATAAAAAATACGACCAGGATATCCCTTCCTATGAAATTCTAAAAAAATTAAGGGAAGAGATTTACGGAAAACCTTCAGATTATGAACACATAAAAACCCCAAGCCCGTGTGAATATCACACACCCGAAGGCTGCGTTTTAAAAACCCATAAAAGCCCAATATGCAACGCTTTTTTCTGTCCTGAGGCAATAGAGTTTTTAAGAGAAAAATATTTAATTTTCAATTATGATTATCTTGGAATTTATTACGGACTTGAATGGACTCTGGACGGAACCTTCAGCAAGTCCCAGTACGAAGATTTCAGAAACGAGCTTTTAATTACTGCCAAAAAAGCCGGGAAAGAAATAAGTAAGCTTTAATGTCTGAATTTAACAATATAATAGAAACCGAAGAAAACAGACTTAAAGGGCTTATTAAAGAGACCCTTGAAGTAATTGAAGAAGACAAAAAGCACCGACAAAGTCTTTCATCGGAAATATCAGAGCTTAGAAAAGAAAAACTTGAAGTAAACGATTTTTCAGAAAAAAACAGAATTGAACAGCGAATTCAGGATCTTTATAAAAAATCGTCTTTATATATTTTTCAGGATGAAAAAATTTTAAGAAATCCATACTTTGGAGTACTTGAACTTTCAGATGATTTGCTTGGAGATCTTTCATACAAAATCGGCAAAAAAACAATATTTGGAAAAAACAGCAAAGTTTCAGTAATAGACTGGAGAGAAGCTCCTGTTTCAAGACTTTTCTATGAATACGAAAAAGATGAAGAGTATGACGAGGATATAAGAGGAAAAGAAAGATCAGGCAAAATATCCCTTAAAAGAAGAATATCAATACAAAACAGGGAGCTTAAATCTGTATCCGAAGAAGACATTGTTTTATCAAAAGATATTTCCGGAAAATGGAAAACTCCTGAAAAAACAAAATCTACATCCGAAATAAAAAAAGAGAAAAAAGACCACTGCCTTCCTGAAATAACCTCTTTAATAAGCAGGGAACAGTTTCAGGCAATCACACTTTCTCCTGAAAAAACATTTATTCTTCAGGGTGGTGCAGGAAGCGGCAAAACCACTATCGGTCTTCACAGAATTGCCTACCTTACATACAAATCTCCTGAAAAATTCAGACCGTCTGAAATACTTGTATTAATGTATAATAAATCTCTGCAGACATATATAAAAGGAGTTCTTCCGGAACTTGGGATAGCCGGAGGAGTTAAAACCGAGACTTTCCACAGATTTGCATTTTCTATATTTTCAAAAACAGGTTTTAAAACAGTTTACAGACAAGGACCGCCTTCCAATGCAAAAATTAAAAACAGTGCATTTGTAATTAAGCTTCTTCATAATTATACTGATATTTTGTTTAAAAAATCTCTGGAATGGATAAAGGAAAAATTCAGGTTAAAAGAGTTTGAATCCGGAGTTAAAGTGGTTTCAGATGCTGCTGATCTTAAAGATTTAATAGATATTCTAAGCACAAATGAAACATTTAAGTCTCTTCATGAGCTGTCAGAAAACAAAGCTTATATAAATAAAATACTTCAAAGACTTAAAAATCACAGGCTTGATCTTTTCAAGATATTTTCAGACAAAGAATTTATTTTAAAAACAGCAGAAAAAGAAAATTTTAAAATAGATCAAAAAGCTGTTTCAGTTCTTACAGAGTCTGAAAAAAACTTTTACAATCAGGGAGCTGCGGATTTTTCTGATGTAGGTATTCTTGTTTATCTTATGCAGTTAAAAGGTATTGAAGCCTCTCTTCCCGGTTACTCCCACATAATGATTGATGAAGCCCAGGATTTAAGCCCTGCAGAACTTGCAGCAGTTTTAAATGCAGCAGATAATAAAAACTCTGTTACAATTTGCGGAGATATGGCCCAAAAAATAAAATCTGATGTTTATTTTGATAATAATACCGGATTTGCAGGTTTTGTAAGATCTGTATCTTCTTCAGGTTCCAAAAGAGTCTCAGCTGAAACTCTTAAAATAGGATACAGAGCAACAAAGGAGATAATGGAAATAGCAGGTCATGTAACAGGTTTTCCCCCTGCTCTTATGCCGGCAAAATCAGGAGAACCTGTTTCTGTGATAAAAACCTCTTCCTTTGATGAAACACTTTTCAAAGCAGGCGCCTTGCTTGCTTCCCACCATGAACAAAATCCCGGAGCTTTAACCTGTGTAATCTGCAGATTAAAAAAAGATGCAGACAAGGTATTTAATGTTTTAAAAGAAAATTCCAGTATAAAAAATATTAGAAGACATGAAAGAGACGACTTTGTCTTTACTCCTGGAATAATTGTTACCAATGCACATCAGGTAAAAGGCCTTGAATTTTCAGCAGTTGCATTTATAAACCCGTCAATTTCACAATTCAAAAACAATGAAGAAGATAAAATGCTTCTTCATGTTGCTTTTACAAGAGCATCTGAAAAACTCTGGATTATTGGACATGATGAAATGGCTTATGGTCTGGAAAAATTTCAAAATGTTTTAAAATAAATCTTTTTTAACACTTTTTTGTATTCCTTCAATCAGGCATCAGAACTGTCCATTATTCATAAATATATTTTAATTTATTACAAAGGTTTTTCAGGGCTTTTGGAAAACCTCTTTAGTACAAATTCATATCCTTCGAGGCAATAATGCATTTCTCTGATCATTTAAAATATAGACTCTCAATTTGGAACCTGGGAGCCAGCAGCAAATATAAAGATAAATGTTG
>JBNJDM010000085.1:0-9135 GCA_051744925.1 Thermodesulfobacteriota bacterium | reverse complement strand
GAACAAAAAATTCTAGTTTTCGGCCAAATACTAATTATTCATCATATTTCCTCTGCCCATGGTTCCTTTTCTCATATTATTCCTGAAACCAAACTCTTCAAATCCAGGGATTATCTCATTTAATTTCTCAATATGATCAGCTCTTTTGGATTCAAGGTTTTTTCTCAAAGAATAAATATTTTTTCTAAGCTGTTTAACTTTAGACTGATCAGGATTCTTTTTTACTATTTCTTTTTCAAGTACCATTCTTTTTTCAAAAATTTCTTTGCGCAGTGATCTTGTTTCATTTAGGAAACTGTTTTTTTTATCAAGTACAGTCTGCTGTTCCTGTTGTGTAAGTCCGTTCATACATTGTCCGGGATTTTCGTACATTCCGTGTCCGTATCCCGGAAGCCCGCCTCTCATTGCATATGCTGCTGAAAATGCGGATACAGAAACCAGGCAGAAAGCTGTAACTGCCAATACTATTTTGTTCATTTTTTAACCTCCGCTTAAGTTTTTTTTATTTATAACTACATCAATATTCGTGCCATTTTTAGTTCCGCATGTACTTTTTCTGATTTGTTAAAGTATTTTAAACTGATATTGCTTTTATTATAAAGGAAAAGGGCGGCATTAAAGCCGCCCTTTAAGAGGGAGAAAACCGGAGTAGTTACCTGGTTTTATATTAACCTGCCTTGTTTAAGGCCCGGAGGAGAAACGTTTTATTTTTAAATTCAGACATCCGCCACTGCCTGTAATTTACTTACTTATAATACAATATTTATGCCATTTTAAAGTATCTTATTATAATGTGTTGAAATTATTTGATAATTTATATCGGAGTGTGAATTTTAAATTTTTATATAAAATCTTATCCCTTTCATGTGTGTATATTAAGGTGTGTAAAAAAGTTTCATCGGGTAATAAATATACACTTTGCATGTTTCATTACTATTAATTGTCAGAGGCTGAATTTAAAAAACAAAGTTGCAAAGATTGTTCTGAAATGATTTTATACTCGGATTGAACGATTTGAAACTTTCAACATATACGGATTAAGGTATAGATTATGAACAGGAACAGCGGCTTATTAAAAAATTATTCAAAACCACAAAGACTTTCATATCCTGAAGATGAAAAAGAAACAGACTGGCTTTCAGCCTTGCTTGATGCTTATTATACAGCAGATAAAGGTATATTTGAAAAGATTCTTGAGCAGGAGAAAAAAGGTCGGAGACTTGCCTGTGCAAAGGGTTGTTCCACATGTTGTTCTACACATGTGACAATTCCTGTATATCCAATGGAGCTGCTTGGGGTTTATTGGTACGTTATTTTAAAAGCTGAGCCTGAAACTAAAAAATCCTTAAAAATAAAGCTTGAAAATTTTAAACCGGGCGATTCCTGTCCTTTTCTTCTTGAGGGAGGGGCATGCGGTATTCATCCCATGAGGCCTCTTGCATGCCGTCATTTCAATGTTTTTGGTAAATCCTGTGCTCCGGGCGAAGATCCTTTTTATACAAGACGCAAAGACGTGCTTACACCTGATGAAAAAGTAAAAAATAAAGCATTATCATTTATGGTTTCTATACACGGAATTACAGACAGAAAAGAAAAAAAAGAATTTGTTAAATCGGGTCAAATACATCAGTTTGCTAAAAATATCCAGGAGATAGACTGGAAAAAACTTGCCGGGAGGATTTAGCTTTTAATATATATTTGGATGCTTTATACTTATTGTCATTGCTTTTTCATTCCATTGTAAAATTTAAAGGAGGTATCCCATGAATAAGTATATACCGGTTTTTTTTCTTGTTTTTTTGTTTATTCTACCTTTGAATCTAAAATCAGCCGAACTGGAAATTGTATGTGATATTTGGCCGCCTTATCAGATTGAAACTGATTCAGGCCTTTCAGGTTACAGTGTAGAACTTGTTGAAACTGTTGTAAAAAAAATGGGAATATCTGATTATTCTGTTAATGGTCTGCCGTGGAAGCGAGCTGTATATATGCTTGAAAACGGACAAGCTGATGCCCTTTTTTCAGCCAATTATACAAAAGAAAGAGAAGACTTTGCATTTTATCCTGATGAACCTCTTATTGTTTCTCCCTGGGTTGTATGGGTAAAAGCAGATTCAGATATAAAGTTTGAAGAATATTCAGATCTTGCAGGTCTTACTGCCGGAGTTGTAAGGGGTTATTCATATACTGATGAATTCTGGTCCTTTCTTAAATCAAAAGGTAAATATGATGAAGTTGCAGCAGATGAAACAAACTTTAAAAAACTTAAAATAAACAGAATCGATTATACCGTAGCAGAGCTTGGAAACGGTTATAATATAATGGAAAAGCTTAATATTGAAGGTCTTAAGCCTTTGCTTGACAATCCTGTCAAAAAAGACGGGCTTTATATGATTTTTAATAAAGACAGGGTTTCACAAGAAACTGTTGAGGAATTTTCTGAAACACTAAAAAAATTTAAAAATCAAAAAGAGTATGAACTTTTGTATAATAATTATTTTAAATAGTTGCTGAACGAAAACTGCCTTTTTTGCTGCGAATGCCGCTAATTTGAGCTAATGGAGCTTTTTTACAAAGCCTTTAAACCCGGGAACCATTTAAATTCGATATTATTATTAATACGCTGTCCTTTCAGGACTATACAAAAAATGATCAGACCGGTGGTTAAAACCACCGGCTGTATGACATTTCCCTTCCAGGGTAAACACACAATTTTATACTGTCGGGCTTTTTCTTGAAAAAGCGATTTTATTAGCGTTTATTAGCGTCAAATAATTTTTGGGTAAAGGGCAGGTCCGAGCCTGGTAATGAGCTGAAAGCAGGTATCTAGTGGAGAATTGTGCTGGTAAAAAAATGTTTTCCTATGCATTCCCAATCAGAGATTGGTAACGAGCCCGGTCGTCGGCTGCCAGTCAATTCGCATGTTGCTTTATATGATAAGCTCTCTCGGACTGCTGGCTCCCAAGCTCCTGCTTGGGAGCCTATATTTAATGTGACCAGGTATTAAATTGCCAATGTTAGCTTTAGAAATTAGTTTGGAGCGTCATGTTTGAATAAATTTCGTGGGTAAAGGGCGGGGCAGGATCCCTGGGAAGCCTGCAGGTGAATGAACTTTTTTCCGTGAAATTCAGTGTTTTTCTGTGGTTAATAAAGAATTTTATAACCACGGAAGACTCTGAAAACACGGAATTTAAAGCGGAAACCGCTTAATTTTTAAATCTTAAACATGTTATCCGGGTTTGTTCCAAGTCTTCTGTTTTAAGTTAAATCTCTGATATTTTTGTATATTTGTTTTTGAGCAGGTTGTGGTAAGTGAAACAAAGCTTTGCTGCTCATATATGTTTTTCTGTTCCTTCAAGCCTCAGTGAGATTAAATTGCAGCTGAATAGTATCAGTATAATAAAAATTCTTGAAAATTTTTAGCATGGGGAGTATTTCTAAAAAATTGTTTTTATTAGAAGATAAAAAGAAAGGTTTGTGACTTGAATTCTAAACTTCCGCTTATAACAGAGCTTTTAGATATAAATAAAAACCGGTTTTTCGATGATTGTGCACTTGTGGAAATAGAGCCTGAGAAAAATTCAAGAAAGGAAATTACCTGGAGTCAGTTTGGTTCTCTTTCTGAAAAAATTTCTGCATCTCTTTTAAAAAGGGGAATAAAAAAAGGGGACTGTGTTGTTCATCTTATGATGAATTCTCTTGAGTGGCTTCCTGTTTATTTTGCCATACTTAAGTCAGGAGCCCTTGCTGTACCTATAAATTTCAGGTTTATGGCAAAAACTATCAGAAACTGTATAAAGCTTGTTGAAGCAAAAGCTGTTTTTTTTGATGAGACATTTACAGAGCGGGTCAACAAAATTCATTCAGAGCTAAAAGATCTTGATATTTTATATATTTTTACAGGACCTGAGTCTTTAATGCCTGAGTATTGTATACATCTTTCTGAACTTTTAAATGATAATGCAGATACTGAAGCTTTAAGCAATATAAGTCTTGACAGCAAAGATGATGCTGCAATGTATTTTACTTCGGGAACAACAGGAGATCCCAAAGCAGTTTTGTTAACACATGATAATCTTGCCTTTGCCTGCGAAGTTGAACAAAAGCATCACGGACAGACAAAGGATGATGTTTTTTTATGCATTCCTCCTCTTTATCATACAGGTGCTAAAATGCACTGGTTTGGAAGTCTTAAAACAGGAGGCAAGGGTGTTATTTTAAAAGGAACAAAACCCCGTCATATTATAAAAGCGGTTGCACAGGAATCTGTGTCTATTGTCTGGCTTCTTGTTCCATGGGCCCATGATATTCTTGTAGCAATTGAAAATAAAGAAATAGATGTAAATGATTATGATTTGTCCTCATGGAGGCTTATGCATATGGGGGCACAGCCTGTACCAGAAAGTCTTGTAAGAAAATGGGAGGCTGTATTTCCTCATCATGAATACGATACAAACTACGGCCTGACAGAAGCTTCAGGACCGGGGTGTGTTCATCTTGGAATGATTAATCTTGAAAAAATCGGTGCTGTTGGAATTCCCGGATATGGGTGGGAATACAATATTGTATACAGAAATATGCAGCCTGTTCCTGTTGGAGAGCCGGGAGAGCTTATAGTAAGGGGTAGGGGAGTTATGAAAGAGTATTATAAAAACAGGGAAGCCACAGAAAAAACTATTATTAACGGCTGGCTGAGAACAGGTGATATTGCAAGAGTTGATAAAGACGGATTTATCTGGCTTCTTGACCGGAAAAAAGACGTGATAATAACAGGCGGGGAAAATATTTTTCCTGCTGAAATAGAAGATTATATTCTTTCTCATCCAAAGGTTCATGATGTTGCAGTTATAGGCACCCCCGACAAAAGACTTGGTGAACTTGTAACAGCAGTAGTCCAGCCCAAAAAAGGCAAAGATATATCAGAAGAGGAAATGATAGATTTTTGTTCTGAGTTGCCAAGGTACAGAAGGCCAAGAATTGTTCATTTTGAATATGTTCCCAGAAACCCAACAGGCAAAATTGAAAAACCGGAGCTTAGGAAAAAGTTTACAGGTATTTATTCAAGCTTTAAAAGAGATTTTAATGATTATTAGAATTTTTTCCTGAAATTTTTAAGCTTTATTTTGTGCCCTGAAGAAAAAAGATCAGGGCACAAATAATTTATTTCTTCCATTTAAATTCAGTAATGTTTGTTGCTTTTAACCCATCATCAGTATCTTCAATATCAAATTCAAGTATTACTTTCTGGTGCTTTAGATTTGCAACATAAGCTGTATCAGTAGTTGGGTGACCGTCTTTTAAAACATCTTTTATATGACAGAATATATCGTGTCTTGAATCCTGAAGACCAAGGCCTGTGCGCATGGTTATAAAACCAAATCCCCTTTCCTCATTAAATGCATGCATTATTCCCCTGTTTCTTCCGCTGTCGTCATTTCCAAGAAGTCCGGGTATAAGAAAACCTGAAAAATGATTATCTACCTCTCTCATAAGATCATGACTTGTATTGCCAAAAGAAAGGAGGTCAACTCTTTTCCCTCTGTTCTGAAGTGCCCGTACAAGCCTTAAAAAATCACCGTCTCCGCTTCCGATAATAATATAGTCAAGGTTGTCCGACTGAAGAAGTGCATCAACAGCAAGATCAAGGTCTGCATTTGCTTTTACAACAAGTTCTCCTGTGGAATCGACATATCTTCTTACTTCTTTGAGCACAAGATGAACTCCGGTTCGTCTTATTGCATCTCTGTAGTTCTCATTTCTTATTCTGTACTGATGATCCTGCATTTCTCTGTCTACATCTATAGCAAGATATGCATTTGCTCTTAGCATTCTGGTACCCTGAGCTTCTGCAAGATCTTTGATTATTTCGTATCTTATTCCCCATCCGCCGTTTCTGCTGAGATTTTCAGCATCGAGAAAAATTCCGGCTTTAAGCATTTTGTATCCTTTTTTATTATATTATGTCTGTTGATTTTTTATAAATTTATTCTTTGTGTCTAAACCTAAATTCAATGATTTTCAAGTTTGAAGAATATGAAAAACAGATTTAAATCAGTTGCAAAGCTTGTTTATGATTTCTTTTTCTTCTGGAAAACCTTTTATTAATTTTTCGAGGTCAGGTTCCTCATAATCTGAAAAATCAAACCCAGGAGACATAGTTGTTCCCATTAAAGCATATTTACCGCCTTCCATGAGTATACAGCCCTGCCAGGTCCGGGCAGGAACAAGTACCTGGGGAGTCTCTCCCTTGTCAATTCTGTTTCCCAGTATTTTTTTTTCTGTTCTCCCCTCAGGATATATTAAAAACATTAAAACCGGATCTCCTGAATAAAAATGAAAGATCTCATCCGATTTAAGTCTGTGGAGAGCTGATTTTGTATCTTTTGTAATAAGATAGTATATAGCAGTTTTTAAATATTTGTCTTTACCGTATTTATTTTTAAGCCAACTGTTCTCTAAAACCTCGTCTGATCTGTAGGTTTCGCAGAAAAAACCTCCTTCAGGCTCAAGGGGTTTAAGGTTGAGTTTGTTTATAATAAATTCAGGTGTCATTTGATTTTTCTTTCTTTTTTTGATTCATATGACTGACAAGAAAATTATATTTATTAAAAATTTAAATATCAACAGCAGTGTTCCGGGGATTAAAAGGAAGTGAAATATAAAAAGATGTACCCTGATCAGGTCTGCTTTCTATTTTAATTTTTCCTTTATGCTTTTTAACAAGATCATAAACAACATGAAGCCCGAGTCCTGTGCCCTGACCCACAGGTTTTGTAGAGAAAAAAGGATCAAAAATTCTGTCTTTAATGTTGTCAGGAATACCTTCTCCTGTATCGCTTATTTTTATTACAGCATAACCATTGTTTTTATAGGTTTCTATTGTGATTTCACCTTTGTCTTTTATCGACTGTGCTGCATTTATAATAATATTTGTAAGGATTTGATTTATTCTCTGAGGATAGCATTTTACTGTACTTTGAAGATAATATTTTTTTATAACTTCTGCTTTATATTTTATTTCATTGTGAATTACATTAAGTGTCGAGTCTATGCATTTATGAATATCTGTTTCTGTTAATTCTTCATTGTCATGATGTGCAAAAAATTTTAAATCTGTAATTATGGCAAGTATTCTTTTAATTCCTTCATCAGTTTCTTCAAAAAGGTTCTTTATATCTTCTTTTATATAATCCAGATCTATTTCTATTTTTATTTTTTTAATCGTATCAAGTTCATCTTTGTATGATTCTGTGAATTTTTTTTCAAATTCTTCATACTCTTTTACAAGATCCATTATTTTGTTCACATAGATTTTCAAAGTAGAAATATTTGTTTTGATAAATCCCAGAGGATTATTTATTTCATGTGCAATTCCTGCAGAAAGCTGACCTATTGAAGCCATCTTTTCAGACTGAACAAGCTGCGACTGGGTAACCCTGAGTCTTTTTAAGGTTTTTTCAAGGTTGGCAGTTTTTTCTTTTACTTTATTTTCAAGGTTTTTATTTGCCAGGAAAAGATTTTTTTCTGCTGCCTTTCTTTTTTTTACTTCTTTTTCAAGTTCTGTATTTTTTTCTTTTATAATCTCCTGAACAGCTATTTCCCGGCTGATTTTTTTCTGGAGAGAAGTATTAAGTGAATTAAGCCTCCACCAAAGACCTAAAAAAATTACTGCACCGGAAAAAAGTATTAGCATTGCAGTTATGGGAATTAAAGGGGAGGGTTCTTTTATTGAATTTTCAGGTATTATTTCTATTAAGTAATAATTGTTTTGGGATAAGTTTGCTCCAAAGAATTTAATCAAACCTTTTTTATATATATTAATTTTTTTTCCTGAGAAATCGATTTGTTTAAGGCTTGATTTAAACATTTGAAGGTTTGAATTTATAAGCAGGGAAAGATTTTTTTCATCGGGTGAAGACGTTGCTGTTATTTCGCCTTTATCCGAAAATAAAGCAAGATAGCCAGTTGTATCTTCGGACTGATCCAGAAAATTGTTTATGATTAAATCTTTATTTATCCATGCAAAGATATTCCCTTTGTATTTATTTTTAAAAAAAACAGGAGTTTTAATAATGAAAAAATTTTTGTGTGTAAAAATAAGTTTTCTTGTATCTGCTGTTTTGGAGATTTTACATTCATTTTTGTCTGATTGAGAAAAATTTTCAAATTCAGATGCAGATGCTATACATTTGTTTTCTTTGTCAGCAAGAAGAATTTTAGAATATATTGTTTTATTATTATATTCTCTTGAAAAAATAAAGTTGTTGAATTTTTTTTCTATATTGAGAATGCTTGATCTTAAACCGTATTTAAGACTCATTCCGAGTGCTTTGTTCTCAAAATATGAAGTTACAGCATTTCCTGATGCGATATCATTTAAATCATTTTGTCTTTCTGTAAAAAAATAATTCAGAGATATTGCTCTTTTTTCAATCTCCTTCTGATGTTCCTTATTCCTTGTTTTGTTCAGTTCATTGTGAGTATTGTACTGAAAAGTTATTGTAAGTCCTAAGTACAGAGCAAAGAAAAGTGTAAAAACAGCAGCAGCTGTTTTTTTCAGAAATCCTATTTTTTTTGATTCATTGTTATCAGTAAAATCCATTTTACTGCCTGTTTTTGTATGAGCTCTGTCTTGAGAGTTGTTTTTAAATTTTTATATGAAAAAGTATAAATCTTTAAAATGTATAACTTTTCAGAAGGCTGTATTTTTTGTTACTTATAAATTAAGGCTTTTTAATAAATCAGGGGCCTTGGTGTATCCAAACCCCTGTAATCTTATTTATTAAGGAAAATTATAAGCTAAAAGATTTCAAGAGATAAGTTTTTTGAATCTATATGTTTTTTAACCTTATCAATAAAATCGTTTTGTGCAACACCCATTTTAACATTACCTGTAAGAGTTCTTACAGCAAAAGTTGTATTTTCAACCTCTTTTTCGCCTATAGTAAGTATAAGAGGAATCTGTGAGACCTGTGCATCTCTTATTTTTCTTTTAATACTTTCTGATCTGTCATCTGTAAGTGCTCTGATGTTGTTTTGTTTCAAAAAATTCATGTATTCTTCTGCTTTGGGAATCAGGGAGTCGTTTACGGGAAGAAGAACTGCCTGAACAGGAGCAAGCCATAAAGGAAATCT
>JBNJDM010000084.1:0-9231 GCA_051744925.1 Thermodesulfobacteriota bacterium | reverse complement strand
TAAAAATGAGAAGATGAAAAAGGAAGAGCCATGAAAATGATAAGCATAAAAAAATCGGACTGGGCCGATGCAATGAAAAAAGTGCAGGAGAGTTATGCACTGGCAGGCCCGGTAAAAGACAAAGGCGGTCATACCTTCAGGGAGCTTGGAAAAGAAGAGATTCCTGACCTTGAGTATACAGAGACAAAAATGTCTCCCAAGGAAGTAGTGCTGCCTAAAACAGAAGTGATGTTTACATATACTCTTGATACTAAGAAGGAAGGTCATCATATACTTGAGGAGGTTCCTTTTGACAAGACTCCAAGGGCTGCAGTAGGAATCCGTCCATATGATGCCAAAGCAATAGAGATATTAAAAAAGAACTTTGAAAATGACGAATATAAAGACCCTTACTTTCTGAATAAGTATGAAAATCTTACCCTTGTGGGTCTTGCAGAGAATAATCCTTTAAAAGTAAATTTCAGCACAAGCTGCAATACAGGTCCTTTTGATGAAGCCTGTCTTGATATAATACTTGTGGAATCAGGTGATGAATATATAGGAAAGGTTCTTACAGAAAAGGGTGAAAAATTTGCAGCAGCCGCAGGCTTTGCAGAAGGTGATTCAGGCATAGAAACAAAGATTGAAGAGCTTAAAAAAGAAGCAGAAGCAAAAATAAAATCGAGTGTATCTTTTGATAAAATTGAAAAGATGTCTGTTCTTGATCTTCATGATGCCCCTTTCTGGGAAGAGGTCGGATTTGCCTGTATCAACTGCGGAACCTGTACCTATGCCTGCCCGACATGCTGGTGTTTTGATATCCAGGATGAGGCAAAGGGGAGTGAAGGTGTAAGGGTTCGTAACTGGGATACATGTATGTCTGAAGTTTATTCAGTTCACACAACAGGCCATGATCCAAGACATGAGGACTGGCAGAGGACAAGAAACCGCTTCATGCATAAGCTTAAGTATTACCTTGATAAGTATGAAGACGGAATAATGTGTGTAGGCTGTGGCAGATGCGTTAATCAGTGTCCTGTAAACATTGATATCCGTGAAGTATGTCAGCAGATGAATGACTACGAACCATCTAAATAACTGGCCGGAAAAAGGAGATAAAAAGTGACAGCAGCAAATCCATATAAGCCGTATCCGGTTCGTATCGACGAGATAATTACCGAAACGGATGATAAATTACTTAAAACATTTAAGTTTGTGTTTCTAAATCCTGAAGATGAAGAAAAATTTTCATACCAGGCAGGACAGTTTGCAGAACTTTCAATTCCGGGTCAGGGAGAGATTCCTATCGGTATAGCTTCATCTCCCACAGAAAAAGGTTTTGTAAAGTTTACTGTATTTAAGGCAGGTAAAGTAACATCGTATCTTCATTCAATGAAGGTCGGTGATGTTATGGGAATCAGAGGGCCTTTAGGCAACTGGTATCCCTGGGATCTGCTTCAGGGCAAGAATATATTCATCGTAGGCGGTGGTTTTGCCTATACTACTTTGAGATCATCAATAAAAATGATGATAGATCCTGCAAACAGAGACAAGTTCGGTAAAATAGATGTAGTATACGGCGCAAGAAGTCCGGGACATCTTTTATATCTTGATGAACTTGAAGAGTGGGGTGCTCGTGATGATCTTAATATGCACATCACTGTAGATTCTACAGACGATCCTGACTGGAAGTTCCACCAGGGCTTTGTTCCCCAGATAGCAGACAAGGTTGCTCCTCCTGCAGATGAAGATACATATGCAATAGTATGCGGACCTCCAATGATGATAAAATTTACCCAGCCTGTACTTGACAAGCTAGGTTATAAGCATGATCATATTATCATGAGCCTTGAAAACAGAATGAAGTGCGGCATCGGAATGTGCGGACGCTGTAATATAGGTAAAGAACTTGTTTGTAAAGACGGTCCTGTTTTTACTCTTGAGCAGATTAATCAGACTCCAAGAGAATACTAAATAAAGCCGGGCATTTGCTTATATGTAAATGTCCGGATTTTTCAGGGCATTTCATATACAGTTCCAGTTTTTTCTCAGGTCTGAAAAAACAGTACAGCCTTTTAACTTTCATCGGAATTTGATTGTTGACAATATAAATTCATTTAGTTAAAAAGATAACCTAGTCATTTAAAATGACTAATGTAGTTTAAAGGGGAAAAAAGGGCAAAGGCCCATAATAAAAAAGAATTATAAACATATTTACAGGAGGAAATAATGGCAGAAGTTGAGTTTAATGGACAAACATTTGTGGTTGACGAAGACGGTTTTCTTGATGATTTCAATAACTTCACTGAAGACTGGGTTGAATATGTAAAAAAAGAAGAAGGTATTGATGAACTTACTGATGAGCACTGGAAAGTAATCGAAATTCTTCAGGACTATTACAAAAAGAACGGTATTGCTCCAATGGTTCGTGTTCTTTCGAAGCTTACCGGTTTCAAGCTTAAGTATATTTATGAGCTTTTTCCATCAGGACCAGGAAAAGGTGCATGTAAAATGGCCGGGCTTCCTAAGCCTACAGGATGTGTATAAAAATTTATTTTTTTGTACATTCTTAGATGTAATAAAAAAGCCTTGTCTTTTTGACAGGGCTTTTTTTTACTCATCTTTTCCTGCATTATAAAATAACGGAGGAAGATTATGCTTCTGAAAGTTAATTCTGAAGAGGCGGGACAGTTTATTGATATAACAGCAAAAGTATCTGAAGCTGTAACTGAATCGGGTGTAAAAAACGGTTTGTGTCATGTTTTTGTTCCCCATACAACAGCTGCTGTTACGATTAATGAAAATGCAGACCCAAATGTTGAATATGATATAATTCAGACATTAAATAGACTTGTACCTAATGATCCTGCATACAGACATCTGGAAGGAAATTCAGATGCCCATGTAAAGTCAACTCTGGTAGGAGCAAGTGAAGTTATAGCAATAGAAAATTTTAAACTGGCTCTTGGTACGTGGCAGGCTATATATTTTTGTGAATTTGACGGCCCCAGAACACGTAAGGTATGGGTAAATATAATTTCTGAATCATAATTTGGAATATCATGGATACAACAGATAAAAAAATAATTAATCATATTCAGTCTGATTTTCCCGTAAATGAAAGGCCTTATAAAGAAATTGCCAAAAAATTGGGACTTGAAGAAGAGGAAGTGATTAAAAGAGTACAAGAGCTTAAGGATATCGACATTATACGCAGAATCGGAGGGAATTTTTTTCCTGATAAGCTTGGTTTTTATTCAACTCTTTGTGCTGCCCAGGTTCCTGAAGACAAAATTGATGAATTTGCAGAAGAGGTAAATTCATACAGCGGAGTTACGCATAATTATATAAGAAATAATAAGTATAATGTCTGGTTTACTTTTATAGCCGAATCTCCGGAACTTATCAAAGAAAGTCTTGAAGAGATTTCAAAATCTACCGGAGTAGAAAAAATTCTGAACCTTCCGGCAACAGATGTTTTTAAAATCAGAGCAAAGTTTAAGGTCTGATGGAAAATATTGATATAGCATCTGCTTGCATTTTATCTGATCCAGGAGAAATTGAAAAAAATATATTAAAAACAGAGCAGTTTCTGAAGCTTGCTTCAGAAAAAAACACATCCCTTGTTGTTTTCCCGGAAATGAATATTACAGGATATACATCCGGAAAAGAGCTTGAAGAAACAGCTGTTGTTTTAGATAAAAACCTGGAAAAAAGGTTATCCGATTTTTCTGTTAAATATAATATTGCTTTTTTATGCGGTATTGCAGAAAAAGATAGCGGTTGTACTTATGCCTCACATCTTTTCATAGATCAGGGAAAAATTAAGGGGAAATATCAAAAGCTGCAGCCAGGCCCGCCTGAACTTGGCTATATCACACCAGGTGAGAAAATCCCGGTATTTGAGTTTCAAGGCTGGAATATAGGTGTTCAGCTCTGTTTTGATGCACATTTTCCTGATATATCAACAATAATGGCAAGGCAGGGTGCTGATATTATAATTGTTCCCCATGCATCACCAAGAGGTTCTTCAGAAGATAAGCTTAACTCATGGAAAAGGCATCTTGTTGCACGTGCTTATGATAACGGACTTTATGTTCTTGCAGTAAATCAATGCGGTAAAAATTCCAAAAATCTTTTTTTCCCGGGAATATCTCTTTTGATTTCACCATCAGGTTTAACCCAAGAGGTTTGTTTGTGCCAAGAAGAATCTTTGTTTTATTTTAAGCTTAGTAAAAGTAAAATTGAAGAAGTTAAAAAACACAGAATGAAGAATTTTCTAAAATACAGACGAGATGATTTTTACAGATATTATAACAGTTAAGACTCTTCTAAAGACCCACTTTTTTTGTCCATTATAATCTAAATTTTAAAATTTACTTTTTGGGAATTGTAACTTTTCCTGGTTCGGTTTTGTAGTTTACAAGAATTGATAAAACAATATTAATCCCTATGCATTTCTAAACAATCAGGTTTTTACTCTGCTTTTATAAATATTTAATACAAAAACATCCCTGTTTATTCTTATTGAAATATTAAATACCTCTAAAATAAATTATCAATATTATCACTTTGACAATACCTCTGAAGCTTTTTATAGGTTATCCACTTGATTTGTATATACACGTTATAGAAAAAACTGATGCTTTTTTCGGCTTATATGGAATTAATTCAGGTTAAGATTAATATAAATTTATGGAGGCAGCTAATGGGAGAACCCTCAAAAATAAGAGGTTCCGGCGGCAAAATTGGAAAAATGGCAAGAGAATTGGTGCCGGATGGTAATTTAAACGCATGTCTGACTTGCGGAACATGTTCAGGCGGATGCCCGGCAACAGGGCTTATGGACATGGATCCGAGAAAATTTATCAGGATGGCGGTTCTTGGTATGGATGAAGAGCTTGAGAGGCATGACTGGGTTTGGGTCTGCACCATGTGTAAAAGGTGTTACGAAGTCTGTCCGATGTCGATCAACATTCCTCAGCTGATTTATGAAGTAAGAGCAAGATGGCCAAGAGAAGAAAGGCCAAAAGGAATTCTTGGTTCATGTGACATGCATGTTCAGTCCAATGGCGGTGCAATGGGAGTTCCTTTTGAGGATTTTAAGTTTACTGTTGAGGACCTTGTTGAAGAATGCAGAGAGCAGAAAGGGTTTGAAGATCTTGAAGCTCCAATAGATAAAGAGGGTGCAATGTTTGCCCTTAACCAGAATTCAAGGGAGCCCGTAACAGAACCTGAAGAGCTTATGCCTTTGTGGAAAATTCTTCATACAGTTGGAGCAGACTGGACATACTATTCACAAATGTGGGGTGGTGAGAACTACTGCATGTTCCTGGCAGATGATGAAAACTGGGAAATGATTGTAAGAAAACAGGTTGATCATCTTAATAAGCTTGGAATTAAATATTTTGTAAATACAGAGTGTGGACATTCGTTTTTTGCGGTTTATCAGGCTATTCGAAGATTTAATATAGAGTGTAATTTTGAATTTATAAGCATAATTTCACTTTATGCAAAATGGATAAGAGAAGGAAAGCTTCCGGTTTCTTCAGACTGGAATAAAGATCTTGGGATAAAATTTACTCTTCAGGATCCATGTAACATAATCAGAAAAAGCTTAAGAGACGAAATGGCTGAAGATTTAAGATTTGTTGTCACGTCTGTGGTTGGTGAGGAAAATTTTATAGATATGATACCAAACGGCTCTCTTAATTACTGCTGCGGGGGTGGCGGAGGTGCTCTTCAGGCAGGGTATACAGAAGAAAGAAGAGCATACGGTAAAATAAAGTATGATCAGATTGATCAGACCGGTGCAGATTATGTAATCACCCCGTGTCATAACTGTCATGCCCAGGTTGAAGATATAGGTCATCATTTCAAGGGCAAATATCATACTGTCCATTTATGGACTTTTATCTGTCTATCTATGGGAATACTTGGCGAGGAAGAAAGAACATACCTTGGCCCGGATCTTGCGGAATTCGGTCTTTAGTTTGTAATCCCGATAAAATTATTCAGGAGGAAATAAAATGTCTCAGAAAATAGGGTCAGTACTTGTTGCAGGCGGCGGTATCGGCGCAATTCAGGCTGCACTTGACCTTGCAGATTCAGGCTACTACGTATATATGGTTGAAAAAGCTGCTTCAATTGGCGGAGTTATGGCACAGCTTGATAAAACATTCCCGACCAATGACTGCTCCATGTGTATAATGTCGCCAAAGCTTGTTGAGGTTGGAAGACATATAAATATTGAACTCATAACACTTGCACAGATCGAAAATATTACAGGAGAAAAAGGAAATTTTGAAGTAGAGATTTTTCAGAAGGCAAGGTACGTGGATATTGAAAAATGCATAGGTTGCGGAGCCTGTGCAGAAAAATGTCCAAAAAAAGTAGATTCTGAGTACGATGCAGGAATGGCAAAGAGAAAAGCTGCATATGTGCCGTATGCCCAGGCTGTTCCGTTAAAATACGCACTTGATCCGGAAAACTGCATTAAACTTACAAAAGGTAAATGCGGGCTTTGTGAAAAAGAGTGTCCCACAGATGCAATTAATTATGAAGATACAGACAAGACTTTTAATTTAAATGTCGGCTCAGTTATTCTTTCAACAGGTTTTGATGCTTTTAAGCCTGATGATATGCCTTATAATTATAAAAATTCCAAAGATGTTGTTACATCACTTGAATTTGAAAGACTTTTATCAGCTTCAGGTCCTTTCCAGGGTCATGTTGTAAGACTTTCCGATCATAAAGAACCTAAAAAAATCGCCTGGCTTCAATGTGTAGGTTCAAGGGATATTAATACATGCGGTAATGGATATTGTTCTTCAGTATGCTGCATGTATGCAATCAAGCAGTCTATAATAGCAAAAGAACACGATCCTGATGTTGACTGTAAAATTTTTTATATGGACATGAGAACTTACGGTAAAGGTTTTGAGGAATGCTATAATCAGGCAAAAGATGAGCAGGGAGTAAAATTTCAAAGATGCAGGGTTCACTCCGTTTATAATGTCGGAGACAAGCCCGGCCAGATAATAGAATATGTTGATGAAAACGGGATAAAAACCCAGGAAGAATTTGATATTGTAGTTCTTTCAGTCGGTATGGAGATAAATAAAGATGTTCAGGAAAAAGCAAGTTCAATGGGTATAGAACTCACTGACGGAGGGTTTTGTAAAACAAGAACATTTACTCCTACATCAACTTCAAGGGACGGTATTTATGTATGCGGTGCGTTTCAGGCACCGAAAGATATACCCCAGACAGTTATTGAAGCAGGTTCTGCCGCACTTTGTGCAGGCGCAGATATTGCTGAAGTAAGAGGAACTCTTGCAAAAGAGGTTGAAGAACCTGTTATCAGAGATATTACAGGTCAAAGACCGAAAATAGGAATTTTTGTCTGCCACTGCGGTATAAATATCGGTGGTGTTGTTGATGTTCCATCGGTTGCAGACTATGCAAAAACACTTCCATATGTAGAATATGCAGAGGATAACCTCTATTCATGCTCCCAGGATGCCCAGGATGCAATTACAAAAGTTATAGCAGAAAAAGAATTAAACAGAGTTATTGTAGCAGCATGTTCTCCAAGAACACATGAGCCCCTTTTTCAGGAAACGCTTTTAAATGCAGGTCTTAATAAATATCTTTTTGAAATGGTAAACATCAGAAACCATGACTCATGGGTACATAAAGACACACCTGAAAAGGCGACTGAAAAGGCAAAGGATCAGGTAAGGATGGCTGTTGCAAAGGCTGCAATGCTTGAGCCTCTTGTAGAGGCACAGCTTTCGATTAATCAGCATGCACTTGTAATAGGAGGCGGCATATCAGGTATGGCATCAGCCAAAGCTATTGCAGACCACGGCTATAAAGTGACATTGATTGAAAGAAATGAAGTGCTTGGAGGACAGGCAAATAATCTTTTTAAAACACCGGCAGGCGAAGATATCCCTGCGACAACTAAAGAGATGGCAGATACTCTTTTTAAAAATGATAAAGTCGATGTGAAAACAGGGTGCAGCTTAAAAGATGTGGAAGGCTTTGTTGGTAATTTTAAATCGACTCTTGAATATAACGGCAAAGAAGAAATTCTTGAACATGGTGTGACTGTTGTTGCAACAGGCGGATGTGAGTATAAGCCAAGTGAATATCTTTACAAAAAAGATGATAGAGTATTAACAGGTCAGGAACTTGATCAGAAATTAAGAGACAATGATTCTTTGGTTGAACAGGCAGAAACTGCAGTTTTTATTCAATGCGTAGGTTCACGGGAGCCCGGCCGGCCATATTGCTCAAGGCTTTGCTGTACTCATACAATGGTTAGCGCTCTTCATTTAAAGGAGAAAAAACCGGATATGAGTGTGTTTGTTCTTTACAGAGATATAAGAACTTATGCTGAAAAAGAGAGCCTTTACAAAGAAGCAAGGGATAAGGGGGTTATTTTTATAAGATATGACCTTGAAAATAAACCTTTGGTAAAAAACAGTTCAGGAAAGCTTGAAGTGGAGGTTATAGATCATGTTTTAAAACAGCCTGTGGTAATAGAGGCTGATATTCTTACACTTGCTTCAGCCGTAGTTCCCAATGAAACAGATAAGCTGTCTCAGTTTTTTAAAGTTCCGGTAAATGATCAGGGCTTTTTTGTTGAAGCCCATGTTAAGCTTGCTCCATCAGATTTTTCCACGGACGGAGTCTTTCTTGCAGGTCTTGCCCATTATCCAAAGCCTATTGACGAAGCTATATCACAGGCACAGGCTGCAGCATCAGGTGCTGTCAGGCTTCTTGCGGGAAAAGAAATTTCAACAAGCGGAACTGTTGCATGGGTAGACCAGTCGTTCTGCAGCGGATGCGGGGTATGTGTTTCGGTTTGTCCTTATAATGCTCCGTCAATTAGAGATCAGGAACCTTATAAAGAAAGAGCAGAAATTAATTCTGTATTATGCAAGGGTTGCGGCGCCTGTGTATCATCATGTCGTTCAGGAGCATTGCATCTTTCAGGTTTTGACGAATCCCAGATTCTTGCAATGGTTGAGCAAGCTTAATAAATATTTTGCCGTTAATACGGTTTAAGGAGGTATAAAAATGAGTGATTTTGAGCCGAAAATAATAACATTTCTTTGCAACTGGTGCAGTTACGGAGCGGCAGATCTTGCAGGGGTAAGCCGTTTTCAGTATCCCCCTTCCATGAGGATTATAAGGGTGCCATGCTCTGGAAGAGTCTCACCGAAAATGATTCTTTCAGCT
>JBNJDM010000083.1:0-9239 GCA_051744925.1 Thermodesulfobacteriota bacterium | reverse complement strand
ATTCCGTGTATAATTATTCAGGTTGTTATAAACAAATGATGGTATAAATCCGAATCTTTCTTTATATGTATTTAAATCAAAGGCATGAAGCATTCCGTCATTTGCGCCTATATACAAAGTATCATCATCAAGTACTGGTGAAGAATGAACAATATCCCCAAGAAGTGAGTTTCTTGCTCTGAAAGTTTCTGAGCCGGATTCTCCTCTGATATAATTTATTATATTTTTAATGTTTTCTGCTGATTTTGCCTGCTCATCACTCTGACTTGAATTTATACCTGAATCAAGCCTTGAGGCTTTAGGATCTTCAATTATATTTGAATAATTAAATACCATTCCTGAAAGACTTGTATCAGATTGCTTTGTTGTTACAATAAACCTTGAATCACCTATAAAAAATTCTTTAGATGCCTCTTCAAGAGGTTCGCCTTTGTTATCAAGAGCTATTTCTTCAATCTTTCCTGACCACCCTGTGGTATCATAAGAAGCTCTGTACATTTTCATCCCCTGTTTTACTTTATGGCTGTTTAATGTAACAGAAGCACCGGATTTAAGCCTGTTTTCAACATCAGAAATAATTTTTCCAAGTGCAGTCTCAAGAGCTGCCGGGTTAGAAGCGCTGAAATATTTTCCATGCCCGTTAATACTTGCATGAAAAAGATCATCTGTTTTAGCAGGATTATTTTCTGAGGGATCAGGCCATGATATGGAGTTATTATCAGCGAGATTGCAGTGATTATATAAGTCAGGATCAATATCGCCCTTAACTCCAAATGATATGCCATAAGTTACCATATGCTGAGTATTGCTTTTATCGCAATCGCTTGCAGGAACAAGGTTGTCAAGATCAGGTGCAAGGTCGTCTCCGTCATTTCCTATACTGCTTTCAAAGTAATAGTTTGCCGCAACATCTGCCAGAGTATCTTCATATCCGTCATTGTCCTGATCTCCGACATTTATTGAGTCATTACCATTCCAGTATCCGTCTGTAAGTATAATTGAAAAAGTCTGCTGGCATTCGCCGCCTTTTGATGCATCTTTATAAGGAGATTGTCCAAGCTCTGTTTCATTATCAGGAGTATTGTCAAAAAACTCACCAACTGTTTTAAGTGCTATTCTTATCGGAGTTCCTCCGCTTGCAGTTATTGTATATAAAAGATCTAAAAGTTCATCTGTATTATCAGTATTTGATTGTATGTTTTGACTTACAGCTTTTACAGCGTCTGCGGAAGTATATTTAAAACTTGAATTATCTCCTCTTAAAAGTTTAATCCGTACTTTTTCACCCTCCCCTGCATTTACTTCAGTTATCTTATTCCAGACATTTGGATAAAATTTATCTTCACTACCCTGAATATCTCCTGTTTCCTGATTTACAACAACGCTCTTTATAAAATGCTCAGTTCCGTTTTCATCAACTTTAAAAACCTTATATTCAGCAGCAGAATCTCTACCAACTATAAAACTGCCCGGGCCGTTGTATTTTGACCACCTTATAAATATATCGTAATCATCAGCATCTTTTATTCCGTTTATATCCCATTGCGCATACTCTTTTTCACCTTTGTCTGAATCATTAGTAACCATAGACCGGTCATTATAAGCAGTATCGGCCCGGGAAGTTGTCCAGCCTTCTCCGTAAGTGCGAAATGAGCCTGAATCTTTATCATCAACTATATATGTACCTGTAGTATTAGTTTTTATACCTATGCCGGCATCCCGCACAGCCGGATTAATTGTATAAAATCCTGCTGTTACACCTGATATATCATAAATAGTCCTTGCAATAGCAGATTTTGCAACAAGAAGCCTTGTCCTGTAAAACTGAAACCAGTTTGCAAAATTCTGAAGATCTTCTTCTGCAGTCATATAAACAGGATTGCCGTTTTCATCATTATATTTGAATTTTTTTGCATGATGGGGAAGACTGTCAACAAGTATAAGTTCACCATTATCTACATAATCCGGTAAAATATTACCTTCAAACATGGAATCTTTATCCTCTACCCGAAAATACTGCCTTGAAACACTTTGGTCCTGACTGCCATCATCAGTGAAAATAAAATTAACAAGATAAAGCTCCTCATCAGGCTCTTTTTCAAAATTTTTATTTTTGTCATTCCATGTATAATAATGAGCATTGTTGATATTTGCCCTGATTGTAGTCAAATCTAGAAAAGAGTCTTCTTCATTATATTCATAAATTGCTTCTGCTTTGTCTATTTTAATAATATAATCCTGTGATGTATCTTCAGGCATTTTTATGGTTACAAAAATTTCCGGTTCGTCCGCTCTATATTGAGATTCGTTTATATTAATAACCCCAAGATTTCCATTTTTTTTACCTGTACCTGCATCTGCTCCGAGCGCTCCTCCGGCATTACCGTTTTGATTTTTTATTACAGTTTTTACAGGTTCAGAATCAGGGGTTCCGGTTCTGATCTCAAACACAGCATCACCCGAAGAATCGCCTATAGCAATTGGCCATCTTACTATAATTGCGTATTTTCCGCTTGAAGGAACATCTATAGGTAAAACAGCTTGAGCACCACCTTTGTTAGTCCAGTGATACTGAGCATTTTCAGAAAAAATATCTGTTTCAGTTTTCCAGTCAGATTCTCCTGAAGTTTTTGAATAATCAACTTCTAAATCACCATCTTCAACAGCAAAACTTTGTCTGCCGTTTAGTATTGATACATAGCTATCTCTTAAATTGATTGTTTCTGCCTGATCAAACATCTCTTTGAAAGTCTGGCTGCTGTCTCCAAACTGAAATAATTTGGGCTCAAACATATCAGCCTCTTCCATATTATAGGACGAAGTGGAAGGCCATGGCAGATAATCAAATCTGGGATTGTAATAAATTTTATTGAAAGCTGAGCACTGAGTCTTCCAGTATCTTTTAGTCAGCCCTGATATTGTTGAATACCTTTGCCAGTCAAAAACATCATCTTTGCCAAAAATATATCCGTAATCTATAAGCCCAAGTGGATCGAGATCAGAATGAAAAAGGCCGTCAGAATGACCATCCATCATAACTTCCCAGTTCATGCTTGTAGAATTGTCTATTATAAACATGAGATTTGCTGCAGGAGTTTCCATAGATGAAATAAGAGGAGTATCTGAAATCTCCTGAGAAAAGACTATACCTGAATATGAAAAAAATAAAATTACAATAAAGATGATCATCAAAGCAAAAAAATTTCTCATTTCTACCTCTAATACTGTTTTCTGAAGCCAAGCTCAAAAATCTTCTGAACTTTTGTTCCTGACTTATCCTTTGTGTACTTTGAAAATATTATATATTCATGAAGAGTATGTCCGCCTGTTATATCCTGTGATCCTTTTGTCCCGTTATAAAAACATATAATTTCAGAATCTTCTGATACCAGCCAGTCATTATAAATTTCAGAGCCTGTTTTAGATTTATAAGAGATATTGTCAAAATCAGAATCAACTCCAGCCTCAACCTTTTCAAACAAATCTGATATTTGTGAATCTTTTATAAAAACCGGATTATCAACAGAATATGGTAAATCTTCAAAACTCTCCCTGCTGTGTATCCATTCAACATCATAATCCCTTAGTAAAACATTGTCTTTTTCTTGTATATCGCTGCAGGCTTTGTAAGGCAGGGCTTCTCCCCTGTAAAAAAGGGATTCACTATCTTTTATATGACCTGCTATTTCAAGATTAAAAACAGAAGATCCGATTGAAGCAAGTCCTATTATTGTTATAAGAACAAGGATAATCACAGTTAAAAGAAGAGCTGAACCATTATCACCTGATAATAGATTATTCATAAAAATACCTATATTTTATTTTCATTAAATTTTATCTGTTTCATTTTGTGTGTATGAGTTCTTGATTTATCCTGCCATTGAACTGTGATTAATATTTCTTTATAAAGATCTGAGCTGTGTGTTTCAACCTCTGTTACCAGTTGAAATTTACCTACCGACTTATCAATATTTTGCACATCTGAATATTTTCTGGTTAATATTTTTTCGGCGCATGATGCTGAGCACTGGACAGCTTCTTTAATATCAGAAGCTTTAGCTGAACCTTTTATAGCTGTTACCTGTAATGTGAGTACTGCCATCATTCCGATCAAAAAAATAAACATAGCAGCCATAACTTCAATAAAAGTAAATCCTGCTTCATTATTTCTCATATTTTTAAATCCTCATATTTCTGCAGTTAAAAGTTGAAGTAATAGATTGCTTATAATCAGATCTTCCCCAAAGGCTTATACTTGCTTTTATTGTTACAGTGACTTTTTCTATTTTGTCATAGTCAGCAGAAGATTTTATTTCTTTATCAGAATTTTCATATTTTATATTTAAGCTATCAATATTTTCTGATAAATAATTTACACTATTAAAATCATTTAACGAACCATCATCAACTGATGAGTTATATATTCTTTTTATTCTTCCTGATGAAAATTCATAGTAAATACGTCTTAAGTCATCATGTTCTGAAAAATCTTTTTTATAGTCGACACCCTGGAACACCATTTTGTCATCCAGAGCCTCAACAAATCCAACATCAGCTTTGTCAAAAGGATCAAAACCGGCCAGTCTCAGATCTCTTTCTATAAAATCAAGAGTTATGCTCAGATCATTTTTTAATTGATTTATTTTTTTCTGGTTTACATATATTTTAATCTGGTTGCTGAAAGTTGAGTATAAAACAATAGAGATTATGGAAGTTATAAGCATAGCCATTACCAGCTCAACCAGAGTAAAACCTATTTTATTCATATCAATAGCCTGTTATTTTTTTATTTTTACTTTTCCAAGAAGAGACAAAGATACCTTACAACCATTGCCGGAAGTATCTTTAAATGCAATAGTTCCGCCCTTGGCTCTCCCTTTGCTGTAAAAACGAATTGGACCGTGGCCGGAGTCAACAGTTGTTTCACTCATATTATATTCAACATGTTCAAACAGTTTTCTTTCAATAATCTTATCGCCAGCACTAACCTTGTTGTTGTCATCCTGATCCAAATAAAGACAATACCCATTATCCCTTACTCCATTACCGTTGGTATCAACTGAAAAATATACATCATCCCCTCGTTTCACAGCCTGTACTTTACCTGTTTCAAACACAGAAGCTATTTCAAGAGCTGCAGAATCGATTCTGTATTTTTGAACCCAGGAGCTGAAACCAGGTACAGCTATTGATGCTAATAATGATATAACTGCAACTACAACCAATAGCTCAATAAGTGTAAATGCGGTATCTGATTTTAGCCTCAGAAAAACCATAACATCTCCGAAAACTGTGAATTTTTAATTGATTGTTGTGGACACAAGTAGAGATCTAAACAAAACAATAATAATATTGCAAGTATTTTTTGAAACAAACAAAATTATGTAAATTTTTTATAATTATTATTTTTTGACTATACGTCAATCGTTGAACATTTTTTATAATGCTAAAAAGATTGAGAATCGATTGATAAGAGGAATACAAGAATTTTTTCTAAGATTTTAAATAAAAGTGATTATGAAATTTAATTTGCGCAATTAGCAACAATATAATTTATTTATTTAGCTTAAAAAAATAGAAGCATGGAAAAATACAGGTACAAGTGACAAAAATCACTTGTACATGAAATATAATTAAATGTCTGCTTTTTCAGAAATCTCAACCATAGCAAGTTTTGCAAGCCTGTTAAGTCCGTTGATATAAGCTTTTGCACTGGCTGTAAGAATATCGGGGTGGGCGCCTTTACCAAGGGCAATTTTACCGTTGTCGTCTTTAAGTCTTACAGTAACCTCACCCTGGGCATCTGTACCTCCGGTAAGAGCTGTAATTGAATATCTTAAAAGCTCCGGACTTTTACCTGTAACTTTTGATATTGCATTAAAAACAGCATCTATAGGGCCTGTACCGTCGCTGAATTCAATAAACTCTTCTCCTTCAACAGCCATTTTAACACTTGCTGTGGGAAAAATAGTAGTTCCGGTCGAAACATGAATATACTGAAGACTGAAAATATCTTCAGTTCTTAAAATACCTTCATTTACAAGTGCTTCAAGGTCTTCGTCCAGGATCTCCTTTTTCTTGTCGCAAAGAGTTTTAAACTCTTTTGCAACAACAGCTACCTCATCATCGGAAAGCTTGTACCCCATATCTTCAAGTCTTGTTCTGATTGCAGCCTTTCCTGAATGCTTGCCAAGAATCATTTTATTGGATCTTAAACCAACTGTTTCAGGCTTCATTATCTCGTAGGTCATCGGATTTTTTAAAACACCGTCCTGATGAATTCCGGATTCATGGGCAAAAGCATTTGCTCCTATTATAGCTTTATTCGGCTGAACCATTATACCTGTAATCATTGAAACAAGTCTTGATGTTGGATATATTTTTGTTGTGTCAATTTCTGTTGTAAGATTAAGATCTTCGACTCTTGTATTAAGAGTCATTACAAATTCTTCCAGAGCAGTATTTCCTGCCCTTTCTCCAAGGCCGTTTATTGTCACCTCTGCCTGCCTTGCTCCGGCCTTTACTGCAGAAAGAGTATTTGCAACTGCAAGGCCAAGATCATTGTGACAATGAACACTTATAACTGCTTTATCAATGTTTTTTGTATTTTCCATTACATACTTTATTAAGCCGCCGTATTCATCAGGAAGAGCATATCCTACTGTATCAGGAATATTTACTGTTGTTGCTCCTGCATCTATTACGGCTTCAACAACCCTGCACAAAAAATCCTTGTCGCTTCTTGAACCGTCTTCTGCAGAAAATTCCACATCATCTGTAAGAGATTTTGCGTATGAAACCGCTTCAACAGCTTTTTTAAGCACTTCTTCAGGTTCCATATTAAGCTTGTATTTCATATGAAGATCTGAAGTTGCAAGAAAAGTATGTATTCTTGGGTATTTTGCATGCTTTACAGCTTCCCATGCCCTGTCTATATCTGCTTTTCCTGCCCTGCAAAGACCTGCTATTATAGATCTTTGAGCATTTTTTGAAATCTGGGCTACGGCATCAAAATCTCCCTGGGATGCAGCCGGGAAACCGGCTTCTATTACATCAACGCCTAATTCTTCAAGACGATTGGCAATCCTGACTTTTTCAGCTATATTCATTGTCGCGCCGGGCGACTGTTCACCATCTCTTAAAGTTGTATCAAATATTATAACTCTGTTACTTTCCATTCTATTCCCTTTTCCGGTTGTCATAATTAATAATAAATCTAATGAGTCTAAGCTTTATTTAATACCGGAAAATCAGAGCATAGGCCGCAGGATATTTTTATGTAAATTTCCTGCGGCTGAAATCCTTATATTCATCAATTTTTTTATCCTCCGAAATAATTTTTACCTAAAAAATATAACAATTAACTATTTTTTTAAGATAAATCAAGATAAGAAAAGAAAACTATTCAGTTCTATATTTATTTGCATCTTACTGAGCCCTGGATTTACGGAGAAAAAATGCGCCTTTGTCGGTTGGATTTTAAAAATCCGGGGCTTCACGGACCAGCAGCGTCATGAGCATAATACGCCATGCAACGATCATATTTACGAGTAAAGGGCTGAGCTCCTGCTATAGAATGTTTATTTTTGGACAGAATCAAAGCTTTCAAGGCTTTTTGGAAAAAAGGCAGTTAGGTCAAATTTAAGTCATTCGCGGCAAAAAATATTTGTTGTGGATTAAAAGACAAAAAAGATATTGATGCCGCATAAAATAAAGTTTGCAGGGATTCATTAAAACTATAAGATTAAAGCCCTACAAAATAATACAAATCAATTTTCAAAATTTACAATTATCCAGTATAAAATTACTATAAAACCAAAATCAAAGCAGATCAGATTCCTTAAAATGATCTGCTTTATATATTTTTACAGAGGGGCTGGCTGTTTTCCAGGCATCAGGATTCATACCGGCCTTCATTGAAAGCTGGGACATAAAAAGATCAAAATCGGGGAGATCTTCCCATACCTGTGGAAGAAAAGTGCTCTGTCTCAGTCCAAAATCTAAGATAACACCGTCTTCAAACGGGGTTATTTTATCTCTCAGATCATCAGAATTATTATAATCTACCTCAACCGGAACAGTTAAGGCACTTATTTCTATTTCTAAATCATCAATCTCATCTTCAGACAATGGTGAAAACCTCGGATCTCTGAAAGCAGAATTCATTACATTTTCAGCAACTGCAGAATAAAGCTCTTTTTCAGGAAGAATAGTTCCTATGCATCCGCGCAGATTATCATTTTTGTATAAAGTAACAAAAACACCTCTTTTTTCAGAAAGTTTTGTTACTTCCGAATCAATGCCGGCATCATTTACAAGATCAAAACTTTTTAAAAGAACTTTTCTTGCAAGCTTTAAAAGTGCTTTTTTATCCTGAATACTTAATTCTGCCATAATTATCACCTGTTATATGATTAACCTTAAATAAACACTTTTATATTTTAGATAATGAGCCAAAAGGTTTTATTTTTCGGCTCATTACAGTTTACATATCGAATCTGTCTGAAACAGTTATATCAGCTTTACTTTTATAATCTTCAATCCATTTGCTGAAAAAATAGTTCCTTTTTCTTTGCAAAATTTGCTCTCTTAGTTCATCAGCTCCTGCTTCAAACTCTTCATCATCAGGTATATTAACGTTTAGAACTGAATATATATAATATCCCTTTGAAGTTTTAACAACAGACTCAGGGAATTTATCTCCTTTTACAGCTGTTTTAAACACACTTGACTGAAGTTCGGGCAGTGTTCCAAGACCTTTTACCATTCCTTTTCTCTGAACATTATCTGCATTTGCTTTTATGGAAGGTTTAACACCTGAGTCTTTATCAAAGTCTTTACTTTTTGTAACTGCATCAAGATAAGCTTTTGCATCTTCCAAAGCTTTTTTATTCTGTTTTTGACTTATAAGAGCTTCTTTTATTTTATTTTTAACAAGTTCAAGAGGTTTTACTTCAGGTGCTTTTTTATCCTTAACCTCGAGTATATACATATCATCTTCAAATTCCATGATATCACTGGTATCGCCTACATCAAAAGAAAAAGCAGTTTGTGCAAATTCGGAAGGGTTTATAACTTCCCTTTTTGGACCTTCTTTTGTAAAATAATCAGTCTCTTTAATTTCAAGATCGCGTGAATGGGCTACTTCTTCAAGTGAGGCTCCGCTTAAGGTTTCAGTATAAACAGCATCGGCTTTGTCATAAGCTGCAAATTTTGCCTGTCTTGTCTGAAGATAATCT
>JBNJDM010000082.1:0-9430 GCA_051744925.1 Thermodesulfobacteriota bacterium | reverse complement strand
ACCAGCAAAATTCTTGTAACTTTATTTTTCCAGAATCCTTTTAAGCTTGTTACATCCTCAGAAAGACTTGCCAGGTCAGAAACTTTCGGTTTTCTTAATAAAGCTTCTGTAAGACCTGAAACCCAGCCGGCTGCAACCATGGGGTTTATTGACGTAAGAGGAGCGGCAGCTGCAGCTGTAAAAATTGTGATCGGATGGGCAAAAGCAAGAATTGCTCCAATACCTGCCATTATTCCGTTTAAGGCTATCCACACAAGAATCATTTGTGAACCTGTTGCCTTTCCTCCCATAAAAAATCCTGCACAAATCAGAATAATAATTACAGCAGGAATTCCCCATTTAAGAATTTTTCCTGCTTTTCCCGGAGGTGGCATATAATCCAGCTCATCAGTATCAATATCTTCATCCCAGTATTTTTTTATTCCCGGTACATGGCCTGCACCTACAACTGCTGTAATATTTTCACCAGGAGCATTTTTAATTTTATCTGAAAGGTATTTATCCCTTTCTGTGATAAGTACATTTTTCAGTTTTGGATGGCTTTTTCCTATTTCATCAAGCAGTGTTTCAAGAACATCTGACTGCTTTAGTCTTTCAATTTCTTCTTCAGATATTTCACTGCTGCTCCCTGCTGAAAAAATAAGCTGGGAAATTATTTTAATTTTTTCTAAAAAGCTCATGCTTTTCCATGCTCTTTTCAGAGTAATCTGGAGATTTCTGTCCGCAAGAACTGTTTTTGCACCGCATTCTTCTGCTGCGTCTATTGCAGCAATCATCTCAGCGCCAGGCTTTACTTCCATTCTGTCTGCTATTTTTTTCTGAAATGCTGATAAAATAAGACTTGATAAGAGAAGATATACCTGTTTTTCTTTAATTATTTTTATTATATCTGTATCCTCAAATTTTTTTTCACTTTTTATAGAATTATATCTTGGTTCACAAAGTTCTACACAAACTGTATCAGGGGGCGATTCTTTTATTGTCTTTTCAACTAGCTCGGCACTTTGTTTTGAAACATGAGCTGTTCCTATAATTGTAAATTTTTTTCCGTTGTATTCCAGCCGGGTTATATTTGCATCTTTTATCTGATCTGAATTGTTTTCCATTAAAATGTCCTGTTTGAATTACTGGTTTTCCCAAAGATCGAGGAAATATTTTTCCACACTCATATCCTTATTGGCATTTTCCCCAAGGTTTTTAAGATCCCTGATTAAAATATTTTTTCTGGTTTTGTTGTCTGTTATTGTATAGATTTTTAATGCTCTTAAAAGGTAATTTTCTGCTTTTTCAATATTGCCCTGTTTTTTATAAAGATTAAAAAGAGCTTCAAGATCTGATGCGGTTCTTAATGTACTGCCTGAGTTTTTGTCAAGTTCAAGCGCCTTTAAAAGATTTTTTTCACATGAAATATAATCTTCAATCTCCATGTCAATAAGACCTTTTGTGTAGTAGAAAAAAGATTTATTATCAAGAATGAATGGATTGACTCTGTTTATATGCTGATATGCTTTTTCTGTATTATTTTTTTTAAGCTCAAGAAAGGCAAGAGTTGTATCAAGTCTTTCATCATTTGTATCAGGAGAGACTTTGTTTATAGTTTTTTCTCCTTTTTCAGTCTCATTGCAGCGCAGATATAAAAGGCTTTTGGTTATGTAAAATGAATCAAGGCTTTGTGTGTCCCGGGAAGCTTTGTAGCAGTTTTTTGCTTTGTCTAAAAAAAGTTCTGCCTCACTTTTTCTGGCCTGGCTGAACAAGGAAATGGCAAGTCCTGTAAGGCTTGCTCCGCAGCCCTGCAAATCATCAGCAAGTGAGTATGCTTTATAAGCCTTTAAAAAATGTCTTCCTGCTTCATCAGAGTTTCCCTGTTTTAAAAGTATGTTTCCTCTTGCAAGTCTTTGATCTCCCTGTTTGAGCTGTTCAGGGATCTGTTTAATCTCATGGCCGGAGCAGGATGTAAAAAGTAATAAAACTGCTGCAAAAAAAAATAATTTCAGTATATTTTTACCCATTTAAAATATCCTTTCAAAGGCATGAGGTATTATTTTGTTCAAGCCGAACTATTATAACCTAATTTGATTGATTTTCAACCTCAGCTTATATTAAACAAATGTGAAAACTATTCAACTCAGGCATCAATTTTATACTCATTAAGTTTTTTGTGAAGAGTTTTTCTTGTTATTCCAAGTTCTCTTGCAGCAGCGCTTTTATTATTCCCCATAGCTTCCAGAGTATTTATAATAGCTTTTTTTTCAATCTCTTTTAAGGATTCGACCCTGAAGTCTTCAGTTTTAATATCTTCAGGAACTGATGTGGAATAAGTTTCTCCTGTTATGATATCCCCGGCTTCTATATATTCGCTTTTAGCAAGAATTACAGCTCTTTCTACGGAATTTGAAAGTTCTCTTATGTTGCCGGGCCATGAATAGGATGTAAGTTTTGCCATTGCTTCGGGAGAAAATCCTTTAATATCTTTTCTGTTTTTTTTGGCAGACTTTTCAAGAAAAGTTTCCGCCAGAAGGGGGATATCGCTTTGTCTTTTTTTAAGTGCGGGCATATTAATATGTACAACATTGAGCCTGTAAAAAAGATCTTCTCTGAATTGTTTTTCTTCTACCTGGGCGTTGAGGTTTTCATTGGTTGCTGCTATTACTCTTACATCAAGGGGGATCTCTTTTTCCCCGCCCACCCTTACAACTTTTCTGTCTTCCAGAACTCTCAATAATTTTGTCTGCATGTTTAAAGGCATTGTGCCTATTTCATCAAGGAAAATTGTACCTTTCTGGGCTTGTATGAATTTTCCTTCTTTTAGTTTATGGGCACCTGTAAAAGATCCTTTTTCGTGTCCGAAAAGTTCAGATTCTATTAATGTCTCGGTAATTGCTCCGCAGTTTACCCTTATGAAAGGACCGTCTTTTCTGTGACTGTTGTAATGTATTGCTCCTGCTGCAAGTTCTTTTCCGGTGCCTGACTCACCTGTTATTAAAACAGTTGCCTCTGTGGGAGCCGTGTTTTTTATTATCTGAAGAACTTCCTTTACTGCCTGACTTTTTCCTGTGATCTGGTTTCTGTTGAAATGATCACCAATGTTTTCCTTTAAAGCTGAATTCTCATTTTTAAGACTTATATGTTCCATAGATCTTTTTATGGTAATTCTTAGCTTTTCAAAATCAAGGGGTTTTGTAAGGTAGTCGTATGCCCCTTTTTTCATGGCATCAACAGCAGTGTCTATGGATGCATAAGCTGTCATTATAAGTACAGGTATAGACGGGTTAATATACTGGATATGCTCAAGAGCTTCTATCCCGGACATTTTAATCATCTTGATATCCATGAGAATAAGATCAAAGACTGTTTCTTTAACAAGATCCACTGCTATATCTCCGTCTTCAGCACTTGCAGTGGAATATCCCCATCCGCTGATAAGTGTTTTAAGCATTGTTCTGTGGGCCTGGTCATCATCAACAATTAAAATTTTAGGTTTGTTCATTTACTTATCCTTCCTGAAATATATTTTCCCTGAACTCAGGTTGAAAATTCAATAAAAAATATTGTGTTGTTATCCTTTGTAGTTTCAGCATAAATTTTTCCGTTGTGTGCCTGAATAATGTTTCTTGATATTGCAAGCCCGATTCCGGTTCCTGTAGATTTTGTTGTATAATAGGGGTCAAAAATGTGTGGCATTGTTTCTTCAGGTATTCCCGGACCGGAATCTTTTATGGAAATTATTGTTTTGTTATTATCAGTTGTTCCGCTGATTGTTATTTCACCATTATTTCCTGCGGCTTCAAGTGAGTTGTACATTATATTTAAAATAACCTGTTTTATTTTATCCTTGTCTATATTGAGAATAATATCCGAGTCAAAAAAGTTTTCTATTTTTATGTTTTCAGATTCTGCTTCAGTGCTTAAAAGATGAACACAATAGTTTAAAAGATCTTTTATTTTAACATCGCTTTTACTAAGAGCAACAGGTTTTGAAAAATCGAGAAGCTGGCCAACTACCTTATCAAGCCTTTCAACTTCTCCTATAATAAGTTTTGATATGTTTATGCTCTGATCATGATCTGAAGGATTTTCTTTAATGCATGTTGAAAAACCTTTAATTGAGCTTAAAGGATTTCTTATTTCATGTGCTACGCCTGCTGCAAGTTTTCCTACAGTTGCAAGCCTTTCATTTAATGCAATTTCTTTTTTAAGGTTATTTTTTTCTGTTTCATCTTTTATAAGTATTAAAATTCCCGGCTTTTCATCTACACCCGCATGAATATAGGAAAGGTTAATATCAAGGTTTTTTCTGCTGGTTTTTGTCTGTATAATTATTTCTTTGTTAATGCTTTTATTTTTAAGTTCTTCAGTGTCTGTTTCAATGATGACATTTTTTATTTCATCCGGAAGATCTGTAAGGTTTTCTTCAGTTTCAAAAACAAAAAGAGCTGCCTGATTGTAAGACAAAACGTCTCCTTTTGTGTTTGTGGTTATAAAACCGGTTGGCATTGCTTCTATAACTGCGCTTGAGAACTTTTTGGCTCTTCCCAGAGATATTTTTGCCGACCTGTAGTTCTGGATAAAGAAAAGAAGAAGAATTCCTGCACATGACAGAGTAAACAGCATTATTCCTGTGTATATAGTATCTTTTTTATTGTTTAAACCTGACTTGTAAATCATGTTCATATCAAGTGCCAGAAAAATCGAGAGATCTTTGGGGTTGTACTGAAGTATTTTGTTGTTTCTGTAGAAAAATCTTATAACAGGCCCCTGCTGGGTTCCCATATGGCGCATATGCTCCACTCTTTCCCGGGGTCTAGTGTTTTTTTCAGGCATATGATCTTTGTTTTTATGACTGTTCATCCAGTTTTTGCCGTCCGGCAAAAAAGATGGGGAGAGTTTTCTGAAAAGGAGAAGATTTTCATTATTTTCCTCTTTAAGTATTTCCCATGAAAGATTTTTTTTTGTGTTTTTTTCACTGGCAAATTTTTCAAGTTCATTATAGTCTGTACCTGCGGTATTACTTCTGGCAAGTATCTGACCTTCGGGTGAAGAAATAAAAATATATTTTACACCTGATAATCTTGATGTTTCTATTAAAAGTTTCTGCACCCAGAATTTTCTTCTTTCGTCGTTTCTTGAAATTTCACGGGAGGCTGCTTCAAAAGAATCTATTATTGCTTCTCCGCGGTTAATCATTATTTTTCTTAAATGATCTTTTTTATCATTTAAATCTTTATAAGTTACATATGTAAAAACAGCCCCGAGAATCCCAATCATCCCCGCAATAACTAATAATGATAATTTTTTATCCAAAATTTTACTCCGTTAAGTGTGTACTTTTTACCCTATGGTTACTTTTTATACATTATAATGTGTTTAAAATATACCATTTGTATCATTTTAATACTGATTTGCAAAAAATAAGCCAGTATTGGCTTATTTTACTGGTTTGAAGTTGAGATTATTGAGCATGGATAGAAAAAGGGGAGGAGCAGGTAAAGTATTACGGTTTCTGTAACCGTAGATACTTTACTTTTTGTTTTTATCAGATAAGCAGTTCCTGTTTTATTCTTTGGTAAGTGAGTTAAGTTTTGATGCCTGCTCTTTAAGATCGTCAGCACTTTCATCAATATTTTTGCTGTTTGAACTTAACTGTTCAAGCGAGTTAGAGATTTCATTGAGCTCTTTGTGGATATTGTCTATGGTTGATGAATTTTCCTGCACCCTTGAATTGAACTCTTCAAGTCTTTGTGAAGCAAGTTCGGTATTTTCAGATATCTCTTTTGCTGTAGAGGACTGTTCTTCAACTGCTGCTGCAATTGTGCCGACTTTTTCGCTTGATTCATTTACAACTTTTAAAACTTCGTGGATAGATTCTGTTGTCTTTTTTGTAGAATCCTGCATTTCAGCTATTTTTTCATTGATTTTGTCTGTTGAATTGGCTGACTGGGAAGCAAGCTCTTTTATTTCATTGGCAACAACTGCAAATCCTTTTCCTGCTTCGCCTGCACGTGCTGCTTCTATTGTTGCATTAAGAGCCAGGAGGTTTGTCTGATCAGCAATGGATGAAATCATTTCTGTTATTTCTCCTATTGCATCGGCACCTTTTTGAAGTGTTTCCACGTTTTTTGTTGCTTCCTGAACTTTTTCTGTTGCATTTGATGTTGATTCATTTGCCGACTGAGTGTTTCTGGATATTTCTCCAACTGTTGCAGTCATCTGTTCCATTGCAGAAGCTATTGCATTTATATTTGATGTTGTATCATCCATGGTCTGAGAAACAACCTTGATATTTCTGCTCATTGTTTCTGATTCAGTATTGATTTGCTGAGCTCGTTTTGAAAGAAAACTGACAGATTCACTCAACTCATGTGAAAACCCCGCAAGGTCGGCTGAAGAGTTTTCAAAATATTCGGAACGTTTTGTAATTTCTTTGAATATTTTCTCCATTTTATCACTTTGCTGCTTAATCTCTTCCTGCTGGGCAATACTCATCCAGTACCACATGGTATTTTTTTTGGTTACTACAATCAGCATTAAGAAGAAAAATGCCAGAAGTGCCCCTGTTGAATAACTTGTTTTTGATCCTTCTATGAAACACCAGGTTATTGTCGGAAGAAGGAGTATTGTAAGGAAAGCCAGTGCTGATGAAAATTTTGGGGCAAGGGATGATGTAGATCCTGCAGCCATTCCGGCAAGAAGAAGGAAAAATAAAAGAGAGTATTCATCTACTTTAAAAGCAAAAAGTGCCGAGAGAACAAATACTGAAAGCAGTATACCTCCGGCATATATATGAAGATCAAGAAGTTTGGTGTAAAATTTAGGTTTGTTATCGTAGTTAACAGGGGTTTTTTTTGCAGCAATTATCTTTACTGCAGTGAGTATAATAAATCCTATGCCAAGACCTGCTGTTAGTTTGGGGAAATGCTGATAAATAGGAGTTAAAAAAATAAGAATCAGATAATCTACCAGATATGCAGGAGTTGTTCCTCTTGATCTTTCGGAGAGTTCTATGGTTGTTTTTTTAGCATACTTTTCTTTCAAAGCCTTATTTATAATATTCTTCTGGTCACCTGCTGTTGATTCCATTCATATCCCCCGTTTTTAATTAAGCCTGTAAATGATATTGTCAGAATTTCTTATGTCGATCAAGTATTTGTATGATTTTTTGTTTATCTTATTGTTGAGTGATTACACCTGAGATAACTGTTCCTGTTTTAAAAAGCAAGAAAATATAACTATAGTCATTAAGTTCAGGCTGACTTCAGTTTATCTTCAGCGGAATAGTTATATTAACTTTTGATTTAAATTTTTTAGTAATTGGCTTAAAAACAGAAACTTTACTTCGGGATCGGTTTTGTAATAAAAAAAAAGATGTTTTTTTGTAAAGTTCTTTATTTGTAAGGAATTAAAGATAATAAGGCTGGATATTTCCGGAGATATTGTTTGAAAAAAAGACCGGTACAACTTAATAGCACCGGTCTTTTAAAACAAATTTTTATGCAGGCTGCTGATTCTGAAGTTCTGCAGACTGTTTGTGAAGCTCTGTGGCGCTTTTGTCAAGCTGCTGGCTCTGTTTGTGAACAAATGATAACTTTTCTGCTGTCTGGTTTAGTTTTTCATTTATAAAACTGATTCTTTCTGCATTATTTTTTACTTTTTCATTTACTTCCTGCGCGCCTTTTGAAACTGTTGATGTGTTTTCAGAAATTTCTTTTGCTGTTACTGTTTGTTCTTCAACTGCAGCAGCTATGGAAGAAACCATTTCATTTGACTGTGAGATAATATTGTAAATATTTTCTACACTTTCTGTTGTCTCTGCTGTAGATGACTGCATTTCTCTGATTTTGGAATAAATTTCAGCTGCAGACTCCTGAGTTTTAACAGCAAGTTCTTTGATTTCATTGGCAACAACAGCAAATCCTTTGCCTGCTTCACCTGCCCGGGCTGCTTCTATGGTTGCATTAAGTGCAAGAAGGTTTGTCTGGTCTGATACTGCTGTTATAAGCTCGGTTATTTCGCCTATGGAATCTGCGCCTGCTTTTAATGCTGTTATTTTGTTTGATGCTTCTTTTGCTTGTTCAGCAGCATCTTTTGTTGTGTCACTTGCACTGACAGCTGTTTTGGATATCTCTTCAACTGTTGCAGTCATTTCTTCAAGGGAGGCTGCGGTATTCGACATATTATTTGTAGTATCATCCATAGTGTTTGATACAAAGGATATGTTTTCATTCATTTCAGAAGATTCTCTGCTTATTTCTTCAGAACTCTGGGTAAGCTCTTCTGCAGCATCTGCAATTTCATGTGATATTTCAGAAATACTTGAAGATTCTTTTTCAAGCACTTTCGATTTTTCGGTCATGCTCGAGAAAAGAGCTTCGAGACTTTTTGACTGATTTTCAATTTTGTCCTGATTTTCAATTCCCATCCAGTACCATTGCCAGTTGTTTTTAGTAACAAAGTTGAGCATTAGAAAATAAAATGTCATAAAAAGACCAAATCCTGTGCTTCCTTCAGCTGATGAATAAAAGCCCCATGCGGCTGTGGGCAGGATAAGTATAGCATTAAAAATTGCTGCTGTTTTAAATCTTGGAGACATGGATGTTGTTGCTCCGGCGCCCAGACCGCAAAGAGAAGTTACAAAAAGAAGTGAATACTGGTTAAGTCCGAAACCCTGAAGGCTTAAAAGAACAAAATATGCCCACAGTCCTGCTATAAGATAATTATTGAGAATAAACATTCTGTACCATAAAACAGGTCGTTTATCATAATTTTTATCCGCAGTTTTACCTATGTAGATTCTTAAAGGTGTCTGAACAAGAATTATAATTCCTGTTAAAAGAACAGGAAGTTTAAATTCTGAGTATACCGGTGTTAAAATAACAAGCATTAAAAAACCGACAATATATGTTGCCGCAGATGCAACAGATCTTTTGGCAAGCTCTTTTTCAGTTTGGCTTTTGTATTTTTGAAAAAGATTTTTATCCATGATTCTCCTTTAATTTTCTGCAAAACAATTAATTAATAAGGCTATGCTTTTCAAAATTTTAAAAAGCGTGAAACTGTATCCTGAATTGAGCTGTTTTCAAACCTGGTTTAACTACTGAGTTTAGTCTGAATGTTATGACCAGTTATAATTATTTAATATGAGAAATTTACGCCATAAAAAATAATTTTAAGCAGACAAGCAGCTCAATTCAGATAGCAATTAAGCTGTTTAACTCCTGGGAATTTTTTTGTAAAGGCGGATTTTTGAAATAGGTTATTTTTTGTTTTAAACGGTGTTTTTTTATCTGTAGTCTCTGTAGTCTATTTCATAAAGCTTTGCTTTGTAGGAAAATTTTCTTACTGTGGTTTTAAGAAGTTCTGCAGATCTTGTAATATTCCCTTTTGTGTTTTTTAGGGAATCTATTATCATTTCCTTTTCAAGTGTTTCCACAGC
>JBNJDM010000081.1:0-9434 GCA_051744925.1 Thermodesulfobacteriota bacterium | reverse complement strand
CCTGCATTAATTCTTCTTGCAGCTCCTTCTTTTCCAACTATGAAAAGGCCGAGAAGTTTTCCCGATTTTTTGTCTCCGACTATATTTACATAAAGTTTTTCAGAACCTGGGTATGTGTGTGCCTTGGATTTCGATGTAATTATAGTTTCCACAGGATCAAAACCTGCTTCCTCAGCTTCCTGAACAGTAAATCCGGTTCTTGCAATTTCATAATCGAATACTTTGAATACTGCTGTTCCAAGTATTCCCGGAAATTCATCCTTTTCTCCCACAATGTTTCTTGCTGCTGTTTTCCCGCCTCTGTTTGCAGTAAGGGCAAGTGGAATCCATACACATTTTCCTGTGAGTATATGTCTTGCACATGCACAGTCGCCTGCAGCATAAATATCAGGATCGCTTGTCTGCATAAAAGTGTTTGTACTTATAGCTTTTGAAGGTCCCAGCTCAAGTCCTGCATTTTCGGCTATTTCACTGTTTGGAACAACTCCCATACAGGCTATTATCATATCTGTTTCAAACTCTTTTTCTTTTGTTTTTACAAGAAGACCTTTTTCTGTTTTTTCAATTTCTGTAACAAAGGTACTGGTAAAATAGGTTATATTTTTTTCATCCAGAGTTTCTTTTACAGGTGCTGTAAGGTCTTTGTGAAGCCATGGAATCAATTCATTGCCTGCTTCAAACATAGTAACTTCAATATTTCTTGAATGCAGAGCTTCTCCCATTTCAAGGCCTATGTATCCCATTCCTATAATAACAGCTTTTTTTACTGTATTTGTCTCAAGATATTCATCAATTTTTCTACCATGTTCAAGAGATTTAAGAGGGAATACTCCATATGAATCAAGACCTTTAACCGGAGGCATAAAAGGCCTGTTTCCGGTTGCTATGAAAAGTCTGTCATAGCTGTCTGAAAAACTTTCATTATTTTCCTTTTTTCCTGATATTATTTTTGCATCTCTGTCGATTTTTTCAATCCAGTGGCCAAGGTGAAGTTCTATTCCTGTTTTTCTGAATTCTTCGGGAGCTCTGACTATCAGTCTTTCTATATCATCATCCGGATCTGCAATGCTGTAGGGCATTGTGCAGGCAGAGTATGAGACATCATGTGTACCTTCATAAACAACAACCTGATTTTTTGGATATTTTCTTTTAATCTGGCTTGCAGCGCTCATTCCCGCGGCGTCTCCGCCGATAATTACTATCTTCATTAAAGCCTCCGGATATTTGGTTTATTGTATAGCTGAACAAAAAAAATTATAATTTATATTTTATTAAAGAGTTTTGTGAAAAAAAAGAGTTACATCTCAACATGTTCATATATCTGTTTAATTGCTGCAGACTTTTATGAATCAGTCCTTGTTAAATTTTTTATAAAAAAGGTGTGAAAACAGCAGATTTATACTTTAAGTTAATACAAAACTTTAAGAACAGTTACAGAATTTAAATCTCTGTAACTGTTCTTAATATATCAGAATAATAAAAAACTAACAACAAAACCCGAATTTATCCCTGAACATATTTTTCATAAGGCCAGCAAATAACTCCTCCGTCCATATACTTGACATTTTCAAAACCTTCTCCTTCAAGAATTCTCTGGGCTTCATAACCCCTCAGGGAAATCTTGCAAAAAGCGATTATTTCTTTGTCTTTTGGAAGCTCAGACATTTTTTCCCTTAGTTTGCCAAGGGGAAGAAGTTTCACTCTTTCGTCTTCAATTCTCATTGCTTCGTATTCTCCGGGAGATCTTACATCAAGGAATATAAAATCTTCCTGTGAATCGATTTTTTCTTTAACTTCTGCAGGTGAGTATGAATCTCCTGTTCCTGTCAGTTTATTTTCAGCTATATTTGCTGCAACTATTATATTGTCCATTGCAGGAGAATAAGGAGGGGCATAGGCAAGGTCGTAGTTTTCCAGGTCAAATACTGTTGCGTTGTGGCTCATGGCTGAAACTGCTGTGTCAATTCTTTTTGCAGCATCACCGTATCCTGTAACCTGACAACCGAGAATTTTTCCATCCGGTTTTTCTGCAATAAGTTTTATTATTATCAGCTTTGAATCGGGAAGAAAGTGGGGCTTGTCCGGTGAAGGAGTAAGAACAGTTACATAATCAAGATCTTTTTCTTTAACTTCATGTTCAGTAAGGCCTGTTCTTGCAATTGTAAGATCAAAAACCTTACATATAGCTGTTCCAAGAACCCCCGGAAAAACTGTGTTTCTGCCGCAGATATTATCTCCTATAATTCTTCCCTGCTTGTTGGCAGTTGAGCCCATGGGAGTATATAGTGCATCGCCTGTAAGTCTGTTTTTATTTTCTGCACAGTCTCCGCCTGCATAAATATTTGGATCAGTGGTTTTTAAGTATTCATCAGTTATAATACCGCCAGTTTCCCCGATTTTAAGCCCTGCATCTTCTGCAAGCTTTACATTCGGTTTAACTCCTATTGAAACAAGGACAATGTCTGCGCTGAATTTATCCTTTTCAGTAATAACTGCTGAAACTTCTCCTGTATCATCGCCTTCAACAGAAGTTACTGTCTGACCTGTTGCAAGTTTTACTCCGTTTCTTTCCAGTTCTCTTCTTACATGAATTGAAATTTCAGGATCTGTGAGGTTTTTAAGAAGCTGATTTTCTTTTTCAATTATTGTAACATTCATACCCTGCTTAACAAATGCTTCAGTAACTTCTATCCCTATAAGACCTCCGCCGATTATTACTGCGTTTTTACCTTTAAAATTAGAAACTCTTTCTTTTATTTTTCTTGCATCTTCTATTGTACTTAAAACATTTACTCCCTTAAGGTCTATACCGGGTATAGGAGGTTTTACAGTTTCGCTTCCTGTAGCTAAAACAAGATCATCGTATTCAAACTCAATCTCTTCTCCTGTGTCTATTTTAAGGGCCTTAACCTTTTTGTTTTCTCTGTCTATTTTTTCTGCAACTGTGCGGTTGAATATATTAATATCTTTTACAGCTTTAAAGAAATGGGTGTCTCTTACAACACCTACAGGAGTCTGCATAAGTTCATTGTGATCATGAACTTCTCCTGAAATGTAAAAAGGCATGCCGCAGCCTGAGTAGGAAAGGAGTTCTCCTTTTTCTATAAGAGTAACTTCAGCTGAAGGATTAATACGTTTAATTCTTGCGGCAGCTTTTGGTCCGCATGCTACACCGCCTATTACGACAACTCTTTGACCATTCATAATGTGATACCTCCGTAGAAATTTTAAAAAAAGATTATACTTTTTTAAAGCATTGTTTTTTATACATAATTTAATCTTTTATACTTTCATGTAAGTCCTTAAAAATTTTGATGAGTCAATTAATAATGATAATTTAGGAGAGTCGAAAAAAATTAGCAAGGGCTGATTTACAAAGTGAAAAAATATAGAAAAACAGAAAATAAGAGCTCAGTTTAATGCAAAGGTTACATTAAACTGATTTATAAATGAATTGGTTTAAGGGAAGTTTTAAAAAAATTCGGGAGTACTCTGACCTTCTCCTGGAGAAGGACTTATCTGCGCAAAAAAACTGTTTAGATTTTTTACGTAAAATATTGTTATGTCAATGTATGGTTTGCCGTATCTGTCTTTTTTTATTGATGAGACCAGAAATGAATTATCTTTTTCCCAGACAAAATATTTTTCTTTCTGATGGTTTATTTCACGGGATTTTGAAAATTTATCTTCAAGGTTTTTTATTATTTTTTCCGGCTCATATGCCTTGAGATTAAATTTAAGAGGCTTTTTTGTAAAGTTTGAAAATATAAGTGAAATTTCGTGAAAAGTATCAGAGTTTTTATCAACATACGGGTACTTGAATTTTATTGAATTTTCTCCTGATTTTTTTCTTATATCTTCTGAACCAAGCATTTTTGAAAGTTTTGCAATTTCAGGGAAATAAAGAGTATAAAAAGATTGTGGAAAGGAATTAAAAGATATTGGGCTCCATGACTCTGAAACATCATTGCCGAACTTGTCTCTCAGGTAATCTTTTTTACTTCTGCTCAAAACAGAATCTTCTCCGATACCTTCAAAAATTATTCCTTTGAGTTCAGACCGGGTGTCATTTTTTGCAAGTTCGACTTTCGGTCTGTTCATGAAAATGGCTATTATTACTACCAGAATTATAAAAACTATTACTGCCGCGGCTATTTTAATTTTATTTTCCATAAATTTAAAATTTTATCCTGTTTTTGAGAGTTTAAATATTTGTTTAACGGTAAAAAATAAATATTTTTAAATAATAATTATTTATACCTAATTTGAGAGATTTTCAAGTTTAGTATAGAGGTCGGCAGTTAATCCGGGATTACAACCAGGGCGTTTTGCCCTGTGAGTAAAATCGCCTTTCGGCGATTTTTTTAGTTATGCCAGACCTTGAAGAGCTGACTCTGCTTCGACAGAAGATCCGAATATATTCGGAGCTATATTTTCACCTTTAAAGCCTTTTTCAAGGTCGATTTTGAGATCACTGGATGAGGTATATCTTGTAACTCCTTCATAAAAATGCTCCATAAGCCTGTTTACCATTCTGGAGTATGGTATAAGGAGTTCTTCAGCAATATCAAAGTTCTCGTAGTTTACAATGGCTGATACCTTTTTGTTGAGATGGGAAAGATTTTCAGCCACAAGGAACTCTATTTTGTATATATCATTCAAAGAATTTATTGTCAGATTTTGAAAATTTACATAAAAACGGTTCTGTTTTTCATCATAAAAAAATCTTTTTTCCATCGGAGTATTTTCTGACATGGTCTTATTTGATGACATGGTACACCTCATTATTAAGTTAAAAATTTGGAAGGTTTTCCCCGGGCTGAAATTTTTAATTCAGGTATTTTAATTTTCCAGCCGGAGAATCAGGGTTGACTGCAGAAACCTGAACTTAAAAAAGATTTTCATTTGTTAAAATCTTTATGTTAATACTATAAAACACTGTTTTTTTATATGCAACAGGGAAAAATTATAAGCATAAAATAAACCTGTTTTTTTCAATAAAATACTTACGAATCTTTTTTTTCATTTTCCCCTGTTTTTTTTGACGATGGTTTTTTATTCATCATATTCATATTTTTCATTGCAGCATCCATAAACATTTTTCCAAAAGGATTGGACGCCGGGTTCATAGATTTAAAAAAAGATTCAGGGTCGAATTTACCGCTTTCCATTCTTTCTGTCAGTTTGGTCATAAGATTTTCGTTGAAAGAAGTAAGGTCGGGCAGCCCGAGTGATTCTCTGAGTTCTTCGGGTGTGATATCTATGGATATATTGATTTTCATGTTTGTCTCCTTTATTACAAGCGTAAAATTCTAAAAGATACTCCGCCTATAAAAGCGGCAATATCAGCAAATTCATCTGAAATTTCAAGTGATAACATTAGTTCATATGAGTCATTGTCAAGTACTGTCTGATCCTGTTTTTCAGTATAGCTTCCGTCCCATTCACAGCATGCATTGTGACTTGTCAGAACCATCCAGAGATTGTACATTTTATCCTGGTTGTCATTCCATAAAATATCGAGCTCTCTTTCAAAATCGAGAACAGTTCCTGAAGGAATCCAGCCGTTCTCCTTTGCAAAATTAAGAGCTTTGTGCCATTTATCTTCAGGTACGGTTAATTTTTCTTTTGAGCTTAAAAGCTCCAGGTGATAAGCCATTTTTTTACCCTTTAACCAAGATATTCAGGTGTTATGAAAAATAATAAATTAAATATCTCTTTACAGTATTTTATCTATTTTTCCATATTAGGCGTTTTTTTACCTTATTTCAATCTGTACTGTCATAAAATCGGTTTTTCAAGCTTTCAGATAGGCGCTGTTTCATCGGTAAAAACTTTTTCAACAATAATTTTTCCTCTTTTCTGGGGTTATTTTGCAGATAAGTTTTCCATAAGAAAAAAGATTTTTATTTCTGTAAACTTTTTTTCTTCTCTTTTGTGGGGACTTTTCTTTTTTTCAGACGATTTCTGGTTCATGATGTTTGTAATGTTTTTTTATTCACTGTTTCATGCTCCCATAGTTTCATTTCTTGAAGCTTTCACAGTAGATATTTTAGGCAAAGATAAAAAAAATTACGGGAAAATAAGACTATGGGGTTCAGTAGGATTTATTATTTCTGTTTTTACAGCAGGGTATCTTTCGGATAAAACAGGTATTTTTGTTATTGTTTATATGATTTTTGCAGGATCTGTTCTCCATTTTTTTCTTTCACTGAAAATACCTGATAAATCTGTAAAGGAAGATAAGAACAAAGGGTTTGAAGTCTCGTTTCTTAAAAAACCTGAAACATTTCTTTTTCTTTTTGCTTCTGTTTTAATGCTTGGAAGTCACAGCCCTTATTATGCTTTTTTTTCAATTTACCTTTCAGACAGCGGTATAGACAACACCTTCATAGGTATAGCCTGGTCAGCTGCGATCTTTGCAGAAATTATAATAATGTATAAATCAGGCTTTATATTCGACAGGCTTAAGCCGCGTCAGGTACTTATATTTTCCATGCTTGCTGCAGCTTTTAGATGGATTGTACTTTTTTTGTTCCAGGCAAAAATAATTATTCTTGTGTCACAGTTTCTTCACTGCTTTACTTATGCTGCTTTTCATATAGCCTCGGTTTTATATATTGACGAGCTTACACCTGAGGGTAAAAAAACCACGGGGCAGGCTGTAAACAATGCCCTTACATATGGCCTGGGGCTTATGTCAGGAAACCTTTTAAGCGGTTATTTTTATGACATATGCGGAGGCGGGCTTCTTTTTCTGGGGGCAGGGATTACTGCTTTTACAGGTGCTTTAATTATGTGGTATGCAGGAATTCTCAGGAAAAAATCAGAACCTGTTTAAACGGTCAATATCTTCTTATTATATCTCATATTTGGTAATATTTAGATAAGGTCAGATTTTTTTATAACAGCTCTTACAAGAGGAACATGTTTTTTTATATTTTCCAGACCGCCTTCTTCTCTGTCAACAAGAATAACAGCAGCTATAACATCAAGACCCTCTGACAATGCCCTTTCAACAGCCTTAATAGTTGAACCGCCTGTAGTTGCAACATCGTCTATAATTACAACTTTTTCATTTTTTTTAAGGTCGCCTTCAATCCATTTGCTTATTCCGTGGTCTTTTTTTTCTTTTCTAATGGAAAAAGCTTTAAAAGGGGAATCTGTGTATGAAGATGCAAAGGATGCTGCTACTGCCACAGGATCGGCTCCGAAAGTAAGTCCGCCTACAGCATCCGGCTTGAGATCTTTTACTTCGTTTACTATAAGGTTTCCTGCAAGGTAAAGTCCTTCAGGTCTCAAAACAGTAGGTTTGCAGTTTACATAAAATCTGCTTTTTTTACCTGACGCAAGTATAAATTCTTCGCTGTCAGAGTATTTGACAGAGTATTTTTTTAATAGTTCAATAAATTTTTGTTTCATTTTTGCCTGCTCTTATAAAAATTACGGGTTACAGATCCCTGTTGAAAAAGGAAGAAGCGTTTTCGGGTGTTCAACAGGGACCCGGCGAAAAAAACAAAAAGCCCTTCCCGCATAAATCTGAGTACCAGAAAGACAATACTATGACAACTCTAAAAAACATGGTAGTTAATACTTGAATTGAGTAATTTTTTTGTCAGGCTTGAAAATAAATCGATTTCGTTATAAATACAGTTTTGTATGAATAATAAAGCTGTTAAGTTTCGATTTTAAAAGATAATATTACTTAATGGACAGCCGGTTTAAAAGCAGATTTTTTCTCATATAAAAATTAATCTTTAAAATATGAAACACTGGCTTCAGGCTTTGATTAAAATTTTAAACCAGGTAAAAAAAGTTTTTGTCCCGAAACCAAATATATACTGGGAGGTATTATTTGAATCCTTCAGAGGTTCCGGCAATAGTAAGAATGTTTAATATTTATAAGCGATACGAAAAAATGCCCGCTCTTTCGGATATCTCGCTTGAAATTTTTCCCGGAGAAATGGTCTTTATAACAGGACCCAGCGGCGCAGGTAAAACAACATTTTTAAAACTTTTATACATGGCAGAAACTGCAACAGCAGGCCAGCTCCTTATCGGAGGTCTGAATCTGTCCAGAATAAAACCTTCCAATCTTTATCAGCTTAGAAGAAAATTCGGTATTATATTCCAGGATTTTAAGCTTATTCCTTCAATGACAGTTTTTGAAAATGTTTCTCTTGTTCTTGAAGCTGTTGGAGAAAAGAAAAAGTTAATTGATAAAAAAGTATCAAAAGTGCTAAGAACAGTTGGGATTGAAGAAAAAAAAGACCTTTACCCCCCAAGTCTTTCGGGCGGGGAGCAGCAAAGAGCAGCTGTTGCAAGAGCTGTTATAGGAGAGCCTGATATTATTCTTGCTGATGAACCTACAGGAAGCCTTGATCCTGAGTCTGCAGTGATAATTATGGATCTTTTAAGAGAGTTCAATGAAAAAGGGACAACTCTGATAATCGCCACTCACAGCCGCGAACTGATCAAATCCAACAGAGGCAGGGTTATTCAGCTTAACAAGGGAAAACTTGTGGAAGAAGTGCTATGATAATTAATACCTTAAATTTTAAAAGATCTTTAAAAGACATAAAAAACAACAGATTTTTACACTCTATTACTCTTGTCACCATAATGCTTTCCATTCTTATAGTGGGAACTTTTGTTCTTTTTGCATCAAATGCAGGTGAACTTCTTGACAGATGGAAGTCGGGAATAAAGCTCCTTGTATATATAGAAGAAAATGTATCGAGTTCTGAGCTTAACAGAACAAGGCTTGAAATATCAGATTTTGAAGAAGTTGAAAAAGTTGAATTCGTTTCTGCTGAAAAAGGGCTTAAAGAGTTAAAAGAGGATATGTTCAGACAAAAAAGCATATTTGAAAACCTCGGAAACAACCCGCTTCCCGATTCTTTTGAAGTTTTTATGAAAAAAGACCGAAAAGATCTTAAAACAATTGAGGTTCTGGTAAAAAAGATTGAAAAGTTCCAGTCCGTTTCTGAGGTTGAATACGGTAAAGAATGGATAGGAAGGTTTGTAAAAGTTATTTCCCTTTCAAGGCTTGCTGCTATATGCATGGGGGCAGTATTTTTTATGGTCACAGTATTTATTGTGGCTAATACAATAAGACTTGCATTATATTCAAGAAAGGAAGAGATTGAGATTATGCAGCTTGTGGGAGCTGATAACAGGTTTATAAAGTCTCCGTTTTATATTCAGGGGTTTTTGCACGGTGCTGTTGGTGGTCTGGGCGGTCTTTTAATCCTTTTTGTACTTTTTTCGCTTTTTTCAATGAATATGAACCAGGATTTATCATCTTTTATGATAAAAATTAAATTTATGTCCTGGCAGGCATCATTAATTATAATTTTTTGTTCTACTATTGTCGGATGGCTTGGATGTTATATCTCTATAAAGCAGTTTTTAAAATATACATAAAACCGATA
>JBNJDM010000080.1:0-9712 GCA_051744925.1 Thermodesulfobacteriota bacterium | reverse complement strand
GGCAGGGGTTTTTTATTTGGTTTGTTTTTTAGAAAATTAAATAGTTTCTAAACGCTAACTTCCTTTTTAGCCTTTTTCTGTTTTAGATGAAAAATTTTATTTTCAAAATATTTTAGTATTCCTGCTGTTATTTTTACATCTGTCATAACTGAAAAACAAAATCCGGATTTCGGCAAGTCACTAAATAGTTTTTGGTATAAAAAACACTGTTTTTTTGACCTGTTGTTTTTTTAAATATACTGTTTTTAAAGGTTTTTGTTCGGTTTTTTGAAGAAAAAGTTAGTTTTTCTGTTGACACAATGTCATTTGGTAATATAGAAAAAAAGAAACCCAATATTTTTTTTGTATTAATAGTGAACAGTGTTTACTTTGCAGCCGAGTGTTAATAGAGAGAGAAAAAAATCCGGAGGGGAAAATGAAAAAATCAGTTATTTTAACAATGTCAGTTTTAGCTTTATTATTAATAAGTTTTCAAAATGCTTCAGCAGGTAAAACATCTACAAAATATCCTGTGGTACTCGCTCACGGAATGGGGGCTAGTGCAGAAATTCTTGGAATTGTAGACTACTGGGGCAGAATAGATAATTCTCTTATTGCAAACGGAGCGCAGGTATATAAAACATCGGTAAACGGAATGGACGGAACTGTTGCTAAAGCAGAAGATTTTACTGACCAGGTGTATGATATACTGGCTGCAACAGGTGCCGATAAAGTCAATATAATAGGTCATTCACACGGAACAATATATACAAGATATGCAATATCAAATCTTGGCCTTGCTCCTTACGTTGCAAGCTATACAAGTATTTCAGGACCACATAAAGGAAGTTCCATAGCTGATTTGATAGTAAACGGTGTTCCGGGCTGGTTTCATGATGAAGTTGGAGATTCTCTTGATTTTATATATACATGGATAATGGGAGATGATGATCCTGACAGCCTTCAGAATGCTTTAGATATAACAACAGATTATATGATTAATGTATTTAATCCAAATACTCCAAACGCTGATGGGGTTTATTACCAGAGCTATACATCAAAGGCTAAATGGTCATGTCCGAACATCGTACTTCAGGCGACCTGGCTTATAATGTTAACACAGGAAGGAGCCAATGATGGTCTTGTAAGTGTAGACAGCGCAAAATGGGGCAACTTCAGAGGAGTTGAAAAAGGTGCCTGGTACAGCCCTGGTGTAGACCATCTGAATATTGTTGATCAGGCTTTTGGTATTACTCCCGGATTTAATGCTCCTGGTTTTTATGTAGGCCTTGTGGAAGATCTTAAAAACTCGGGGTTTTAATTAATAATAAATGTAACATAAAGATTTAATCTGGATTTTTATATTCAGGTTAAATCTTTGTCTTTTGTTAAGGTTTTGTTTTTATTTGAAATTCTTTGTTTATAGGTTGGTAAATTTGAACTTAAAAATGTTAATAAGCTCAGCACTGATTCTTATAGTGACAATTTTTTCCGGTCTTATACTGATTGCATCAGACGGGTCTGTTGATATAGAAAAAATTTCAGAAAAAAAGGTTTATAAGGCCGAGCATAATAATGAGACCAGCAAAGAAGCTGATTTACAATCTTTAGAAATAAAACATACAAAAAAACAAACTGAATCCGGAAAAAAAAATAAGAACAATTCAATCACAAAATCTAAAAAAAAAATTTTAAAAGAGGAAGAAAACCTTCTTGAGCAGTTTCATGAAATCATGTCCAGATTCAAATCTTCATATAATACATCAGTTCATTTTGAAGAAGTTCTTGCTTATTTAAAGAAAAATTTTGATGAAAAAAAGGCAGAGGCTTTATTTGAACTATACACTGAATTTGTAAACTGCAGCCAGGAGCTTTCAAACAGTATTCAGGGATTTTCCGCAGTTACGACAAAAGATGATATTCTGGAAAGGCTTGATTATATTTCAGAGTTTAGAAAAGATTATCTGGGTAAAGATTTATATGATGTATTGTATAAAGAAGAAGAGTTAAGGAAAAGATACAGTATTGAAAAAAATTATGTCTTAAACAGTAAAGATCTTTATTCATATGAAAAAGAGTCGCTTTTAAAAGAAATCGATTCAAAATATGATGATATAGAAAAAGATGAAAAAAAATCTTCATATCAGGAGTACAGAGAAGCTTTGAATTTATATAAAAAAGATATTTCAGAGCTTTCCCAAGAAAATCAACAAAAAGAAAAAGAGAAATTAAGAGGAAAATATTTTTCAAAAGAGTCCCTTGAAAAAAGGAACAATCTTGTAAAAGATCAAAAAAAATATAAATCAGCAGTAGAAAATTTCAGAACAGAAAAACAGCAGGTGTTTTCTGACAAAGATTTAAGTACAGAAGAAAAAGAATCTGAGATTTCAAAGATTAAACAGCAAATATTTACAAAAGAACAGGCAAAACGGTTTGAAAGAACAGAAAATATAAAAAAGGAAAGAGAAAAGATGCTTTCTGAATACGGTTTTGATAGCAAGGAATAATTTTTTGCTGAAATTATTCAGGGATCTTTAATACAGTTTTTCTAAGAAATTTTTTCAGGACAGGTGTGCCAAACCCTTTTGCAACTTTTTCCAAAACAACCTCTTCACAACCCGGTTTAATATGAGATCCGGCCAAAAGACTAATTCCCGTACCTTTAAAAGCCTGTTCAGACATCGGAGCAGTAGGGCCTATAAGAACTGCTTTGGTTTTTTGGTTTTTTTCTTTTAAAAAAGGTTCCAGGGTTGAATTCAGAAGTGATGAAGAAGTTATTATAAGATAATCACTCTTTTTTAAGTTTTTTAAAAATGCTTTTTCACAACCTGTTTTTTTATCATAATCCAAAACATCTAAAAATTTAGTTTTTGTATTAATTTTATCTGCAAGCGGTTTTATAAAACCTGCCATTGATATTTTTGTTCTGCTATTTATATCTAAATAAGTAAAAAGTCCGGTATTGTTGTCATCGTCGTGCAAGGATAAGGTATAGTCGTGGTTTAAAGCATTAATCAAAGCAATCCCTATGCTTTTTTTAAGTGGATGCTGACTTTTTATAAAAAAAAGATAGTTTATTGCTTCAGTATTTTCCGGATAAAATTCTTCAGAAAAAGGTTTTAAACCATGATTAGTATAAGCAATTCCGGTGTTGCCGTTGGAAAGCTTTACAGCAGTATAGGAAAGTCCAGTTAATACTTTATCAATATATAAAGGTTTAGCCTTAGCTTCAAATGCAAGAAAAAGTTTTTCATATATGTTCATAAAAATCCCTGAGAATCAAAACACTAACATATTAAGTTAAAACTTTGAAATTTAAAAATCTATAATAAATGCCAGGCCGGCATATTCTTCCCGAAAGCCTGAAAATTCGAGCAAATTGACTTTACCTTTATAGTATTCAAAAGCCAGTCTGAATCTGTCATTATTATCATCAAGAAAAGAATAACCCGCCTGAAAAGAGACGGATGGTTTATAATTGTCTTCCTGATAAAACTGAATATCACTTCCCCAGAAAGGCTGCCAGGAATTTTTTTCATCTTTGATGTGAAATGCTGCTATTTGATATCTTAATTCTGAAGCTTCGTATTTGTGCTCTTTTTTGTAGTTATAATTGTGATCATAACCTGTTTCAAGAATAAAAGATGTATTTTTAAAAGGCATAAACCAGAAAGCCAGAGCGTTTTCATCTCTGGACTTTGAAACCCTTTCCCAGCCGGATCTTTTTATATACTCGTCGCCAAGGTGTCCTGAAAAATGTTTTGAAGAAAATCTTACTCCTGATTTCTCATTAAACTTATAAGCTAAATCGGTTAAAATTACGCCGTCCCATCCTGTAATGTCAAAGGAGTTTTCAAGGTCTGTACGGCAGTAAAAAGATGCTCCGGTGTTAAGCTGGAGATTCCCGCTTTTTGCAGTCGGGATTACCGCACCAAGAGAAGTGACGGAGCGTGTTTTCGAAGAAAAAGGAATATCTTTTTTTAGATAATTTTCGTAAGAGATTTTAAAAACAGGGGTTCTGGGATCAGCAATTGAATAAGGAATAAATTTTGTTTCAGGATTCCAGTCTATAGCTGTATCTGCGTTGAAAAAACTTATCCCTAAAAAAAGCACAGGACTTATAAAAAGTTTAAAAATCATATAATTTTACACATTGAATTGGTTGTTAATTGAATAAAAAAGATAACATAACAGGTCAGATAAAACAAATTAAATCCCTTTAATTTTTATTAATTTAAAAAATTAAATTCAGTGTTGTATAAAACTGAGTATCTTATAAATATTTTGTCTGTGCAGAAATAAGATAGCTCAATTGGCTGAATAGTCATAAGAACAGGTTTTAAACAGTTTGATTAGATTTTAATTTTTTACTTTTATAAATATTCAGTAATTATCTTAAATTTTAAAATACTTTTTTTAAAATAAAAAATATGTTATCTATAAATAAACACCATAATAATAAATTAATTTTTTATCATTACAAGCTTAAGCCTTTAAACTTCTGTAAATAAATTAAACTCTTCGTTTTTATTCAGATTGTCATTGACAGGAGCGAAACAAATAAATTTAAAGCGAGGTGGGTACTTGAAGAAAAAAGTTGTTTATATATCTTTTTTTCTGATTATATTAGTCTTATTTATGGGGTTTCTTGCTACAGCTTTTACTTATAAAATTATGACAGCTACTTCATCTCCTGAATTTTGTGCCTCATGTCACGAAATAGCCCCTGCTGTTGAAACCTGGAGCACATCACCCCATGCCTCAAACGATAAGGGTTTCAGAGCAACCTGCATAGACTGCCATCTTCCGCCTCCTGAAAATACCATAGAGTTTTTCTTCTTAAAAACCAAACACGGAATCAAAGATGTATGGGCTCATTTGTTTTACGGAGAATATGACCGTGAAAAAATGCAGAAAAGAGTTCATGATACAATGGATAATTCGACCTGCATAAAATGTCATTCAAATATTTTATATATCCAGGCAGACAGAGGTGCCATGAAAGCACACAGAGAAGCTTTATATTCAAATCCGCAGAGGAGCTGTATGGAATGTCATGCTCCTTTGGTACATATTAACAGGGAAACATATTCGGTGGAAAAAGACTGAATTAATTTATATTACAGGTGAAGGAGTAACATATGAAATTAAAATCGATATCAGCATTTATTATTCTGCTTTTTGTACTAGGGGCAGCGTATGCAGGTGTTGCAAACTATGCTAAACCTAAGGTTATGCAGGTTGACAGGGCAATGCCTGAGGAAGCCAAAGCCTGTATTCAATGCCACTCAGAATTAAACCCCGGCCTTGTTGGAGACTGGGCTGTGAGCAGGCACGCACATGCAGGGATAACCTGTTATGACTGCCATAAGGCTGAAGCCGGAGATACTGATATAAATAAAGCTCATAAAGACGAATACAATAATGATGATCTCCCTTACGGAGATTCGAAGTATTATGTTCCGATTGCAACCATAGTTTCACCAAAGGATTGTTCAAGATGCCATGCACAGGAAGCTGAGGAATATGCAAGAAGCAAGCATGCAAACACACTTGAAATAATCTGGAAAATCGATCCATGGCTTAATGACGGCATGAATTCGGCAATGGAAAGAGAATCAGGCTGTTATTATTGTCACGGTACTGTAGTTGAAATGGAAGACGGAGAATTCAAAGAAGGATCATGGCCTAATGTAGGTGTTGGGCGTCTTAATCCCGACGGAAGTCTTGGAAGCTGTACAAGCTGTCATACAAGGCACAGATTCACAATTGGAGAAGCAAGAAAACCTGAAGCATGCGGTCAGTGTCACTTAGGACCTGATCATCCCCAGATAGAAATATTTACAGAATCTAAGCACGGAGATATTTACGACACATTCGGTGATGAATACAACTGGGATTCTCCTCCGGGTTCATGGACTCCTGGTGTTGATTACAGAGGACCAACCTGTGCAACCTGTCATATGTCTGGTTCAGGAGATGTTGAAACAACCCATGATGTTACAGAAAGGCTTTCATGGGAACTTCAGGCTCCCTTAACTGTAAGGCCTGAAAATTTTGAAGCTTTCCCGGCTGATACTGACTGGAAGGAAGAAAGAGGGAAAATGAAGAAAGTATGCCAGCAGTGTCATTCCGAAACATGGACAAATGATCATTACAGAAAGACTGACAAGGTTATTGAGGAATACAATAATGTTTATTATAAACCTGCAAAAGAGATGCTTGACAAGCTTTATGAAAAAGGAAAGCTTGATGATTCAAAATTTTTTGACGAACCTTTGGAAGTCGAATTTTATGAATTATGGCATCATGAGGGCAGAAGAGCAAGAATGGGTACTGCAATGATGGCACCTGACTATGCATGGTGGCACGGATTTTATGAATGTAAAAAAAGGTTTAACCATTTTATGCATGAAGCAAAGCTTCTTCTTGAAGGCAAGACTGATTCCAAAAAAGCAGAAAACTATCCAAATGCCACAGGTTCAACAACAAAACCTGAAAAACTTAAATTTAAAAAATAAGTTTTATTAATAAAAAATCAGAAAACCGGGCTTAAAAGCCTGGTTTTTTGATTTAAATCAAAGTGATCTTTCCTTTTTTAAGTTATTATCTGTTTAGTTCCATGAATAATTTACCGTAAATCAGCAAAATGAGTTCATTACCTCAGCAATAATTGTCTGTATGCTTCTGAAATAGAATGATTATGAACTTAAACTGATAAAAAACGGTTTTGGCTTTAAGGTAATTACTTGAAAAGATTCTATTATTAAAAAACTATAAGGAGGCTTTACAAATGTTTTGTTTTCAATGTCAGGAAACATTAAAAAACCAGGGTTGTACAAAAAAAGGTATGTGCGGCAAAATAAATGAAGTTGCAAATCTTCAGGATCTTCTAATCCACAGTGTAAGAGGTCTTTGTGTTGCTGCCTCCAGAGCTGAGATAAAAGGCGACAAGCTGAATAAGCATGCCCGGTTTGTTGCAGAGGCAATGTTTGCGACAATTACAAATGCAAATTTTGACGATAAAAAAATTATTGAGCTTACAAAAAAAGCTGTAGAAAAAAGGGACAATCTTATTAAGGAAGAAAATTTAAAAAATGATCTTCCGGATTGTGCCAAGTTCCACGAGATAAACGATGAAAAAGCCGAGTCATCAGGGATTTTAACAGAAGAAAATCCTGATATAAGATCCCTTAAAGAAACAGTAACAATCGGTGTAAAAGGGATGTGTGCATATTATGAGCATGCAAATGTTTTAGGTTTTAGTGATGAAGATATTTCAAAATTTATTATAGATTCTCTTGCAGCAACAGCAGTTGAAAAAGATCCTGACAAACTTCTTCAGTGGGTTTTAAAAGCCGGAGAATACGCTGTTAAAACAATGGCTCTGCTTGATAAAGCAAACACTGAAACTTACGGCAGCCCGGAAATAACAAAAGTAAATATAGGTGCTGGATCAAATCCTGGAATACTTATAAGTGGTCATGATTTAAAAGATATGGAAAATCTTTTAAAGCAGACTGAAGGAACAGGTGTTGATGTTTATACACATAGTGAAATGCTTCCTGCAAACTATTATCCTGCATTTAAAAAATATGACCATTTTATAGGTAACTACGGTAATGCCTGGTGGAAGCAAAATGAAGAGTTTGATTCATTCAACGGTGCAATCCTTATGACTACAAACTGCATAATCCCTGTAAAAGATTCTTATAAAGACAGAATTTTCACAACAGGAATGACAGGTTATCCCGGAGTTTTGCACATAGAAGAACCTGAATCAGGAGAAAAAGATTTTTCAGCAGTAATTGAGTGTGCAAAAAAATGCAAACCTCCTGTTGAAATTGAAAAAGGTTCTATTACCGGGGGATTTGGTCATGAACAAACTCTTGCACTGGCCGATAAAATTGTTGATGCTGTGAAATCTGGAGCTATTAAAAAATTTGTTGTAATGGCAGGCTGCGACGGAAGAATGAAGTCGAGAGAGTATTTTACAGATATGGCAAAAGCACTTCCCGAAGATGCAGTTATTTTAACTGCGGGATGTGCAAAATACAGATATAATAAACTTGATCTGGGAGATATCGGAGGGATTCCAAGGGTTCTTGATGCAGGTCAGTGTAATGACTCGTATTCCATTGCTGTTATAGCCTTAAAATTAAAAGAGGTTTTTAATGCAGAAGACATAAATGACCTTCCAATAGATTTTGCAATCGGATGGTATGAGCAAAAAGCTGTTGCTGTTCTGCTTGCACTTCTTCATCTTGGATTTAAAGGTGTAAGAATAGGACCAACACTTCCTGGTTTTCTTTCAGAAAATGTTGCAAATACACTTGTTGAAACCTTTGACCTTAAAAAGACTTCAGATGTTGAAACAGATCTGAAAGCTATAATGGCTTAATAAGTTCAGGGTGAATTAAGGTTACAATTTTAATGAATTTATATTTATAATCTCAATTCACAGATTCGATATAAAAAGACCCGAATGTAATTTGTTCGGGTCTTTTTTTTATTTCAGTTTTTAATAAGGTTTTTATTCGGGAGTATACCCTGCGTCTGATACAGCTTTTTTTACTGCATCATGATCTATTTTGTCGTTTCCTGAATATTTAGCTTCTTCTTTTTCAAGATTTACTTCTGCTGAATCTACTCCTTCAACATTTTCAACAGCAGTTTTTACTGTGTTTACACAATGCATGCAACTCATGCCTTTTACTTTGATTTTATGCATATTGATCACCTGCTTTTTTTAAAGGTTTTCAGGTTTAAAGCTTATAACTTCATCTACACTTTCTTTTTCTAATAATAACATAATCAGCCTGTCAAGTCCCAGAGCATTTCCAGAAGATTCAGGCATAAAATTTAATTCATCAAGAAATTTTTCAGGAAGCTCAGTCAGATATTTGCCCGACTTTTTTCTTGCATCCAGAGTTTCAAGAAATCTTTTTTTCTGTTCTTTTGAATTTGTGAGCTCTGTAAAACAGTTACAAAGTTCAATCCCGCCTGCAAACAGCTCAAATCTTTGTGCAAATTCTTCATTATCGGGACAAAGCTTTGCAAGGGAGGCTTCAGAAGCTGGAAAATTGTATAAAAAAACCGGTTTTTCAAATCCGAGAAAAGGTATTATTTCAAAGCTTAAAATCTCATCAAAGTTTTTCAAAACATCATCAAAGGAATAATCTGTATATTTTTTTACAGCTTCATAAACACTGATCCTCTCAAATGGAGGTTTAAAAGAGATTTTGCTTTTATTTCTCTGTACAGATTTTATATTTAATTTATCGGCAACAAAGGAAATAAGATCTTCAGTTTCCTTCATCATATCAAAATAATCTTTTTTAACATGATACCATTCAAGCATTGTCATTTCGGGTATGTGGTATTTTCCCCTTTCTCCTTTTCTGAATGTTTTGCATATCTGAAATATTTTTTTATAACCTCTTGCAAGAAGTCTTTTCATGCAGATTTCAGGAGATGCCTGGAGAAGCCAGTCTTCAGACCCAAAAGGATCAATATGTTCTTCAGGTATAATTCTCGGTAGTCTTACAGGGGTTTCGACTTCAATGTAGTTTTTAGAGAAGAAAAAATTTCTAACTTCCCTTGTAATTTTGCTTCTTTGTTCAAGAATGTTTTCCATTAAATCTGGTTTTCTCCGGAGGGTTAATATAGCTTTTTTATGGAGACAGCTGCTTAAAGTTAAAAGTTTTGTCTTGTTCCCGGGCTTATGTCCTGT
>JBNJDM010000079.1:0-9718 GCA_051744925.1 Thermodesulfobacteriota bacterium | reverse complement strand
ATAACTTCTGTTTCAGGATCATTTCCGAAATATTCAAGAACCTCTGCTTCTGTAACATCAAGCTTGTTTCCGATGCTTGCAAATTTTGAAATTCCAAGATTTTCATTTCTGAACTGATTCCACTGAAAAACACCAAGACCGCCGCTTTGTGAAATAAGGGAAAATCCGCCTTTATCCATTTTCAGATTCGGAACAAAAGGAAGGCATACATTTTTATATGCATTTGCTGTTGCTATGCAATTTGGGCCCATGAACCTTATATTGTGCTTTTTTGCTGTTTTTTGTATTTTTTCTGCAAGCTCTTCTCCTTTTTCACCTGCTTCATTAAAACCGCCCGACATTATTATAAGGCGTTTAACTCCTTTTCTTCCGCAGCCTTCCATAATTTCGGGAACATATCCGGCCGGAATTAAAATCACCCCGAGATCAGGAGCTTCAGGCAGATCTTCAACACTTTTGTATATAGATATGCCGTTTACATGTTTATCTTCGGCTTTGGGATGAACTCCGAAAATTCTTCCTTCAAATCCCCATCTTAAAAGATTTTCAAGAACAAGGCGCGGAACATTTTTATCCTGTGAAGAAAGACCGAACAAAACAATTGAATCCGGTGAAAAAAATTTATGCATAAAGCCTCCGTGGAAAAGAGATTATAATCTTAAACAAGGTTTAGTGAGTAAGTATTACTAACCTAAGCTTTAAAAATCAAGTTTAAATTTATGTAGTCAAAAATATTAAATGCTTAATTCAGGTTAAAGTTTTATTCCGTTTAAAACTGCAGAAAATATCTGATCTGTTATTTGATCAGCATCGATTTTTTTTGAAAAAATAATACCCCAAAGGCAGGTGTGCTCAATTGAGCCTAAAATCATATCCCTTAATATTTTAGGCTCAGGTTCTTTTTTAAACTCTTTTGTTTTTATTCCCATGGCAAGAATATCAAAAAGTAATCTTGAATACTGCCTTACAGACTGATAGGGCTTGCTCTGAAAAAAGGCAGGCATCCTTCTTACTTCAATAAGAATAATTTTTGCAAACACCCTTTCTCTGGAATAAGTATCTATTGAAGAAAAAACAAAGGCTTTAAGCTTATCCTTTGCACTTTTTTCCTTATCAACCTTTGATTTTATGAGTCTGTTTACCTCATCAAACATCTCTGCAACAAGCTCATACAAAAGATGCTGTTTATCCTTGAAGTATTTATAAATCAAAGCTTCTGTAACCCCTGCTCCGGATGCAATTTCAGATGTGGTTATAGAATCGAAATCCTTTGTTTTAAGAAGACTGCGCAAAGATTCCTTTATTTTAATTTTTCCGGGAGGATCTTTTTTCATTTACAGATATCCTTATTATGAAAATTTTATCTGAAGCTTTGGAGCATTGTAATTTTTTTCTGTTATATCATAAAACAAAAGAAATCTTGGAAGATAAATATGCCTTCTTCTTCCTTCAAAATCTATAACCAGATAATTACCGCTTTTAACAGCTTTAACCTCTTTGTCTTCAGCAAACGGAAGTGTAATTTCAACCATATACCCTTTTTTAAGCTCTTTAATTTCAAAAGGAGAATCGGTTGAATATATATCTTCAGGATTGGAATCTGAATAAATCAGATCTCCGAGTTCTTTTAAAAGCTCAAGTCCGAAAACTTCTGTTCCTGAATGATTAATTTTAAATATTTTTAAGGGATTAAAATCTTTTTGTATAATATTTAAATATTTTTCCTGGGATTCAATATAGTTTTTAAAAAAGCTGCCGCCTTCGCCGTTTGGAATGATTTTATTTACATACACACTGTCTACATTAAAACCGTAAAGCTCAAGATATGTGTACGCCCTTCTTGCTTCCTCAATAACCATTTTTTCGGGATTAACCACAAGTCTTGCAGCTGTTACTGAAGAATCTGACATAACAGTATTTATAAAATCGAGCTTTTCCAAAAGAGTGTCAAGCTCATCTATGCTTTGTGAAAACGGAAGTCCCATTGCTGCATTAATAGCAGAGCCGAATGTTTTTGCTGCAAATTTGGGCATTGCAAAAAGTTTTGAACTCCACCATTTTGTCATTTGGGGAAGAGAAAGCATTGTAAGGGTTTCTCCTGTGGGAGCAGAATCTATAACAATAAAATCGAAAGTCTCTTCCCTGTAATATTTTTCTATCCATAAAAAAGCAGAGACTTCTTCCATTCCAGGAAGTGCAGAAAGCTCTTCTGCCTGAATCTTGTCCATACCCTGCCATTTAAGCATTTCAAGTATTATTTTTCTTAAACTGTCCCAGTATTTTTTCATTGAATAATAAACATTTAATTCCTGGGCATAAAAGTTTTTGCTTATTTCAACAGGTTCGGGACCAAGCTCTGTATCAAGAGCATCTGAAAGACTATGTGCAGGATCTGTTGAAATAACAAGTGTTTTTAAATTGTTTTCTGCAGCTTTTAATCCTGTTGCAGCTGCTATTGTAGTTTTTCCTGTTCCGCCTTTTCCTGTAAAAAGTCTTATCTGCATATTTTCCCCTTTTTTATATGACTGAACGCGAACCCTGTTTTGTACCCCTTTTATCAAGTTCTTTATTTATCATTGTAAGGGTTTCATCTTTTCTAAGAGACCAGAAAGGAGCTACAAGTTCATCTATGTGAGGATCTCCTGTAACTCTGTGAACAACCATTTCTTCAGAAATATGTTCTATAAAATCTGAGGCTGCTTCAACATATTCTTTCTGGGTAAGACATCTTAAGGTTTTATCTTCAAATTCTTTTTCTATGGGAGTATCTTTTACAACATAAAGAAGATGAAGTTTAACACCGTCTACTCCCATTTGTGAAAGTTTTACAGCAGTTTCTATCATATCTTCTTTTGTTTCACCTGGTAAACCGAGTATTACATGGGCACATATATAAATCCCTTTGTTGCGGGTAATTTCAACGGCTTTTTCAAAACATTTAAAATCGTGCCCTCTTTTTATTCTTTTAAGTGTTTTGTCGTGTATGCTTTGTACACCGTACTCCATCCATATAAGTTTACCAGAGTTTGCATATTGTTCAAAAACTGCAATTTTTTCCTCATCAATGCAGTCAGGCCTGGTTCCTATACACAAACCGCAGACTCCTTCCACAGAAAGAGCCTCGTCATAAATTTTTTTTAAATAATCTTTTGATCCGTAAGTATTTGTATATGACTGAAAATATGCAAGAAATTTTTTTGCCTTGTATCTTTTACCAAGTCTTTTTTTGCCTGATTCAAGCTGATCAGCAACTGAAATACTTTGTGAGTATGCGCCTGTACCTGAACCTCTCGGGTTGCAGTAAGTGCATCCTCCGTATGAAACTTTACCGTCTCTGTTCGGGCATGTAAACCCTGCGTCCACACTTATTTTCTGAACCCTTTCACCAAAATAATTGCGCAGAAAAGTATTGAGATCCTTATATCTTTTAATCCCTGAATCCAAAATATATCCTTAATTTTTTATTTGTTCACAATTTTAAAAAACATATGTTATGTAATACTTCGTTTTATTGATTGTAAATTAAAAAAGAAAACCGGCATAGCAAAATGACATATTTATCTTATGATTTAGCAGTAATAGGTGCAGGACATGCAGGATGCGAAGCCGCTCTTGCAGCTGCAAGAATGGGCATCAAAACAGTATTGTTTGCAATAGATCCGGACAAAGTAGCATCAATGCCTTGCAGCCCGTCAATCGGAGGCACAGGCAAGGGACAGCTTGTAAAGGAAATTGATGCTCTTGGCGGTGAAATGGCAAGAATTACAGACAAAACCGCAATACAGTACAAAACCCTTAATACTAAAAAAGGGCCTGCAGTTCACTCTTCAAGAACTCAAAACGACAAAAACCTTTACCATACTGAGATGAAAAAGGTTATTGAGCGTACAGAAAACCTTGATCTTAAACAGGCTCTTATAGAAGATCTTATTGTTGAAGATTCTCAGATAACAGGGCTTGTTGACCAGACAGGTTTTTATTACCAGGTAAAATCTGTTGTAATATGTGCAGGAACTTTTCTCGGAGGGATTGTTCATATAGGAGAAAGCAAAATACAGGCCGGAAGAGCCGGAGAATTCGGATCTTACGGACTTAACAACTGTCTTGAAAAGCTAGGTTTTAATCTTTTAAGAATGAAAACAGGTACTCCGCCGAGGTTGAAAAAATCTTCCATAGATTTTTCAAAATTCCAGGAGCATACAGCAGATATTGAACCAAAACCTTTTTCCTTTCGAAATGAAAAAGCATCCCCTCTTAAATATCTTCCAAGTTATATGGGATATACAAATAAAAAAAACAGGGAAATTGTTCTTGAAAACATAAAAAGATCATCTTTATACAGCGGTGCAATTCAGGGGGTTTCTGCAAGATACTGCCCTTCTTTTGAAGACAAGACAGTTAAATTTCCCGACAGAGAAAAACACCATGTAATTCTTGAACCTGAAGGAATAAATACAGAAGAGATTTATGTAAGCGGTCTTGGCAACTCATTGCCTGTGGAGATACAGATACCTTTTGTAAGAGCTGTTGAAGGTCTTGAAGAAGCAATTATTGTAAGGCCGGGATATGCAATAGAATATTCTGCTGTAGAATCTACGCAGCTTCTTCCCACACTTGAAACAAAAAGTGTAAAAGGCCTTTTTATGGCCGGGCAGATAAACGGAACATCAGGGTATGAAGAAGCCGCAGCCCAGGGACTCTGGGCAGGAATTAACGCTGCATGCAGGATTTTGGGCAGAAATCAGTTTATTCTTGACAGATCCCAGGCTTATATCGGTGTCATGGTTGATGACCTTGTTACAAAAGGTACAAGCGAGCCTTACAGAATTTTTACTTCAAGAGCTGAATACAGGCTTTTGTTACGAGAGGACAATGCCAACTTCAGACTTGCGGAAGCAGGCTTTGAGCTGGGTCTTGTATCAAAGGAATATTTAAGTGAAATAAAGGAAAAAGAAAAAATAATTAATGAAGAAATAAAAAGAATTAAAAATACGGTTATCAAGCCTCTTCCTGAAGTAAACAAATGGCTTGAACAAAATAATTCTTCAAAAATAGATACAGGAATAAAGCTTGATAAGCTTATAAAAAGATCTGAAGTCGGTTATCAGGCAGTTGAAAATTTTGCTCCTTCGGAAATAAATATTGATGAAATATGCAGAAAACAGATCGAAATCGGAATAAAATATGAAGGCTATATTCAAAGGCAGCAGCAGGAAATAGATAAATTTAAAAATCTTGAAAAAATAAAAATACCCCAGGGGTTTGATTTTAAAAACCTAAACAGCCTTTCCAATGAAATAAAGGAAAAACTTACAAAAGTTTCTCCTTCAACACTTGGTCAGGCTTCAAGAATAGACGGGGTTACTCCTGCTGCAATTTCGATTCTGATGATTGCTGTTAAAGGATTTAAAGAGAGACAAAATGCTTAAAATCAAAAATCTTGATTCTGAATTTATGAACTTCGGGCCTGTCAGTTTTGAGGTAGGTCCAAAAGAAATAATAGGGATACAGGGCGATTCAGGGGCAGGCAAAAGTATTCTTTTAAAGGCTCTTGCCGACATGATAGTTCATGAGGGAGAAATTTATCTTGATGATGAGCTTCAGGAAGATATAAAGCCTGATCAATGGCGTAAAAAAGTAGCCCTTTTGCCTGCCGAGGTTTTGTTCTGGAACAAAAAAGTGGGCGATGACCTTAAAACAACAGATAATGAGCTTTTAAAAGAAATCGGCTTTGACCCGTCAACTGTAATGGAAAAAATAACAGTCGATCTTTCAAGCGGAGAAAAACAAAGAATAGGACTTTTAAGACTGCTTGAAAACAGACCGAGAATCCTTCTTCTTGATGAACCTTCTGCAAATCTTGATGATAATAACAAAAAAATTATGGAAAATATTATTTTTAAATATCTTAATAAAGAGGATGCAGGAATTATCTGGGTAGGCCACGACAGTGAACAGCTTGAAAGGGTCAGTTCAAAAATTTTTGAAATAAGAGGAAATACTTTTAAGGAAAAAAAATAATGGTTTATTTATCTTATACAGATCTTGTTCTGGCATCATTATTTCTTGTTGCTGCAGGAGTTTTATCATTTTTTCTTAAACTTAACACTGAAAAAGCCCTTGCAGTTGCGGCTTCAAGAATGGTTATCCAGCTTCTTCTTTTAGGACTTATACTTAAAACCATATTTACATTTGTAAATATATGGGTCTTTTTCCTGATGGCAGGAGTAATGCTATTTGCTGCAGGGTTTGAAATACTAAGCAGACAAAAATACAGATTCAAAGGTATAGAAACCTTTCTTATAGGTACAGGGACAATGGGTATAGTCTCTTTTACCATATCTTTTATAACACTTTTTTTTATAATAACAAAAAAGCCCTGGTACACTCCCCAGTATGCAATTCCTCTGCTTGGAATGATGCTGGGTAATACAATGAACGGAATATCAATAGGTCTTGACAGGCTTTCGGGCACAATTGTTGATCAGAAAAGGGTTATTGAAGCACGCTTAATGCTTGGAGAAACTGCTGGTGAGGCTGTATCCGGAATAAGAAAAGACAGTATTAAAAGCGGAATGATTCCGCTTATCAACTCAATGTCTGCAGCAGGCCTTGTTACTCTTCCGGGAATGATGACAGGCCAGATTCTTGCAGGCGCACCTCCTGTGGAAGCAGTAAAATATCAGATTCTTATAATGTTTCTTATTGCTGCCTGCTCTGCTCTTGGAACAATCTGTGCTGTTACCTTTGCTTCAAAAAGATTTTTTGACTCAAGAGACAGACTGAGACTTGAAAGATTAAAATAAGACACTATATTTATATACAAAAAATGTGCCACAAATATTAACAACTTATAATTAAAATATATAAATTTTACATTGTTAAAGAGGTAGTAATATGAGTGAAGTCGATTATTATAAAGAACTGGGTGTTGATAAAAATGCCTCAAAAGATGAAATTAAAAAAGCTTACAGAAAGCTTGCGCAGAAGTATCATCCCGACAAAAACAAGGATGACAAAGCAGCTGAAGACAAGTTTAAAAAAATAAGCGAAGCATACGCTGTTTTAAGTGATGATGAAAAAAGAAACCAGTATGACAACTTTGGTGCAGATGCATTTAAGCAACAGTATTCAAGAGATGATATATTTAAAAATTTTGATTTCGAAGATATTTTCAGGGAATTTGGTTTTACAGGTTCAACCAGAGGGTCTTCTTCAAGCTTTAACATCAATGATCTTTTCGGAGGAGCTTTTTCCTCAGGAGGATTTGGAGGACAGGGCCGCGGCCAAAGAAGCATGAAAGGCCAGGATCTTGAAACAGAAATAAACATTTCTGTGTATGACGCTGTAAACGGAAGTCAGAAAACAATATCACTTAATAAAGAAACAGGACCTGAACAGCTTTCATTTAAAATCCCAAAAGGTTTTATAACAGGTAAAAAAATAAGATTAAAAGGAAAAGGCTCACAAAGTCCATACGGTGATCAGCCAGGAGATCTTTTTATAAAGGCAAAGATAGTACCAGACAGCAAATACAGTGCAGAAGGAAATAATGTTGTTGCAGTTGAAAACATAAAACTGACTGAATCTTTGCTTGGGACAACATTAAAGGTAACAGCTCCTGATAATTCTGTTTATAATTTAAATATTCCACCGGGGACCAGGCATAAATCAAAATTCAGAATCCCCGGAAAAGGAATACCTTATATGAATAAATCCGGACGTGGTGATCTTTTTGTACAGATAAATGTTGAAACTCACAGAGAACTTACAGAAGAACAGGCCGAACTGATTAAAAAACTTGCTGAAACAGGAATTTAGTTTAATTTTGACTCCTTATTATGCGGGCATTTATTTGATCTGATATAAAAAACATAACGTTTGTTTTTTTTCATGGCTTAGAAGAAAGAAAAAGCTATGTAAAACATCAGGTCAGGCATATGCCCGTAAAAAAAATCCAGCTTCTTACCTAAAAAAGATTTCTTCTTTTCTACAAACCTTTTATAATTAAAAGGTATGCTTGAAAATTAGTCTAAATAATGTAAAATAAACGGATCAAGTGTTTTGGATTGACAATAAACCGTGTTTATGTCTAATTTTAGCTTATATTAAGAACTCAAAAGGTTTTTCAGTAATTACTTTTTTTAGGGAAGGAGTACACCTTAAATTCCATGTCAGAATTAATTTTAGTTTTAAATGAAAAAGAGATATCTGAAAAAGTAACAAATCTTTCGGAAACAATCTCAAAAGATTATAAAGATAAAAAACTTGTAGTTATAGGAGTTTTAAAAGGATCTTTCATTTTTATGGCAGATCTGGTAAGAAAAATAAGCATTCCCTGTGAAGTAGACTTTATAGGAGCTTCAAGTTACGGCCTGGATGACAAATCTTCCGGACAAATTGAAATAACAAAAAACATCAACATCGATATAAAAGACAAAGATATTCTTCTTGTTGAAGATATAATTGATACAGGATTTACTGTTGAGTACTTAATGAATTATCTCATGGAATCCGGAGCTGCAAGCATTAAAATTGCAACTCTTCTTGATAAATATGAACGGCGGGAAAGATCTTTAAAAATAGATTATATCTGCCACAGGATAGAAGAAGGTTTTATAGTCGGTTATGGTATAGATTATGCTGAACAATACAGAAACCTTCCTGCAATATATCACATTAAAACATAATCGGAGAGGCTTATGAGGATTGTAACCTGTGAAGCCTGTCAGACCAGATACAAACTCCCGTCTGACAAAATCAAAGAAACAGGTACAAAGGTTAAATGTTCTGAGTGCAGTCATATTTTTACTGTTTATCCTGAAGAAGACCTTATTGAAGAAGATCTGTCTGAACAGCATGATGAGACTGATATTCAGGAAAAAGGCGAAGATTCGGGATCATACGAAACTCAGGATGAAACAGATTCTTTATTTGATGATGAAGATGATGACCTTGGACTTGATTTTGATGATGAAGATTTTACTGGCGCTGACGATGAGCTTGATTTTTCAATATCTGATGAAGATTCAGATTCCACAGAAGAAATAACTTTTGATGACGATTTTTTCTCAGATGAAGAAGAGTCTGAAGACGACGACTTAATCCCCATAGAAGAAATAGAAAAACAGACAGAGATTGACGACTTTACAGAAGAGCCGCCGGAAGAAGATTATGAAGAAAGTGATATATCTGAAGAAAGTAATATATCTTTTGATACAGAAGATGACAATACTGAAATAAAAGAAGAGATTTTCACTGAAGAAGAAATCCCCCCAAAAGATTTTGATGAAGAACCAGAAGAAAACCCTACCGACGAAATCTCATATGATCTTTCATTTGATGATGAAGAAAGTTTTACTGATGAAGACAGAGATCTTAAACTCGACTTTGACAGTTTAAAAACAAGAGATACTGAGCCTGAAGCTGAAGAAGAAGAGGTTCTTGAACAGGAAGAAGAGTTAAGCTTCGATTTTGGGGATGATTCAGAAGAATCAAATACTGAGATACCCGAAGATGAACAAAAGCTTTCATTCGACTTCGGAGATGAAGAAGATCAGGAAGACGAAGAAGAATTAAGCCTTGATTTTGATGATGAAGCTGAAACCAAGACCTCTGCAGACGAAGAAGAACTCTCACTTGACTTCGGAGATGAAGAAGATCAGGAAGACGAAGAGGAATTAAGCCTTGATTTTGATGATGAAGCTGAAACCAAGAC
>JBNJDM010000078.1:0-9913 GCA_051744925.1 Thermodesulfobacteriota bacterium | reverse complement strand
TGCTTTTCAGATATGGAAGAACGTGAAATAGAGAAATATTTAAAAATATTTAAAAAAGTAATATCAAAAGCTGCCAAAGATTTTAAACCTGATGTAATTCATACAAACCATCTCTGGCTTGCATCTGCGGCAGCACGGGAAGTATGCCCGGATATTCCTATGGTCACAAGCTGCCACGGAACAGAACTAAGGCAGCTTGAAAACTGCCCTCATCTCAGGGAGCATGTAGTTGGGCCCTGCAGAAAAATTGACTGTATAATTGCTCTTAGCAAAATTCAGAAAAAAGAGATTATAAACAAGTACGGTATAAAAGAAGATAAGATAATTCCTGCAGGAAGCGGTTTTAATCACAAGCTTTTTTCCTATGCCAAAAACCCTGCTCCGCCTCCTGTGAACCTTCTTTATGCAGGAAAATTATCAAAAGCCAAAGGCGTTGACTGGTTTATAAAGTCTTTGTCTGTTTTAAAAAATATTACAAATATTCCTTTTCATCTTTATATTGCAGGATCAGGAACAGGAAAAGATTACAAGGAATGCAAAGATCTTGCACTTGAAATGAAAGACTCTATAACTCTTTGCGGTGCTTTGAGCCATAATGAACTTTCAGAGCTTATGAAAAAATCACACATATTTGTTCTTCCTTCTTTTTTTGAAGGCCTTCCCCTGGTTCTTTTCGAAGCCCTTGCCTCAGGATGCAGGGTTATATCTACAGATCTTCCCGGAGCAAAAGAGATTGCAGGAAATGCAGATTCGGATTTTATAAAATTTATTAATCTTCCTGATCTTAAATCTGTTGATACCCCTTTTGAATCTGATATGCCCTATCTTATAAAAATTCTTGCAGAAGTTTTAAATGAAGAGCTTGAAAACGTTTTGTCACAACCTTCTGTGGACAAGTCAGAATCTGAAAAAATAATAAATGCATACACATGGAAAGAAGTTTTTAAAAGAATAGATAATGTCTACATTTCTGTTTTAAAAGAAAAAGAATCAGAAAGCGGTATACAGAGTTTTGCATGAACTGTTTCTGTAAATTCAGCAAACTGTTTTTATCTCACGGTGGCACAGGGTCGCAGAAAACCTGATTAAATCCTGAACAAATGCTTTATCTCACCAAGTCGCTATGGCACTAAGACTTCAATTGAGCCATTGTAAAGATAGATGATTAAATTTTGATTCTAAGGCAGAACCGGTAAAAAGGCAGTTTTCGTTCAGCAACTAATTATAAAAACCAGCTTAATAGTTACAAAAGAAGAAGCAATCAATTCAGGTTTGATAACATCACACTCACCTATAAAATTTTTCAATGCTTGTCCTTGTTTATATCAAAATTATCAATTTGAATAATAAGCCTGCCCGGGTTAATTTCTTTTTTGCATAAAGATCTATAAACGCAGGTATATAAATGGGCAGACTGAAAACAGAGTATATATATGAAAAAGGCACAGGACGAATAAATGAGGATGCTTTAAGCATAAACAATACAACCTTTGGAGTCTTTGACGGAGCAACAAGCCTTGATAAAAAAGTTTATGAAAACGGATTAACAGGAGGCTTTCTTGCGTCCTCCACAGCCTGCAAAGTATTTCAAAATGATTCCTGCAGCCTTTCTGAGCTTGCCAAAAAAGCAAATAAAGAAATACAAAATCAAATGCAAAAAAGAGATGTTGATATCTCAGATAAAAGCTCTTTATGGAGTACAAGCGCAGCAGCAGTAAGGATAAAAAACGGTTGTGCCGAGTGGATTCAGATCGGTGACAGCATTGTACTTATGATATATAAAGACGGGTCTGTTAAAATACCTGCACCTTTTGTAAATCATGACAAAGAGACTTTGTCCATGTGGAAAAAGATTGCTTTTGAAACTGACAAACCGATTCATAAAGCCCTTTTCCCTCAGATCAAAAAGGTAAGATCTTCAATGAACTCGGAGTATGGCGTTTTAAACGGAGAAAGCAAATTTTCAAATTTTTTGAATTCAGGAAAAGAAGATTTGAAAAATTTAAGCCACATTCTCCTTTTTACTGACGGTCTTTTTATTCCTTCCAAAGATCCTGAAAAAACAGATTTTGATGAATTTGCAAAACTTTACCAAAACGGCGGTCTTGGAAATATAAAAAATCATATAAGAAAACTTGAAAACTCAGATCCTGATTGTCGAAAATACCCACGTTTTAAATGCCATGATGATATAGCAGCTGTTGGTGTTTCCCTTTAAAAAAGATAAATTTTGTAACTTAAAACCGGTCTTTTTATCTCTTATCAGGGCAGAAAACCCTGATTTACAATTGACTATTTCATAGATTTAAGCAATTATTTATCTCCAGATTAATCATATTAAATCTCAAAATTATAATTAAATAAATCAGGAAACTCAGTTATGGAAAAAAATATCGCTGTTATCGGTTTGGGATATGTCGGCCTTCCCCTTGCTGTTGAATTTGGAAAAAAATACAAAACAACAGGTTTTGATATAAATAAAAAAAGGGTTGAAGAGTGCAAAGCAGGTAAAGACTCAACACTTGAAGTTACTGAAAAAGAGCTCAAAGAAGCTACAAACCTTGACTATACTTACGACCCAAAAGATTTAAGCGATGCTGATATAATAATAATTGCTGTACCAACTCCTATTAATGAATCAAAGCAGCCTGACCTTACTCCCCTTGTAAAATCGTCGGAAACAGTAGGAAAAAACATGAAAAAAGGTGCTGTAGTTGTTTTTGAATCTACTGTTTATCCAGGAGCTACAGAAGAGGTATGCGTTCCTGTACTTGAAAAAATGTCAGGTATGAAATGGAAAACAGATTTTAATGTTGGATATTCTCCGGAAAGAATTAATCCCGGAGATTTTGAAAGACGACTTCCAGATATAAAAAAGGTTGTTTCAGGAGATACAAAAGAGACTGCTCAAATGCTTAATGAACTTTATAAGTCTGTTATCAGAGCAGGTACTCATCTTACAGAGACAATAAAAGAGGCTGAAGCAGCAAAAGTAATAGAAAATACACAAAGAGATCTTAATATTGCTCTTGTTAACGAGCTTTCTCTTATATTTGACAAACTCGGCATAGATACAATGAATGTTTTAGAAGCTGCAGGAACAAAATGGAATTTTCTTCCCTTCAGACCCGGTCTTGTCGGAGGTCACTGCATAGGAGTTGATCCGTATTATTTAACATTCAAGTCACAGAATATAGGCTACCATCCTGAAGTTATTCTGGCAGGAAGAAGGATAAACGACGGAATGGGGAAATATATTGCTGAAAAAACAATCAAAGAGATGATTAAGGCCAGCTGCAATATAAAAGAATCCAAAATTGCTGTTTTAGGACTTACTTTTAAAGAAGACTGCCCTGATTTAAGAAACACAAGGGTTACAGATATAGTTAACGAGCTTGAATCTTACGGAGCTCAGGTAATTGTTCACGATCCCATCGCGGATAAAGAAGAAGCAAAAGAAGAATACGGCATAAATCTCAGCTCCTGGGAAGATCTTGGAACAGTTGATGCCATAGTTCTTGCAGTATCCCATAAGGAATACAAAGTTCTTACTTTAAAAGATTTTAAGGAAAAGCTTTCTGCTAAAGGCTGTTTTATAGATGTTAAGTCTGCTTTTAATCTCAAGGAAGCCGGGGATGCTGGATTAAGGTTCTGGAGACTTTAGCTGTAAAACCTCCTCAAATCTTTTTTCTTTGACAAGAGACTTATTATAAATATTTAAAGCTTCATTTGAAAATTTTAGTGAGAGAGATCTGCCTGAATGAAATAAAGCTTTTTTAAAATTTTTATTTTTTTCAAAAAAAACTGCCTGCTGAAGATGGAACTCAGCTTTTTTAAGTAATTCAGCAAAATTTGAAAGATCATTTCCGCATCTTTTGCAGGTCTTTTCTTTTATTCCTTTTGCATTGCAGAAAGGACATTTTATTAATTTAAAATTATTCATATTTATTCAAAATAAAAAAGAATATCATCAAGTTCTTCGGCAGCTTCTTCTGCTTTTTCAATATCATTTTCAAAAACAGCGTCTTTAATCTTATTTATAAGTTCTTCAATTTCCTGTGAATCTTCTTCATCAGCGTATGTTTTGAGCTTTTCAGCTTTTTTTAATGTAATTTCAATTTCTGGGGGGATACCTGAAAATTGTTGTTGAGAATGATCCTCGTCTTCATTTGTAACTGTTAAAGAGTTTATTTTTTCCGATGTAAGCTCAATTACCTCTTCAGAAGATTCAGGAAAAGCATTTTTTATACTTTTCTTCAGTTTTTTTCCGGTTTCTTTTTCTTCTGCTTCAATTTTTAAAATACCGTTTAAATCGAGATCAAATTTTATAGTGATAATACTTTGAGCAGGAAGTTCTGATAATTCAAAAAAGTAATCGCCTATTAAAATATTATCCTCTGGGTTTTCATTTTCCCCCTGATAAACTCTTATTTCAGTAGCTTCCTGGCCATCTGCAATTGTAACAAAAGATTTGGTCATTGAAACAGGGAGCTTGGAATTTTTCTTTATAATAGGAACAAATATTTCTTTTGCCGAGAAAATATTTTCAAAAGTTAAAGCAGAAGTACCAAAAGAATAAGGAGTTATGTCGAGAAGAAGACTTAAGGAGTCAAGACCCATTTCTCTTCCTGCCTGAATTGCTGCTCCTGTTGCAACACAAAGGTCAGGATCTATTCCTGAATCAGGAGTAATTGAAAATTTGTCTTCAAGCAAATCAGATACAGCAGGTATTCTGGTTGATCCTCCTGCAAGAACTATTCTGTCTATATTTTTAATGAGAAGCCCTGATTCAGAAACAGCCTTTGAAACAAGGGAGATAGTTTCTCTTAAATAATCTTCTATTATACTTTCAAAATCGAGCCTTGATAATTCAAGTGAAAAATGAATATCTTTTTCGTCTTTTTTTGCGATATAATCTTCTTCAATATTAACAAAGGCTTCTTTTGAAAGAGTCTTTTTAGCTTGTTCAGCTGCATAAAGGAGTCTTGAACTTACTATTTTATCTTTGCTTACATCGATATTATGTTTTTCATTAATTATTTGGCAGAAATGATCCTTAAGTCTTTTGTCAAAATCGTCTCCCCCAAGTAAACTGTTTCCTGCAGTAGATAAAACTTCAACAACACCTTTTTCTATCTTTACAACAGACACATCAAATGTTCCGCCGCCGAGATCATATACAATAATATTTTTGCTGCTTTCATTATCCTGTTCATATGCAAGAGCAGCTGCAGTAGGTTCATTTATTATTCTTTTTACTTTAAACCCTGCAATTTCTCCTGCTTCTTTTGTTGCATGTCTCTGGCTGTCTTTAAAATATGCAGGAACAGTTATAACTGCCTGATCAATTTTTTTGCCGGTCTTTTTCTCGGCACGTTTTTTTAACTCTTGTAATATAATCGCAGAGACTTCAACAGGTGTAAACTCGTTATCTCCAATTTTAAAAACCTTATCTGTACCCATATATCTTTTGGCTGATCTGATTGTTTTTTCCGGATATAAAAGAGCCTGATTAAGTGCCGGTCTGCCTGTCAGTAAATTATTTTCTGTATCAAAACCGATACATGACGGAAAAATACCGTCATCATCATTTTTTATAATTTCTGTATGATTATCAATTATTAAAGCGATTTCCGAGTTGGTTGTTCCTAAATCTATTCCGGCTGTATATTTCATTTTAAACCTTTTTATCTGTTTACAACTACTTTTGAGTGCCTGAGTATTCTGTCATTTCTTTTGAACCCTGAAGAGACAACAGATTCTATTTCACCTTTATTTTTCTCTTTGTTTTCTGTGGTATCATAAGCTTCCATTGTATGAGGGTCAAAGCCTTCTCCCGGGGATGCCTTTATTACTTTTATGTCATAAAGACTTAAAACATTGTCGAATCTTCGCAGTGCAGATTCATATCCTGAATAAAGACTTTTAAGCTCATCTTTTTTTATAAAAAATTTATTTTTTTTCAAAATATTTTCAGAAGAACTTAAGCCCCTTAAAAGAGAATCTCTGACATCAAGAAAAGATTTTAAAACCCGTTCTTCTGTGTCTTCAGATACTTGTTTATAAAGATTATTAATTTCATTTTTATAAGAATTAATTTCTTTTATTGTATTTTCAGCACCTTCAAAAAATGAATCAAGCTGTTTTATTGTTTTTGTATGTCTTTTGTTCTGGTTGTTTATCTCCTGTTTTAAGGAAGAAAATTCAGATAAAAGTGTAAAAAGATCACAAGATTCAACCATTTCTGCTTTTTGACCGGGAGTTTGATCATCCGGAAGATCATTTAACCATATCTTAAAATCTTCCAGGGCCTTATTCTTCCAGTCAGCTTCATAGGTTTTATTTTCAGACTTATTATCTTTATTTTTTTTAAATAAATTTTTAACAGATTTAAAAATGGTTAACTCCTTTTTTTGCTTTTTTAACCAGGTCTTTTAATAAAATTTTATTTTCAGAATAATAATTTTTTCCATAAACAAGGGCATATATTTCATCCTCAAAGTTTAAGTGAGAATTATAAACACCAAAAAGTTTATCTGAGATTCTTTTTTCTTCAGTATTTAAAGCTTCATAAGCTTTTGTAAGTTTATTAAAAATTTCAGGATATTTTTCAGGTGTATATTTTTGAATAAGAAAAAGATATCTTTGTCTTATCATATCATCATCTGCGTTTTCCGGCAGTCCGAGTGTTATGTAGTTTTTAAGCATTATTTTATAAACCTTATTTTTTTCAGCTGTATATAAAAACTTTGCCTTGCCAGGAAAGTTTTCTTCTTATTTCAGGCTTAAGAATTCCTCCAACCCTTTTTATTTTATCAGAATCAAAAAATTCATTTTTAAAATAAAGAACAGATTTTTCTTTTTTAGGAAGAATTTCTTCCAGAAGAGAGACAAAATCTTTTTGTGATTTTTCATTTTTATCAGCAACAATTTCATCTATATACTGTTTTAGAAGTGCAATATCATCAGGAGGAGAGATTTCTTCAGGTTCTTTTAAAGGTTCTTCTAAAGCTTTTCTCTTATCCTCAAATTCTGAAATAAGCTCATCAATAAGCTCTTCTTCCATCTCAACACCTTCTATATCAGGCATCGATTTTACTAAATCTTTAATAACGTTTTTTGTAAAGTCGTCATCAAAGCCATCCGGATCGTCCGGGTATTCAGGAAAAATGTACTTTTCTTCCAAATCAAAGAATTCCAGAAAATACCCACAGTCAGAATCAGGGCAGGAAGGGCTGTCAGCAAGTCTGTTTGCTGTTTTTGTCAGATTTTTAGCAAGGTTAGGAGGGCCTGCAGATTTAACTATTTCATATAGTTTACCCGGAGGTTTTGTTTCTCCTTTAAATAGTTTTGTAATTTCCAGATAAAATTTTAATTTTGTTTTAAAAGGTTCTTTTGCACTTTTTACTCTGTTTTTCAGCTGAGATAAAAGATTTGTAAGATAATTATGATTTATAAGTTTTTCTGTTATTTTTATAAAATCAGAATCACTAAGACCTTTTAAAAGAGTAAATCTGTTGAAAGAAAAAGTTTTAAGCAATTCTTCATAATTATATGCAAAGGCAAATTCTTCGGGTATATCTTCAAGAATATAAAGAATTTCTGAAGAACTTAGCTTTTCTGTGTCTTTTTTCTCTTTTTTTAAAACTTTTGAGGCTTTGGCCGGACTTTTACTGTTATGCTTTGTTGCAAAATAAAGCCCAATAATTCTGAGCCTGTTTTTATAATCAAAATATTCAAGCTCTTTGTTAAAGTCGAAATCTTTTTTAAAAACATTGTGAGTAATTATTTTCCATGGAATAAGGCAGGCAATAATTTCAGGATCTTTTAATTCAGAAAATAATTTTTCAAAGGTTTTGTATGCAGGATTTTCATTTAAGTCTTTAATATTTCTTAAAACCGATTTTAAAGCTGAAGCAGCATATTTTCTTTGTATAGTTTTATCGTGAGGCGCAGATATAAAGGCTTTTTTAAGAATTTTTTCAGCTTTTTTAAATGCATTTCTCTTCATATAAATATCTGAAAGAATACCCATAGGATATGTATCTTCAGGAAAAGCTTCTAAAAATTTTTCCATTAAAGATTCAATTTTTTTTATTTGTTTATTTTCACATGATGAAAGAAACTCACCTGCTATATGATAGGCTTTTTTATTAAACCTGTTTTTCTGAACAGATTTTTCAACAAGATCAAGTATCAGATCTTTAGCTGAAACATATTCTTTACCCATAAGCTCAAAAATATCATCATCGTCATCAACAAGGTATGTCTCCTTTTGTATTCTTTGGGCAAGGAAGCAGTAAACTTCAGATTCAGCTTTTTCCCTTACTTCTGTTTTTTCAAATTCTGTATGAAGAAGTTTGATAAAAATGTTTGCTGAAGCGACCGGAAAATCAGTGAAAAAAAGAAACATTTTATGGAGTTTTGAATTTGTTTTTTCAGGTGAAAATATTTTTGAATATAATTTGAAAATTCGTTTGTCGATATCCAAAGGGGGTTCATGTTCTCTAAAAATATGCATCCAGATTATTTCAGCAATATCTTCCCTTATAGATAAAGGGTTTTCAGGGGAAACTATTTTTGCAATATAATTAACGTTGTTTTCAATATCGGGTAATTTATAATGATAAATTTTTTTTATGAGCTCTTCAGTATGTTTTTTAAGCTTTTCATTCCCTGAATTTTCGTTTGTCTCCAGAAGGATTTCGGGATCTTTAAATAAAAAGTTTTCAGATATCATGGAAAAGGCTTTTTTCTTTCCTTTTTCATCCTGATTCAGATGGCAGTAAATACCTTTGCAAAACATTTTAATATCTGAATACGGAGATTTTCTTCCCACAGAGCCAAGTCGGGCCAAAGCTTTATCCCATTGCCCTTTATCCATATATTCAACTGCAGCTGAAACATCATCAAAATTTTTATGAAGTGCTGATTCAGGCGGGAGTTTTTCTATGCTTTTGAGGTCATAATCTTCCAGCATTTTTGAAGCAATTATTTTTTCGAATGCAGGATTAAAACCATTTTTTTTAATATATTCTGTGTAAAAATCCACACTTTTTTCAAAAGGAAAATTTAATATGATTTTGCCTGAAATATAGTCTGAAAAAAGGCTTAAATCATCAATATTAGATTCTATATTTTTAAGAATAATTTTGCTTTCGCCGGTCATATTTTTATTGGAAAGCTCCTGCATTCTTAAAAGGTAGGCTTCAATAAGACCTTCCCTTGCTTCACGGGACTGAGGGTCTTTTTTGAGAGCATCTTTAAGCAATTTGACTGCTTCTTTTGCTTTGCCTGAATTAAGTATGCTTTTGCCTTCGGATATTAGTTCCTCAGGGGCTGCAGTCTTTTGGGTATTGTTATTCTTTTTTCTGTTTTTCTTTTTTTTAGCCATTGTATCTTTTTATTTTTTAAAGATTGTTTGTATTAAAATTTAAAGTCAACTTACTGATTTTGTATAAATTTTCAAGCTTTAAAATCAGTAAATAGTATTTGGTCGAAAACCAGAAATTTTTGTTCAGCAACTAAAAAGCCAAAGGCTTAAACAGGCAGCCTGAATTTTATAGTAACCTCTCCTGTATCTTTGTCCATTTCTATCATTTTATCTTCAGAAGAAGATTTTTCGATTTTTTTACCTGTAGCCATTTCAACAAGACCTCCGACAAATTCCATACCTGAGTTTAAAACGTTTTCTATTTTTTCAGGGGACTGGCCTTCAAAAATATTTTCTTTTTTGTTTTTACTCTCTTTTATATCTGTTTTTTCAGTTTCTGAATAATTCTTTTCCTCAGCCTTAAAGTCAAATTTTTCCGGGTCTTCATCATTTAAAACATCAGGATTTCTGTAATAAGGAGTATCTTCGGGTATTTCAATCTGTTCTGCAGGCTCGGGCTTTAACTCAGCTTTTTCTTCA
>JBNJDM010000077.1:0-9917 GCA_051744925.1 Thermodesulfobacteriota bacterium | reverse complement strand
AAAATCTGAACCTGTTTTGGAGTATGTTTAAGTTTATTTATACAGAATTTTTTCAGATTTAGCATCTCTTTTTTTGAACTGCCGGGGAATGCTGCAATAAAGTAGTATGTAAGAAAATTTTTATTATTGTTTAATCTGTCGAAAAGATTTTTAAATTTTAAAAGAACTTGTGAATCAGGTTTACCCATAAGATTTAAAATTTTATCTTCAGTATTTTCAGGCGCAATTTTAAGCTGTCCGGAAATATTATCATTTATGATTTTTTTTAAATAGTTTTCACCGTTATTTCGGTCGTTTAAAATAATATCGTATCTAATTCCTGAGGCTATAAATACTTTTTTTACATTTTTTATTTTTTCTGCTTTTTTTATAAGTTCTATCTGATTTCTGTGGTCAGGCTTCAGATTTTTACATACTGTAGGGAAAAGGCATTTTTTATCTTTGCATGCTCCGCTTTTTATTTTTTTGGAGCATTCAAATCCGTACATATTTGCTGTTGGACCGCCAAGATCTGAAATATAGCCTTTAAAATCTTTTCTTTCGGCTATTTTTTTTACTTCACCAAGTATAGATTTTTCACTTCTTGATACAACAAGAGTTCCCTGATGAACTGCAATTGCACAAAAGCTGCATTCTCCGTAGCAGCCTCTGTGAGTTGTTACAGAATGTTTTATGGTCTCCTGGGCTCTTACTTCCCCTTTTTTTTGATCACTTGGATGAACCTCGCGTGTAAACGGAAGTTCATATACCCGGTCGAGTTCTTCAGTTGAAAGGGGAGCAGGGGGAGGATTTGCAATTAAGTATCTGCTGCCGTGTTTTTGTGCAAGCCCGGATGAAGTAAAAGGTTCTTTATTGCTGTAAAAATCTAAAAACATTTGAGCAAATTTATCTTTGTCTTTTTCAACTTCTTCGTAGGAAGGAAGAATATGAAAATTTTTTGGGACCGATTTTGAAATATAACAAAGACCTTTTATATTTTCAAAAGACTTTGAATTTTTAATGGCATCTGCAAGCTCTGTTACAGACTTTTCTGCCATTCCGTATAAGATAAAATCTGCTTTGGAATCAAAAAGCACAGATCTTCTTATTTTTTTTTTCATATAGTCATAATGGGCAATTCTGCGAAGGCTTGCTTCAATTCCACCAAGAACTATGGGGCTGTGGTTTTTAAAATTTCTTTTAATAAGATTTGTATATTTAATTGTTGCAAGGTCAGGTCTTTTGTTGTTTATACCCCCCGGAGTCAGGTCATCGTTTTTTCGTTTTTTACCTGTGGCTGTATAATTTGAAACCATTGAATCTATGGATCCTGAACTTACACCCCAGAAAAGAGAAGGCTCGCCAAGTTTTTTTATATCATGGTCAGAATCCGGATCAGGCTGGGATATTATGCCGACTTTATATCCGGCATCAAGAAGAACTCTTGCTATAACAGCAGAACCTATGAAAGGAGAATCTATATGAGCATCTCCGGTAACAATAATTACATCAAGTTTACTCCAGCTCCTTTTTTTAAGTTCTTGCGGAGTTGAAGGTATATAATCAGTTATGTTCAATTTTTTCCTTTTTTATAAAGATCTCTCCGTTGTCAAGACACTGTGCTTTAAGTGTTTCATCAGATTTTAAAGATTCTGATTTAATTTCAACTGCTTTATTAAACCGTTTTTTAAAATTGTTATAGCTTAAATTTTCATCTGAACCTTTTTTTTTAATAGCAGTGATATAAGAATCGTATATCTGTTTTATATCTTCTTCTTTAAATAAATTTTTACGTTTATTTTCAAAATTTTTAAATTTCTGACGCCATATTTTTTCATGGATTCTTAAAGATTCCATAAGGTTTTCCAGGAAATACTGAACATCTTTATCAGGATAGCCATGGACTCGGTTTTCAAACCTTCTGACCTCATTTATAAAGCTTTCATGCCCCGGGTGAGGATATTTAGTTCTGTCTGATAAATAAAGAGCAATTTTAGAATCTATGTCATTAATTCTTTTTTTATATTTAAAAATATTATTAAGTAAGTCGTCTTTTTTTTTACTTATAAGCATATCTTATCAACCGGTAAAATAATAAATTAATGGTAATACAATCAGTCCTGCACCTGCTGAATATGAAACTAATGAGGCTGCAAACTCATCATCAAGGCCTTTAATAACTGAAAAAGTAATTGTATTGAAACCTACAGGTGCAGCAGAGCACATTAAAACAGCCTGTCTTGTTACAATATCTACATCAATAAATGATAGCATAAAATATGCAGCAAGGAAACCGCCTGCCATTCTTGATAAAACAGAAAAAAGCATATAAAAAGAAAAGTTTGATCCGGGGCTGAATTTTATTCCTATGCTCAGCATAATCATAGGAAAGACCATATCTGATAAAAATTCAAAAAATTTAAAAATTGGTTCAGGCAGATTAATATTATAAATATTTAAAAATATTGCAAAAATTATGGCTATCAAAGGAGGTGTTTTTAAGAAATCAAAAAGTATTATCTGTCTTGTTTTATTTGTTCCGAAAAAATTTGCAACAAAATATGTTACTGTAAATACAAAAAATGCATTTCCGGCGTCAAAAATAAGTGCTTTAGCAAGACCTTCTTTTCCGTAAAATGCAATAACAAATGGGAGGCAAAAACCGATATTCATCATCATTGCCCCGACTGCCCCTGTTGCAGATCTTTTCTGTTCTGTCTTAAAAATAATCGAGAATGCAAAAGATAAAAGACCTGAGCTGATAAGCGTTAAAATTGCAAAAACAGGCAAAAATACAAGAATACCGTCGACTGAAATTCCTGGAAGATTGGTCAGTATAAGAGCAGGAATTCCTGCATAAAAAATTATTTTTAAAACAGCATCAGCATCTTTTCCTGAAACAATTTTAAGTTTTTTCAGTAAGACCCCTGTAAAAAAAGTCATTATTACAGGAAAAATATTGATTAAAATATAAACCATTTTTATAAAGCCTGAATTTTTTTGATTATATATGATCAGGGAGGAAAAAAGATTTTACAGGTTAATGTAAAATCCTGATAACCTATTTAGTTGCTGAACGAAAACTGCCTTTTTTGCCCAGTTCTGCGTTAGAATCAAAATTTAATCCTCAAAATACCCCAGTATTCCTGCGGTTAAATTTTTCATCTGCCTTGAACTGAACAAAAAATTCTAGTTTTCGGCCAATTACTATTTAAAACAGCAGATAAGACTATAATCCTTTTTTACTTAAAATAATCTCTGCCTCATCAAGTGAAAAAGCGGTTTCTGTTGTGTAACCAGGCCAGACCGCACTTTTTTTTTCAAAGGAAAACCTTTTTACGCATTTTTCATCAACAACTCTGATTACGTGTTTTACTCCGGCATCCCAGAGAGTCTCCTGGATCGACTGCATAAAGTAATGATCTTTGTCTTTTAAATGAAAACCTCTTAAATCTGATATGCAGGTAAAATTTTGAGAAAGAAATCTTACAAGTCTTTCAGTTTCAGCAATAGCTTCACTAAACTCTTTTTTTTCTGTAATACCTCCAAGAAAAAGATAGAGTCGGTTTTTACTGGTATCAATATTAGCGCTGAACATTAAAAAAACTCATTTTTACCTAGTTTTATCAGTTTGCTGTATGCAGCTTTGAAAGCAATATTACCTGATTTTGTAAGATCGTTTAAAATTTCTTTTTCCTTATCAGCCAAAGTAATATTAAACTCTTTGCATAAATTTTCGATTTGTTCAACTATAGTTTTTATTTGCTGCCTCATAAACAGATGAATATACTCGGTTATACCGGTATTATTCTCAAGCTCCATACATGCTTTAATACAAAGATAATCAAGAGATTTAACCTGAGCAGTCAGCGCACCTTTTTTGTAAAAAAAATCTTTATCAGTATTGCTGATATTTCCCTGAAAAGAATTATTCATAAGATATTCAATCCCCCCGAGTACAGGACCCGTCATTAGAATATCTTCATATTTTCTGAATTTCATTACAATATCATCATAGGCAGAGTCAGGACTGCCTAGTATATCGTCTGAATAAGCGGCTGTATTTTTAAACTCAAGACTTCCATGGAAAGAATCCTTGAAAAAAGGGAGGTTATTAAATTCTTTTAACTTACTTCCTGCTTCATCTGTTTTTATAATAAAAGCTGAATAATGTTTTTTTTCTGTTTCTTTTGTAACAGCTATAACAATTGTATAATCAGATACCGGAGCATTTGTGATAAAAGTTTTGCTACCGTTTATCAGATATCCGGAATTGTTTTTTTCAGCTTTAGTTTTTAAATATTTTGGATGAGGTCCTGTCTCAGGCTCACTTACTGCAAATGAAAAAACAATCCCCTTATTTACAGCATCTTTAAGGAGTTTTTCCTTTTGTTTATTACTCCCTTTCTCATTTATAAGTTTAAGTATAATCTGATGAATAAGAGGTGTAAGAGTAAATCCTATGTTGCCTGTAGCTAAGGCAAGGTTTTTATTGAATAAATAAATGTCTGTGAAACTTCCGCCTGTTCCTCCGTAATCTTTTGTTACAGCCGGCATTGCCACGTAATTTTTAAAAAAATTATTTATAAATTGTTTTTTGTTTTTTTTATTATTTAAAAAAAAGTTTAATTCATTGATAAAAGAATCTGAAAACTTCTGATTTTCCATCTATCCACCTTTCAGAACATTTTTTTATCTGATATATTTTACTGCGGTTAATGCCTGTAAACTGGCAGCACCTCTGTTTTGTTCTATTGTTTTAAATGCATTTTGTCCTGTGGTTATTCTGAGATTTTTGCTTTTTAAAAGTTTAAAAAAAACATTTTCAAGACCTTGTTCATCTGTTTGAATTCCGCCTTTGTTTTCAAGCAATTCAGTTGAAATTTCTTTAAAATTATCCATGTATTGTCCAAAAACAACAGGTTTTTTTAAACTTGCCGGCTCAAGAATATTCTGACCACCAAAGTTTTTAAGACTTCCGCCTGTAAAAACTATATCAGCTGCTGCATAAATATTTTTAAGCTCTCCCATTGTGTCGACAACAGCAACATCAATTTTATCTGAATTTTTTTCAGATCTTAATCCGAATGATATATTTGAATTTTTTAAAAGGGTTTTTATCTCACTTATTCTGTGAAGATGTCTTGGTGCAAGTATAAGCTTAAGATCTGTAAACTCTTTTTTAAGATTAAGATAAGTTTTTACAAGAATCTCTTCTTCTCCCTCCCTTGTGCTTCCGCATAAAATAACAGGAGAAGATTCAGGAAAATTAAATATATCAAGATACTTTTTTTTGTATATATCAGTTTTTTCTTCATTTGTTTTTATGTCATACTTTGCATTGCCTGTTACTTGAATTTTATTTTTATTTATACCTAATTTTTCAAGATTTATACTGTCATTTACAGATGCTGAATTTATCTCTTTTATATATTTGAAAGTTTCATTTAAAAGCGGTTTTATTTTTGAATATCCGGGAAGTGATGTATTAGAGATTCTTGAATTTAAAATTATTACAGGAATTTTATTTCTGCCTGCTTCCACAATAAGGTTTGGCCAGATCTCTGTTTCAATTAAACAAATCAGATCAGGTTTAATACTTTTTAAGGCATGTCTTACACTTATGATTGAATCAATCGGGGAATATGAAATATCTGCAAGAGTAAATATTTCTTTTGATGCTGATTCATATGCGGTATCAGTTGTAACACTTAAGTGAAATTTAGTATCAGGGGATAAATTTTTTATTTCGTTTATCAAAATTTTGCTTACACCGGCTTCACCAAGAGAGGATGCATAAAACCAGATTTTTTTTTGGTTTGTTTTTGTGGAAATTATATTCCTTCCTGATCTTTTATGAAAAAAAATAAGTTTTGGTTTTGAGGTAAAAACAGAGGATACCTTAGAAAGAAAAATAAGAATTTCACCAATAAAAGTCGAAATAAATCTGTACATATTATATGAAAAATGCATTTTAATGCCTTTTGTATTTTAAAAACTGCTGATATTAAGATTGTTAGTTTAGTTGCTGAACGAAAACTTTTTAATCAGTTTCAAACTTGTAAAACGCTAAATTTAGGTATAATAATTTTTTGATTAAAACAAGAAAGAACTTGAATACAACTTGATTGTATAATCAGCAAAATACTGAAACAGGAAAATAAGAAAAAATGAGTTTTTTTGAAATACTAATGTTGCTTTGTTTTGGAAGTGCCTGGCCTGCAAGCATTTATAAATCTTTTACTTCACGGGATAATTCAGGAAAAAGTCTTGCGTTTATGATTATAATATTTACAGGCTATATTTCAGGTTTTTTTCATAAATTATTCTACAATTATGATTATGTTATCTGGCTTTATATTTTTAATGCATGTCTTGTTGCAACTGACATGGCTTTATATTACAGAAACAGTAAAATTGTAAAACCGGAAACTGTCTGATTTCCGGTTTTTTGAAATTTATATTTAGCAAGAAGGCAAAATTAATCGGGTTTATATAAAATATTTAAAACCTCTTCTTTTTTACTGCTGCTGAATATGTTTTTTTCAGGCATAATTCTTGTCCTGCTTCCTGTTCTTTTCAGATGAATCATTCTCTTTTTTATTAAAAATTCGAGTGTAGAAAGGATCCAGCCCTCTCCGCTGCTTTTTACCCAGAATTTTGTACCCGGAGGATATATCTGATCTCTTAATTCTTTAAATCTGATTCCTTTATTTTCTTTTGCTGCAATTGTTTCCATAACATCTTTAGTTCTGCTTCTTCTGTGGGCAAGAATTTCTTTAATTCTTTTTACAGGTTCAGTTACAGGGCTTCCGTGACCCGGGAGAATAAGTTTAAGATTTTTTAGTGCTTTTATATTGCAAAGAGTTCTGCAGTATTGTTCAAGATCAGAGCGGGGCGGGCCAAGCCATGTAATTACACTGTTTAAGATATTATCGCCGCAAAACATTATTCCTGAACTTTCATTGTAAAGTGCTATATGATCATCGCAATGACCTTTTACAGGAATAATGCGCCAGTTTTTTATCCCGTCGCTTATATATTCATATTCTTTTATTATTATGTCAGGATCATCAATAAATTTAAGTCCGAAAAGATGGGGGAAAATAAGATCCCATCTTCCTGCAGCTTTTGTTCTTTCCTCTTTCCAGAGAATTCTTACAGGTGAATTTGATATTTTGTGCTTATTTATAAGCGCACTTTTTGAAGACAGTACTTCTGCCATCTGAGGAGTAAGGCAGACTTTTGCTTTTGTAAATTTTCTTATTCCCGGAAGACCTGAAAAATGATCTCCGTGGGAATGGCTTGGAATAATATATTCAGCCTTAAAATTCTTTTTTTTCTGTTTTATATCATCAAGAACTTTAAGATACTCTTTTCTGAAAAATCTTATATCAGCATAAGTTCCATATCCGCTGTCAAAAATAATTCCTTTGGGCCCGCCTATTATATAAATATTTGCAGGAGGCCGAAACATTGGCCATTTAAACTTTTCTGTTATGCAATATATATTATCAAGAACTTCTTTCATTAAATATCTCCTGAACCTTATTTTTTTTAATTCAAACTGCCAGTTCAGGAATTAATCATAAATCAGAAAATATTTAAAACAATAAATTTTGAAAGAAGTCATTTTTTAAGCTATGAGCTGATTCATTGTAAATATCGGAACACATATAGCAAAAACTATAAAGCCTATAATAATTGCCATAAAAACAATTATCAAAGGTTCAAGAAGTGAGGTAAGTGTAACAATCATATCTTCGGTGTCGTTTTCATAAATATCAGCAACTTTTTCAAGCATGTCTTCAAGATTACCGCTTTTTTCACCCACAGATATCATCTGGATTGTAATGTCAGGGAAAATTTTTTCTTTATCAAGAGAGTTTGCAAGACCATCTCCGCGTTCTACGCCGTTTTTAGCTCTTAATAAAGCCTCTTTAAAAACCCGGTTGTTTACAATATTTATAACAATATCAAGTGATTTTAAAATAGGAACATCGTATTTAACAAGAGATGAAAGTATTCTTGAAAATCTAGCAGCTATAAGTTTTTTATTAAGCTCACCAAAGAGAGGAATCCTGAGAATAAGCCTGTCCATGAAATAGCCTGTTTTATCATTTTTAAAAAGGAGTTTTAAAATACCCGGAAAACTGAGTATCAAAAGTAAAATTGCCCACCAGAACTGTTTTAAAAAATCGCTCAGGCTTATGAGTATAAGGGTTATTGCCGGCAGTTGCTGGTTCATGTCTGAAAAAATAGTAACAATTTTAGGAACAATCATGGTCATAAGAATAATTAGAACAAGAATGCCGAAAAACATCATTAAAAGGGGGTAGGCAAGGGCAGATCTTATTTTTGATTTCCGCTTTTCAGTAGTTTCCATGAGATCTGCAATTTTTTCCATTACAATCTCAAGTGTACCTGCAGCTTCAGCCGCTTTTATCATATTTATATATACAGTAGTAAATGTTTGGGGGTAATTGGATAAAGCTTCGGCAAAACTTTTACCTGATTCTACTTCATCCTTAACTTTGGTAAGGATTTTTTTTAAAGATTCTGATTTGATCTGGGAGCTTACAGATCTTAAAGCACCCACAAGATGAAATCCTGCAGATAAAAGTGTTGAGATCTGTCTTGTGGCAAGGGAGATCTCTTTTGTCTGAATTTTTTTTGTGAAAAAAGTTGATAAAAATGATGATTTGTCTGATTGCTGTGTATTTTTTATTTCTTTTAAAAAAACAGGATACAGATTGTTTTCCCGGATTTTTACTTTGGCGGTATCTTCACTGTCTGCATCAATTATCCCTTTTTTATTTTTTCCGCTTTTTGTTAAAGCTTTATATTCGTAGACAGCCATAAATTTCCCGGGTATTTATAATTTTAGTTATTTGCTGAAAAATTATTTTTATTAATTGATCAGTTCTACCTAATACATGAAAACATACCGTGCAATCAAATAAAATTTTGTATTCTGAAATTAAAATAACCTGGTAAATTTTAAATTCAGTTCACATATAATCTTTAAGAGCTTAAAAGTTTATTATTAAGGTCTTGATTCTCTGAAATAAAATTATTAGTTTTCATGTAACTTTATGAATATTTTTTAATCATAGGGTATGTAAAAGAATTTATTTTGTTCAATCAATATCAAAACAAGGATTTAAATATGCCTATATTTGAATACAAATGTAAAAAATGCGGAAAGATTTTTGAAGAGATTGTGCTTTCTTCCAATGAAGATATTAACTGTCCTGAATGCAAAACCAGTGATGTAAAAAAATTAATCTCAGCAGGAGCTGTAAGACCTGACGGAATACCAAAAGGCAGCGGTGGATTTCAGCCTCCTCCACCTTCCTGCGGAGGTGCCGGCGCCGGCTGAGGAATATGATTTTATAATGCCGTGAGCATTAATAATTTTACTAACATTACTGACATCATTTTAAGCTCAAGACTCAGAATGTAAATATCTGGCAATACGTAAAATATAGGCTCCCAAGCTGGAGCTTGGGAGCCAGCAGTCCGGGAGAGTTTATCATATAAAGTAACCTGCGAATTGACTGACAGCCGGAGGCCAGGCTCTTTCCCAAGCTCCTGCTCTGCCCTTTACCCACAAATATTTTTTTGACGCAAATTATGCAGTGAAACACTAATAAAATATCTTTTTTAGGAAAGAGTCCGGCAGCATCAATATTGTGCGGTTTCCCTGAAAGGGAAGTGTCGTAAAGCCGGTGGTTTTAACCACCGGTATTATCGTTTTGATTTATAGTCCTGAAAGGACGGCGTAGTAATAATAGTTTCGGATTTAACTGTTTTTCGGATTTTCAGTGGAGCCAGATAAAAAAAATTCTGGATAATATGTCTGAATGAATTTCGTGGGTAAAGGGCAGAGCTCCTGCTTGGGAATGTAATCAAATATTTGTGGGTAAAAGGCAGCG
>JBNJDM010000076.1:0-9987 GCA_051744925.1 Thermodesulfobacteriota bacterium | reverse complement strand
AAAAAATAGATTTAATAAAAAATGATGTAAAAGATATTTTAAAAGATTTTGATGTAAAAACAAAATTTGAAGTAAAGGAAATAAAAGAAGAAGACTGGGCTAATTCATGGAAAGAGTTTTTTTATCCTGTAGAGGTATCAGAAAATATAGTTATAAAACCTACCTGGCGGAATCTTGAAAAGGACTACAATATTGTAATTAATATTGATCCTGGAATGGCTTTTGGAAGCGGATCTCATCCGACAACCAATCTTTGTATTAAACATATTGAAGATACTGTAAAAAAGGGTGATAAAGTTCTTGATGTGGGATGCGGTTCAGGAATACTTATGATTGCCGCTGCAAAACTTGGAGCAGGATATTTAAAGGGAACAGACACTGATGCGGCAGCAGTTGAAATATCAAAAGCCAATTTAAGACTAAATAAAATAGATGATTTAAAATTTGACGTATCAAAATCTGATCTGGCAAAGAAGGCTGATGAAAAATACGATGTTATTACCGCAAATATTCTTGCAGATGTTATAATTAAACTTATACCCGATCTTAAAAGGGTTTCACATTCAAATACCTCATTTATATTTTCAGGAATAATTGAAGAGAAAAAAGAAGATGTTTTAAAAAAAATGATGGAATTTAATATTGACCCGGTAAAAATATATGAAGATTCAGGCTGGTCAGCAATTAAAGGAATTTACCAATAACCCGGAAGAAGTAAATGAATTATAAAGATTTGTATTTAAATGTTAATAATCCGGGAACCTATCTCGGAAGTGAAGTTAATGCTGTAACTAAAAATAAAGAAGATGTTTTTATAGATTTTGCACTGGCTTTTCCTGACTTATATGAAATAGGATCATCCCATTTCGGAATTCAGATACTCTATGATATTTTAAACAGTATTGATGATATATTTGCCCAGAGAGTTTTTGTACCTTCACCAGATATGAAGGAAGAACTTATAAAAAATAATATATCTTTCGGAAGTCTGGAGACTAAAAAACCTTTAAAAGAATTCGATATTATAGGTTTTTCACTTTTATATGAGCTTAATTTTACAGGTATTACAGAAATACTCGATTTATCTGATATTCCCTATTACTCAGATCAAAGAGATGAATCGTTTCCCCTTATAATAGCTGGTGGGCCTTGTATGGTTAATCCCGAACCTGCGGCCCCGTTTTTTGATATTATTCTTATTGGAGACGGTGAAGAAGCTATTGTTGAAATATGCAGCATATACAGGGAATGGAAAAAATCCGGAAGCAAAGATAAACAAACCCTTCTTTTGAAAATGAAAGAGGTTAAGGGTGTTTATATACCTTCTTTTTTCTATGATAAAGAAAATAATAATCTTTATAATGAACCTGTTTATTCTGATTATAAAAAAGTTGAAAAAAGACAAATAACAGATCTTGAAGACGCTCCTTTTCCGGTTTCTCCTGTTATTCCATACGGCAAACCTGTACATGACAGACTTAGACTTGAAATTTCAAGGGGATGTACAAGAGGTTGCAGATTCTGCCAGGCAGGAATGATATACAGGCCTGTAAGAGAAAGAAGTGTTGAAAAGCTTCTTGATATTGCAGAAAAATCTATAAAAAGCACAGGTTATGAAGATTTATCCCTTCTTTCGCTGAGTACAGGAGATTATACATGTTTTCCTGAACTTCTTCTTAATCTTATGAAAAAATATAAAAATGAGGCAAGATCTGTTTCTCTTCCCTCAATACGTGCCGGACGCCTTACAAAAAATCTGATGGAAGAGATCAGTAAAGTAAGAAAAACAGGCTTTACAATAGCACCTGAAGCAGGATCACAAAGATTAAGAGATGTTATAAACAAGGATTTAAGTGAAGAAGAGATTACACAAACAGTTAAAACTGCTTTTGAAATGGGCTGGCAACTTATAAAGCTTTATTTTATGATTGGTCTTCCAACTGAAACAAAAGATGATCTTGATTCAATGATAGCTCTTGTAAGAAAGCTTAAAAATCTTCCTGAATCAAGAAACTGCAAAATAAATGTAAGTCTTACAACTTTTATTCCGAAACCTCACACCCCTTTTCAGTGGGAAAAGCTTTTAAGCCGTGATGAATCAATGGATAAATTTTTATACCTTAAACAAAATCTAAAAATTAAAGGTGTAACTGTTAAATGGCAGGATCCTAAACATACAAGACTTGAAGGTCTTTTTTCAAGAGGTGACAGATCTTTAGCCCCTCTTATTGTAAGGGCATATGAATCAGGATGCCATCTTGACGGGTGGAATGAGCATTTTGATTATGATAAATGGATGGATGCTGTTGAAAAGGAAAACATAGATATAGATTATTTTATACGTGAACGAAGTCCTGATGAAGAGCTGCCATGGGATAAAATAGATATTGGTGTTAAAAAAGCGTATTTAAAAAAAGAACTTTTAAACTCAGGAAAAGAATCAGTAACACAAGACTGCAGAATAGCTGAATGCAGCGGCTGTGGTGTTTGCGATTTTAAAACTGTATTTCCAAAAGTTTTTACAAAAGCAGATTTAAAATATAACAACGATAATACAGAAACAGAAAAATCTGATAATAATGTAATAAAACTTAAAATCAAATTTTCCAAAGAAGACAATGCTGTGTTTCTGGGTCATCTTGAACTTGTGGGTATATTTCAGAGAGCTTTTGACAGATCAGGTCTGAAATTCGATTTTACCAAAGGATTTCATCCAAAACCTAAAATGAATTTTAAAGATGCTCTTCCCATAGGACTGTACAGTAAGTGTGAAAAAATGACAGTAGACTGTTTTAATCCTGATATAGCAAATCTTCTTTTAAACCTGAATAAAACCCTTCCAAGAGGCATTTATATAAAAGATATTGAAAAAAATGATAAAAAATTCAAATTCAGATTAGACTGCTATTATATATACGAAGTTTTGTTTACAGATATTTTGGATTTAAATAAAAAAATTAATGAATTCAATGAATTGAATAAATATGAAATTACTCTGGTAAAAAAGAAAAAAGACAGAATTTATGATCTTAAATACTGGTTTAAAGAAGTAAAAATATTAGAAAATAATAAAATAAAAATGAAAATTATCTCTGAAAATGGTAAAACCTTAAGACCGGATATTTTTCTTAAGCATGTACTAAAATTAGATAAAGATAAAATTAAAGAATTTAAAATATATAAAATTTCACAAAACGGATAATTTTTTAAAATGGAAAAAGAATTAATAATTAATGCTTCTTTGCATGAAACCCGTGTTGCGCTGCTCGAAAACGGAGTTTTGGCAGAATTATTCATTGAACGCGGGATAGATGAAAATATTGTAGGAAGCATTTACAAAGGTAAAATTCAAAGAGTTCTTCCCGGTATGCAGGCAGCCTTTGTTGAAATAGGCCTTGAAAAAGCTGCATTTTTATATGTCGATGATGTTCTTCATACAGAAAAATTAAATCTTGAAAGCGAAGACTTTATTGAAAAATATGATGAGCCTGAAGACGAAGAAGGTTTTATTGAATCAGAAACTGAATTAAAAGAGAACGGAAAAAAAGAAGATTTTGAAATTCAGCACGTTCTTAACCAGGGTCAGGATATTGTGGTTCAGATATCAAAAGGTCCTGTAGGTTCAAAAGGTGCAAGAGTTACAACCCATATTTCAATACCGGGAAGATATCTTGTTTTAATGCCTACAATTGATCATATAGGTGTTTCACGAAGAATCGGGGATGCAGCTGAAAGGGAACGTCTGAGAAAACTGCTTGAAAACGGAAGAAATAATAATTACGGGTTTATTCTCAGAACAGCAGCAGAAGGTGTTGATGATGATGCTTTGCTTCGGGAAATGAATTTTCTTGAAAAACTGTGGAAAACTGTTGTTGAAAAAAACAGGGTTAAAGAAGCTCCTGCATGTCTTCATAAAGATTTGTCTGTTACTTTAAGAGCTGTAAGAGATCTTCTTACACATGAAGTTAATAAGGTTGTTATTGATATTAAAGACGGTTATAAAGCTGTTAAGAATTTTTTAAACAAACATATGGTCGATTTTCCTGTAGAGGTAGATCTTTTTCAGGGAAAGGAGCCTATTTTTGATGCTTATAATATTGAAGGCGATATTCAAAGGGCACTTAAAAATAAAGTATGGCTTAAATCGGGTGGATACATAATAATTGAGCATACAGAAGCTCTTGTTGCAATAGATGTAAATACAGGTAGATATGTAGGAAAGCATAATTTTGAAGAAACAATTCTTAAAACAAACCTTGAAGCTGTAAAAGAGATAGCATATCAGACAAGACTGAGGAATTTATGCGGAATTATTATAATCGACTTCATAGATATGGAGAATACTTCCAATCAGGAAAGAGTTTTTAATGCTTTAAAAGATGCTTTGAAAAAAGATAAAACAAAAACCTATGTTCTTCCAATGACAGATCTCGGACTGATTCAGATGACAAGAAAGAGGGAAAGAAAAGAACTTAATAAAACCCTTTGTGAACCATGTCCTTATTGTGAAGGAAGAGGATTTTTAAATTCAGGTAAAACAATATGCTACAATATTGTAAGGGATGTAAAAAGAAAGTCTGTTGATATGACAGGAGAATCAATGACTATAAGGTGCAATACAGAAATAGCTGAACTTCTCCATGGAGAGGAATCAAAGGTTTTTAATATTATAGAAGATTTTATTCAAAAACCTGTTGTTGTATATCCTGTTGCTTCATATCACAGAGAGCAGTTTGATATAGTAGAAAATTTAAGAACTCCATATTCTTTGTAGCAACTGGAGTCAGAATGAAAAAAAAGGGAAGCAATTAATTCAGATAAATTTATATTATGTAAAAAATTGACAAATATAATATATTATGTTTATTTGTTTGGGTTAATATAAATGATAAGTATGCAGTTTTTAACAAATATTTGAAAGTATAAGGATTTTAAATTATGAAACGACCATTTCAGCCCAGCAGAATAAAAAGAGCAAGAAGACACGGATTCAGAAAAAGAATGTCTACGGTTGGGGGACGAACAATTATAAGAAGAAGAAGAGCTAAGGGTCGTAAAAAACTCTCAGCTTAATGAATCTTTGAAACTGGTATTTTTATCTTAATATTTATTTATGTAAAACCGCTTTTATTATTAGCTTATTATTAAAAAAACTGATTAATCTAAGCGGTTTAAAAGATTAAGATTAATTACCAGTTTTGTTTTATTTCAGCTTTTGAACTTTATAAATTTTAAGAATTTAAAATTGCCTGAATTCGGTTTTGGAAAATCACAGCGTCTTTTAAAAAGACATGAATTTTTACATCTTGCCTCAAACGGCAGAGTATGTCACTCAAGGTATTTTATAGGAGTTTTTAATACCGGTAATAGTGATTCTTCAGGCAGGATAGGGATAACTGTATCCAAAAAAGTAGGAAACGCGGTTGTAAGAAACAGGGTAAAACGTCTGACAAGAGAATACTGGAGATTAAATAAGACTTCGGAAAAACTCAATCTTGATATAAATGTTATTGCAAAAAAAAACTGTGCTGATCAAAAGTCTGAAGAATTATTCAGATCTCTTTATAGTCTCTTCAGCAAAATAAAAGAGCGTTCAGATGGTTAAAAAAACATTTCTTTTAATAATAAGGTTTTATCAGCTTTGCATTTCTCCCTATCTCGGCAGTAACTGCAGATTTTATCCCAACTGTTCTGCATATTCCTACCAGGCAATCGAAAAATTCGGAATTTTTAAAGGGTTATGGCTTTCTTTAAAACGAATACTTAAATGCCATCCTTTTCATCCGGGAGGATATGATCCTGTTGAGTAAGGGTTGGTTTACAAAAAAATAATAATTTAACGAGGAATTATGGAACAGCTTCGTCTTTTAATCGCTGTAGTCTTATCTTTTATTGTATTTTTCGGCTGGAATTATTTTTACGGCGAAAAAACTTCTGTTACAGATCAGAGCAATATGTCCCGTGAAGACAACAGAAAAACCCAGGATAACTCATTCAGTGAAAAAACTGATCAGGCAAGTCCTGATAAGCAGGCAGCATCCGGTGAAGAAAAAAAGGATATTATAAAAAATCTTCCTGTGGATGAAAAAGAATATACTATAGAAACACCTGATTATATAGCTGTTATTTCAAGTGTAGGTGCAAAAATAAGCAGTTTTAAATTAAAAAATTATAAAGAAAAAAATAAAGAAGATGCTCCTTTCAAAGAGATGATAGACCAGGACTTTATGGACGGGAGTTATTTTGTAGATTTTAATTCTGTTTCAGGTCTTAATCTAAAAAAAGCAAATTTTTTGTCTGATATGAACGCCTCATCAGTTGTTGTCGATTCAGGCAGAAAAGAGGTTTCTTTTGAGTATCAGACTGAAAACGGAATTAAGATAATAAAAGATTATATTTTTTATGGTGATTCCTATCTTTTTGACTGTAATGTAACAGTAATTAATAATACAGGAAATACATTTTCAAATCAGCTTAATGTGTCAATTAACACAAGAAAACCTGAATCAAGACAAATAGGTTTTGTTGGCCCGGCAGTTTTTAATTCTTCACAACAAAAGGTAAAACAGATAGATATTGACGATATTCCTGAAGAAGGGAGTTTCAGATCTGAAATAGACTGGGGCGGACTTGAATCTATCTATTTTTTATCAGCAGTTGTTCCAGATTTTGAAAATTATACTGCAACAGATTTCAAGGTTGTTGAAGATCGTTTTTCAGGAGCAAGAAGACAGTACATAAAGGCTGATTTTCTTACCGAACCTTTTAACCTGAACAGCGGTGATAAAAAGACTTTTAACTACCATTACTACATAGGTCCCAAAAGCACAGAAATATTAAAAGATACAGGTTTTAATCTTGATAAATCGGTTAATTTCGGTTTTATAGATGTAATATCAAAACCTTGTCTATGGGTATTAAATTTTATATATAAATTTATTCCCAATTACGGGGTATCTATAATTTTGCTCACCCTTCTTGTTAAGCTTGTATTCTGGCCTCTTGGTACAAAAAGTGCCAAGTCCATGGATCAGATGAAGAAAATTCAGCCTTTGATGAAGGAGATAAGAGAGAAGTATAAAAACGACAAGCAGAAAATGAATCAGGAAGTAATGAATTTATATAAAACATATAAAGTCAATCCCTTAAGCGGATGTTTACCTATTCTGGTTCAGATTCCCATATTTTTCGGGCTTTACAGGATGCTGTTCAGTGCCATTGAATTAAGACATGCACCTTTTATGCTGTGGATTCAGGATTTATCAGCTCCTGACAGACTTTTTGATTTGAATTTTGCTATTCCTTTTATGAAGGAACCTTATGGAATTCCTCTTTTGACAATTATTATGGGTGCATCGATGTTCTTACAGCAGAAAATGACTCCTGCTGCAGGTGACCCTACTCAGGCGAAAATGATGATGTTTATGCCTGTTCTTATAACGGTTATATTTATAAATCTGCCTGCAGGTCTTGTTCTTTACATGCTAGTTAACAATATTTTCTCTATGGCCCAGCAGTACTATGTAACCCATTCCCTTTCCAAATGATGGAGGTAGTTTTATGGCTGTTCAAACAGAATATGAAGGTAAAAATGTAGATGAAGCACTTCAATCTGCTTCAAAAAATTTAAATATTCCTCTTGATAAGATTCAGTATGAAGTAATTACTTATGGTAACAGCGGTTTTCTCGGTTTTATAGGTGTTAAAAAAGCAAAGATAAAAGTAAATCTTTCGACTGATTATAAAGGGGAAAGCGGATCCGGTGCATCATCACTTGTAGATGAAGCTTTTGATTCAGATAAAAAAACTGCTAAAAGTAAAAAATCAGCAAATTTTAAAAAACCAAAAAAGAGTGAACCTGCTCCTTCTTCTTCGGAACCTGAAAAAAAAGGTTCTGAAAAAAAAGAAAAAGTAACTGAAGAGAAAAAGATATCTGAAAAAGCGTCTGAAGAAAAAGCTGAAAAAGCACCTAAAGAAAAAACTCAAAAAGCTTTTGATGATGAGGCTATTGACAAAGATGCTGTTGATGTAAGTGATGAAGCTGTTGAAAAAGGAAGAGAAACGCTTGAAAAAATCCTTATGAATCTTTCTGATAGTTTTGAAATTTTACCTGAAATAAGAGGTAATGAGGTTTTATATAATCTGAAAGCAGATAATCCCGGAGTTATAATCGGGAAAAAAGGTCAAAATCTCGAATCTATGCAGTTTCTTGTAGATAAAATTGTAAACAAACTATCCGATGATCGTGTAAGGGTTCTTATAGATATAGAAGATTATCTGGAAAGAAGAAAACAAAATCTTCGTTCCATAGCTCTCAGGTATGCTGAAAAAGTTAAAAAAACAGGCAAGCCTTCTACTATCGGTCAGTTGTCTTCCTATGAAAGAAGATTTATTCATATAGCATTAAGAGATGACAGAAAAGTCAGAACCCAGAGTATGGGTGAAGGCTATTACAGAAAACTTGTTGTTTTCCCTTCCAGGAAATTTAAGGGAAAACGCAAAGTAACCAGACAGTAAATAAAAGCTTACAGAGCCGGAATAAAATTGCTTAAACGATACCATTTCCGGCTCTTATGTGATAAAATGACAAAATACCTATCTACAAATACCGTCGCTGCCATATCAACTCCTCCTGGTACAGGCGGAATCGGAATTATCAGAATTTCCGGTGAAAATGCCTTTAATATAGGCATCAAAATTTTCAGAAAAAAAAACAAAGAAAATAATTTTATATCTCTTGATAAAGATAAAATTAAAACTCGTTATCTTTACTACGGTTTTATTTTTGATCCTTTTTCACAAGAGATTTTTGATGAAGTTCTGATTGTTTTCATGAAAGCCCCCTATTCTTATACAGCTGAAGATGTTGTTGAAATTCAGGCTCATTCAGGCAGGTACAATTTAAAAAAAATTCTTTTTCTTGTTAATTCTATGGGAGCTGACTCTGCTCAGCCCGGAGAATTTACAAAAAGAGCTTTTCTCAACGGAAGAATCGGTTTAACCCAGGCCGAAGCTGTTATGGATCTTATTAATTCATCATCTGAACTTGCCCATAAAACTGCTGTAAATCTTTCCATGGGAGCTCTTGGTTCAGAGATAAATAGTATTATTGAAGAGCTTACTCAAATTGAATCCCGCATTGTTGCTTTTGTAGATTTTCCTGATGATGCAGATGAAGATTTTGACCAGTCTTTTTTTTATGAAAAACTGAATATTTTAAAAACAAAAACAGACGAACTTATTGAAAATCACAATTCCGGTCATCAATTAAGGGAAGGCTTTAAAATTGCTATAGTCGGTCCTCCTAATGCAGGTAAGTCGAGTCTGCTTAACAGGCTGCTGTATAAAGACAGATCCATAGTAACTTCACAACCAGGCACCACAAGAGATGTTATTGAAGAGTCTCTTAATCTTAATGGTTTTCCTCTTGTTGTTTCAGATACTGCCGGAATAAGAAATTCCGAAGATGAAATTGAAAAGATCGGTATCTCAAGATCAAGGCAGGCTCTTGCCTCTTCTGATCTTGTTATTTTTATGGTAGACGGTTCTGATGAAGATAATAAAGAAGCTTTGGAACTTTATGAAGAGATAAAAAATCTCCCATATATTTTTGTAGTAAACAAAAAAGATTTAATCAGTGATGTTTCACGTGAAACATTTTTTTCTGATCTTGAACCAGTCTATATATCAGCTCTGAAATCAAAAGGGATAGATGAATTAAAAAAAAGAATTTATGAATATCTTGAATCAAAAAATTCAGATGCAACCTCTTATATTATACCAAACCAAAGGCAGTACGAGCTTTTAAAACAAATATCATTAAAGCTGAAAAATTTAATTTTGCAAACTGAGGAAGTCCCTGAATTTGAACTTATCTCATACGACATAAGAGACTGTATAGACTTGTGCTGTGAAATAACAGGCAATAAAGTTTCTCCGGATATACTTGATAAGGTGTTCACTGATTTTTGTATTGGTAAATAAAAA